>JBNKVZ010000022.1:0-42183 GCA_050299455.1 Thalassospira sp.
AGTTCCGTAAAAACAGAAACTTTGCCGATCTGAAAAGATCCAACCTGCCGGGCGGCTATGACTTTATCGTGGCAAAGATCAACAATCCGATAGCGCCCGAAACCATGTTAGGCCAATTTTCTATGAGGAGAAACTGATGGAGAACGGGTTAGACGCACCCGCACCGCGCGGCCGATGCCGTGTAAAGAAAGGGGCGTCGAAAACGATTGAAGGCTGCCCGGAGCGATTTCGATCAGCGCAGATTGCTATGAGCAGACAGGACCAACATTGCCCGACAAACAAAAAAAGCCCCTTTGACCAGCAGGGCTGAGGCCAAAGGGGCTTTGTGCATTCGCGGCAAAAGCCAAAATCGTTGTTGTGATTAAGACAGGCGCGTTTCAATCGCGTCCCAAATCAGGGCTTCCAGTTTGGAGCCGTCAAAACGGTTGATTTCCTGAAGGCCGGTCGGCGAGGTGACGTTAATTTCAGTCAGATAATCGCCAATCACATCAATACCGACAAAAATCAGGTCACGCTTTTTAAGCTCCGGCCCGATGCGGTCGCAAATTTCATTTTCACGGTCGGTCAGCATCGATTTTTCGGCAACACCGCCAACATGCATGTTGGACCGGGCCTCGCCATCAGCCGGCACGCGGTTGATCGCACCCACCGGTTTGCCATCGACCAGAATGATGCGTTTATCCCCCTTGCGCACCGCAGGCACATAAGCCTGCACCATCAGCGGTTCGCGCGATTGTGCGGCAAACAGCTCGACCAGGGAGGCGACATTTTCGTCATCGGGCTTGATATGGAACACACCGGCACCGCCATTGCCAAAAAGCGGCTTTATGATCAGGTCTTTGTACTGTTTACGGAAATCACGGATCCGTTCAAGCGACCGGGTGATCATGGTCGGCGGCATCAGGTCGGGAAATTCGGTGACAAACAGCTTTTCCGGCGCATTACGAACATGACCGGGATGATTAACCACGAAGGTTTCCGGGTGGATCGCTTCAAGCAGGTGGGTTGCCGTGATATAGTTCATGTCAAAGGGTGGGTCCTGACGCATCAGGATCACATCGGTTTCGCGCGCCAGATCAATGATCTTTGCGTCACCCAAATCATAATGATTGCCTGCTTCATTGCGCAAGACCAGCGGGCGGACCTGTGCCTTCACCCGGCCCTGATCATAAAACATGTCATCCGGGTGATAGTGATAAAGCTGATAACCACGTTCAAGTGCTTCAAGACCCATCACAAAGGTTGAATCACCCTTGATATTGATATCTTCAACCGGGTCCATCTGGATGGCGACAATACGGCTCATCTTCCGGGTATCTCCTTGTCGCGGAGGCCAATTCTGGCAACTTTCCGCCAATTGTGATCATTTGCAGGCATTACTTGACCAAGCTGGCCTTGAACGCCAAATGATGCGATATGTTTAACAAAATACCTATCACCTGCCGCTGGCTTTTCGCAATCGCCATTGCATCAAGCGGTTCTGACAAACAGGCTACTTAAATGGTTTTAAAATTGCGCTTCGCCATGTCTGCCAAAAAAATTGCATCTGCGGTTCGTCCGCTTGCTCTCACGGCCCTGTTGGCTGGAACAGCCATTACCGGCTTGCCTTTTGGCGGCGACGGCATATTCGCCCCAAGTCCTGCACATGCTGCAGAAGATGCGATAAAACTGACAAGCGACCAGCAAAAAGACGTTTCCCGGATCGAAGATTACATGAACGGGATCACGACGCTGAAGGCCGACTTTGTCCAGATCTCGTCAGACGGGGGGGCGGCCAAAGGCAAGGTATATATGGAGCGACCGGGCAAAATGCGCTTTGAATATGCGCCGCCCTCGAAAATCCTGCTGGTCGCAACCGGGCATGATTTCATTTATTATGACAAGGAAATCAACGCCCCGACCTATTTCAACATTGATGATACCCCGGCAGGGCTGATTCTGGCGGACAAGGTATCGCTCAGCCGCGATGTCGAGATCATCGATTTCCGCCGTACAGCGGAAACCATTCGCATCAAGCTGGTCCGCAAATCAGACCCGGGAGCTGGCAATGTAACCCTGGTTTTCCAGGATAATCCGCTGCAATTGCGCCAATGGGTTGTCGATGATGCCACCGGAATTGAAACCACGGTAACGCTGTATAATACCCAGGAAGGCATGAAGCTGGACCCGGAACTGTTTAAATTCAAACGGATCTGGGTTGGCCGGGGCAACTAGGGCGTTATTTGTGCAGATATGCTCTAAATAAATATCTGTCATGAGCGCAAAATACTGGCATTTTGCCCGACGCATTCCCATATGAAGTAATGTCAAAAGGCTTCCCTGTTTTTGGGAAGACCCAATGTGAGGAAACGGTTTCCCCTGCCATTTTCCTCACGCTCCTGACGATTTGGAGCTTTGGCGTTCGGTTATTCCCCCTGACCGAACGCCTTTTTTTGTGCGCGTTTCAAATTTATCATCGGACTGCACCAACGGGCCTTTTTCACGGTAAAAACGATGCGAAAATAACGATCATTTGCATCTTTTCGAGGTTATTGGCAAAAGAGGGTGCGGGCTTCACCGGCTGTTAATTTTCATTGCCTATCACGGTATGATGTTATGAAATTTGCCCGCCTTATTTGCCTGCGAACCAAGTAAATCTGGCATCTGACCGACTGCACGAGAACAGGACCCGACCCGAAAAAATGATCAATGATTTCATGAAATCCCTGGCCCAGTTTTCCGATCCCCGATTTCGCAAGGTGGTTCTGATCGGGGTGGGTGGTGCGATTGTCACCATTGTGGCCCTGTGGGGAGCGATTGGCTTTACCCTGAATTCAATTGATTTTTTCACCAATGGCGGCTGGCTTGAAACCGCTGTCGATTGGCTTTTGGGTGTTGGCCTGGCGGTTCTGGTTTTGCTGTTATTCCCGTCGGTAACGGTTTTGATCAGCAGCCTACTGTTGGACCAGATTGCCGAAGCGGTTGAAGAAAAGCACTATCCCAAGCTGCCCCAACCGCGTGAACAGCCAATTATCGAAGCACTGGTCAGCGGGATTAAATTTGCGCTGACCGCCCTGTTGTTAAACATTCTGATTTTGCCGTTGCTGATTACCGGCCCGTTTTACGTCATTGCCTTTTACGGGATGAATGGCTATCTGCTTTCGCGTGAATATTTTGAACTGGTCGCCGCGCGTCGCTACGATATGGCAACCATGACGGCCTTTCGCAAAAGCCGCCAGATGAAATTATGGATTGCCGGAATTGGCCTGACCTTCCTGATGACCATTCCGATTGTCAATCTGGTCGCCCCCATCATTGCAACGGCCTTTATGGTGCATTATTGCATCCGTCTTGGCGCCTTCCAGCCCGGTGCCGTCACCTGACAGCCATAAAACCCTTTTAATACAACGTTCCCCCATCCCCATCATGGCGCCGCCTCTCGCCAGAAACTGCAAGACAAGGATTGGTCAATCCCATGTTCGGTAAGAAAAAAGCCAACAAAACAGTCGACAGCAGACCCGCTTCGTCGGATACATCTTTGGAACCGAAAGAGATCGGTGCAAAGAATGATACGTCGATTGCCCGGCCTGAGGTAACATCGGCATCATCACCGGCCGCAAAACCGGAAAACACATCTGAAAAACGCAGCGAGCCGCGCCTGTTTACCCAGACGCGTACCAAGGATGAACCCGCAATGTCCAGCAAACCGCATTCCACCAATTTCCGCCCGGAAATCCCGAAACGTCCGTTGGAAATTCCGACCCGCGGCAGTGCTAACCGTCCCAGCAACCCGGTTTCCAACAATGACGGCAAAAAGCTGACGGTCGGGCGCGACATCCGCCTGTCAGGTGAAATCGGTTCGTGTGATATTCTGGTTGTTGAAGGCCATGTCGAAGCCCAGATCAACGATTGCCAGCGCATTGAAATTTGCGATGGGGGCACCTTTGTTGGCACCGTCACGGTTGATGAAGCCGAAATCAGCGGTACTTTCCAGGGCGAGCTGAACGCCCATCGCGTTTCCATTATGGGAACAGCGGAAATTCAGGGCTCGATCAATTATGGCAGCCTGCAGGTCGCAAATGGCGCCCGCATCAAGGGCAGCCTTGATTATGTTGAAAGCATCGATGACCCGTCACATCGCCAGGCCCCGTCTGCTGCGATCACCATTCCACGTAAAAGTGACGATTCCTGATCCGTGGCTGCAGCAAATCTTTTAAAAAACCTGCCTGACATTTCCGGGAAGCTGCCTGTCAGTTCCCGGAAAAGTCTGTGTGCCGTTTTATCCGCAATCGGGCTTTCAGTTATGCTGGCGGCCTGTGCCGGAAATGCCGTTGCACCTGGTGCAACAAACAATAATTACGGCACCAATACCCTGAACGGGGCATCCTATAGTGATGCAATGGCACCCGATCATGCGGGAAAGGCCAACGATGTTAAAGCATCCAAATCCCATAAGCTGGCATCGCACATTCCCCCTGTAAAACCGGCCCCGCCGAAAAAAACCGCGGCCATTCCCTTTGTTCGGGTCAAGGTGGCATCGCTTGCCAAACTTGATGGCAAAAAGGTCGAGGCCAAACTGGGCAAACCGGAAATGCAGCGCGGTGAAGGGCCGGCAAAGGTGTGGCAATATCGCTCTGACCGGTGTGCGCTAGATATTTTCTTTTATCCGCAAGGCAAAAGCAAAAAGCCGGTTTTAGCCCACATGCTGGCCCGGTTGCGCAATGGCGAGGGCAAAATTGGCCTGCAGGAATGCCTTGATGAGATTGTAAAATCCCGGTCATCGCACCAGGGGTAAAATTCGAACCGAAAAATACATCCGCCAATCGTGAAAAAGCTGTGATTCCTTGGTCGAATCTTTACCTTTGACAGCCACATTGGTCGGTAATGATTAATTCGGTTTATAATGTGATGAAAATGGCCCCGGCAAAACCGCCCCTGCGGTGCGCATATCCATTTTAATCGCAATGTACGCCTGTTGGCCCTGTGCCAGCACCAAGATCCTGATAACCACAGATTAGTTACGCGGATACAATGGAAAAAGCAGTACATCGTCTCGTCAAAAGCACCGTTATTGGCGCCATTGCCATGATGGTCTCGGTGACCAGCAGCAGTTCGGCCTTTGCGCAGAATTCCCCGGAATTGATCGACGTCTACAATAAGTGGGAAGCCTATACCTATACGGAAAAGGGCAAAAAAGTTTGTTACATGGGCAGCCAGCCGACATCGGCCAAAGGCGACTATACCAAACGTGGCAAAATTTACGTCATGGTCACACATCGGCCCTCGCTGAAACTGTTTAACGAGGTCAGCTTCATCACCGGCTATACCTACAAGAAAAACAGCGAAGTTGACGTCCGCGTCGATTCGAATCGTTTTAAACTGTTTACCTATGATGATTCAGCCTGGGCCGTGAATAGCGAAGAAGACCGCAAACTGGTCAAGGCCATGAAAGCCGGCATCAAAATGACTGTTGTGGGCTATTCATCGCGTGATACCAAAACGACGGATACCTATTCTCTTTCCGGTTTCACCGATGCCTATAACGCCATTTCAAAGGCTTGCAACGCAAAGACCGTTAATTAAGCCGCAAACGCGGTTTATAACGGACCTGGCGAGCATGATGGCGCAAGCCCCAGATTAGCCCCAAAAGGGCCGGCTCTGTTGGGGCCTGATGGCTGCAATGTGAAATTTATCGTTTATAAATGATCGTCGCTCCGCTATATGCGGGGCGACTGTTTTTTGGAATTGGCATTGATCATGTTGATTGCGTGTCTTTGACCCATCCATAACATTGGATTTTCCGCCGAATTTGCGATGGCATTTGCATTGGCAACCGCCATGCCCATATGAGGCAGCAAGCAAATATGTTATGTCTGGCCTCCTTGGTGACCCGCAAAAACCAGGCCAAAACACCATAACACCCCTTGCACGACAAGAGAGAGACCGGAATGACCGACAGCGATGTCTTACACACCGCCACTAGCGATATGGATCCGTCACATCAGAATTCTGATGCTGCGACGGCCCAGGATGCGCCCGCAGCGGTTGGGGGTGAGGCCGGATCTGCCGATGCGTCAAAGCCCGGTCTGGCCGATTTTGTCGCCCGTGCCAAAGGCGGACTGACAGCCGATGGCCGCAAGGATTTAATTGGCATGACCCGCGAGGAACTGACCGAAGTTCTTTCGGGCATGGGGGAAAGCAAGTTTCGCGTCAAACAGCTGTGGAACTGGATGTATAACCGCGGTGTCACCAGCATTGATGGCATGACCAATATTTCGGTCAAACTGCGTGAACGCTTAAGCCAGGATTATGTGATTGGCCGCCCGGTCTTGACCGCAGATCAACTAAGCGAAGATGGCACCCATAAATGGTTGATGCGCTTTGGCGATGGCAATGAAGCCGAAGCCGTTTATATCCCGGATCGTCACGAAGATCGCGGTGCTGTATGTGTGTCCTCCCAGGTGGGCTGCACGCTGACCTGCAAGTTTTGCCATACCGGCACCCAGCTTTTGGTTCGCAACCTGACACCAGGTGAAATCATCAGCCAGTTCATGGTGGCACGCGACAGTTACAGCGAATGGCCAACCCCGGCCAATGGCATTCGCCGCCTGTCCAATATTGTCATGATGGGTATGGGCGAACCGCTTTTTAACTATGAAAATGTTCGGGATGCCTTGCGCATTGCCATGGACGGCGAAGGCATTTCAATTTCGCGGCGGCGTATTACCCTGTCCACATCGGGCGTGGTGCCTGAAATTGTCCGCGCGGGCGAGGATCTGGGCGTTGGCCTGGCCATTTCGCTGCATGCACCAGATGATGACCTGCGCAATCACATCATGCCGATCAACAAGAAATATCCGCTTAAAGAATTGATGGATGCCTGCCGCCATTATCCCGGCATGTCCAATTCGCGCCCCATCACGATGGAATATGTGATGTTAAAGGGTGTCAATGACCAGCCCGAACATGCGCGGGCCCTGGCAAAGCTGGTAAAGGGCGTTCATTGTAAATTTAACCTGATTCCGTTCAATAAATGGCCGGGATCGGATTATGAATGCACCCCGACATCGGGTATCAAGAAATTTGCCAATACGCTTAATGAATATGGCTATGAAGCGCCCATCCGCTGGCCGCGTGGCCGCGATATTCTGGCCGCCTGTGGTCAGCTGAAATCGGAAAGCCAGCGCCAGCGCAAATCGCGCGGATGCAAAGGCGAAACAGCCCCCGCAACCAATAGCGACACAGTTGCTGCCCAGTAAAATCCGATAGTTTTCCGGGCAACCAACACCAAAATACCAACCAAAATATGAACAGGCAGGATGTGTTTCCTGCCTGTTTTTTCGTAAAATAACCCGCTAAAAATCGAAATTAGATACTATCATTTATTCTTATATATGATTTTTTAGTATATCATCCCCAGCTGGCTTCAAGTTTGCGCCGACGTTTGGGGCCGGTTGCCGATATGCTGTTTATGGTGGTATTCATCACCAAAATACCCCCAAGCCCGCCTTCGGCCAGTTTAACCAACCGATGGCCGACATTGTTTTGATCAAGGCTGGAAAGATAGTGATCCTTGGCATCAATATCGACAAAGTCGATGGTAAAGGCGTGGGTAAATCCCTGATGCATGCCGTCTTTTTCCAAATTTTGCCCGCCTGAAAAGGCCAGCATCCCCGGCGTTTTTACGGCAATATCCTGAAGGGCTGCAAAAACATCATCCCTTTCTGCCAGATCGGCATAATAGGGCACCTGTACCAAAACGATGTGACGGATCATGTCAAAGGTCCGTGTCTGATAACGGGAAACAAAGCCTGAAAAAGTTGCTTTACCTTTTATCCTGCCGGTTTGCCGCCGGGTCAGCAATCGAAATACTGCGCGGTAACAAAAGATACGTTTGCCCCTGGCGGTTCATATGCCCGGCATGCAGCGCCGCCTTTTCGCCCGGCCCAAAAAAGATATCGCCGCGTACCGGCCCGCGAATGGCCCCGCCAGTATCCTGGGCGATCATTAATTGATGAAAATTCCGATCCGCATTCATGGCATCACGGGTTTCAAGCCAGATCGGAACACCCATAGCATGAAAACGCCGGTCAACTGCCAGCGACCGTTCGGTTTCAAGCGGCACCCCCTGTGCCCCGATCGGGCCGGCATCGGGATCACCGGGCAATTTTCGGAAAAAGACATAGGATGCGTTCATATTCATAACGTCATCGGCCTGGTCCGGATGATCATGCAGCCACTGCCGAATGGTTTGCAGCGAAACGGTTTTGGGTGTCAGGGCACCGCGTTTGATCAATTCCCGACCAATGGCAAAATAGGCCTGGCCATTGGTTGCCGCATATCCAACCTTCAAAATATTGCCATCATCGAGAACCACCCGACCGGACCCCTGAATTTGCAGGAAAAAGGCATCAACCGCATCATCAACCCAAACAAGTTCAAGGTCGCGGTTTGACAGCGCCCCGGCCTCGATCTCGCTGCGGTTAAAATAGGGGACTACTTTGTTGCCGGTTAACCGGCCAACCGCCTTTTGCCCCTTAAGCGCATCGCGAAAAGCCCCCAGATCAATATTGATCATATCATCCGGCTTTAGATAAAGCGGGATTTGATAGGCATCGTGGCGGGTCAGGCTGCCATGCAGTTCCGGTTCGTAATAGCCGGTAAACAGACCCACCGGGTCATTATTGTTACCGGCGTGATACGGCGCAAAATAGGTTTGAAAATAAGTTCTGAGATCTTCGCTGCGAATGGTTGTGGCATCAATTTCCAGCGCCGTCTCGCAGGCTGGGCGCCACATTGCCACCGTTCCCATACGCGGATCAGGGCCGATATTTTTATCATCAGCACGCCGTAACATCCGCTCACAGGAGCGTTGAAAGGCCACCAGGGCTGGCTGCATGTTATCGCTTTGCCAGCCATCCAGGTCGGTAAAACGGGCAGGGGACAGGGTTAAATGGTCCGGCTTTTCGGGCGGGGTAATATAATCGGAAATTTGCGGCCAAAAAAACCAGGCCGCACCGCCTGCCGCCAGAATTGCGATAAAGCCGACAAAAATGCTGATAAGCAGGGAAGAAGATTTGTTGGTCAAAAAAGCCGCCATTGAACAGACCGGAACGAAAACTCTACCGGCCCAGTGTCGCCAGAAACGGTTAAAAAACCAAAAGCAGAAGCAACAAATTCCGCAAAAAGCGGATCATCGCCAACAAAAAAGGCGGACCTGCGCAAGACAGACCCACCTTTGAAATCAAAATCACAGCCAAAAAGGGCTTAAAGCGTCATTAGCCCTCGTCATCGGGCGTTTCGGTCGCAACAAGCAGCCAGTTGGGATCGGAACTTTCAAGATTGCGGGCAAAGGTCCAAAGGTCTTCGGCTTCGATAACCTTGTTGGGGTCCCCCGAAATGATATCGCCGGCCGGGTTCCGTACGATCGAGACTTCTTCGGAGACAAATCTTACCGTGATATAGGCGGTTCGCCCTTCGATATTGGCCTCATCAATAACGGCTGATTTAATGCCCACCAGCGTGGTTTCTTCATGCTCGTCACTGGTGGCACGGGCATCAATCGCGCTGGAGAAATTCTTATAAACCTCGGGCGAGAGCAGGGAATTCAGCGTATCCTTATCGCCTTTGGCAAAGCTTTCGACGATCATTTCAAAGGCCATGCGCGCACCATTCAGGAATTCCTGCTGGCTAAAGGAACTGTCGGCACGATGGATTTGCGTCAAAGCCGGATTGGATACGGAATTATCAGCCGCATTATCGCGGTGCGAATCAGGCAAACGGTAAACATTGTCACTGCCTTGCGCGCCAGAATTATCACGCGGCGATACGCTGTTCGCATCATCCTTCATGCGACGCCCGTAAATATCCGTTGGACCCTGCTTCTCATTGCCGGTTTTGCGGCCCAGCACACTGCGCAGGCGCAAAATCAGAAAAATAGCGATCAGAGCAAATAGAATAATATCAAAATATTGCAATTCCGAACTCATGCTTTAGAGGTGTCGACGGACGGCAACCGCCATCATACAGCCTGTATTGGTGAAATGGTATGGCCTTATCTGAATGCAAGGGCAACTATCCAAACAGGAAAAATGTGATCAACTTCACCAGAACACCGATAAACGTGTTAAAACAACATCAGATGGCTGGCGCGATGCCGCATTTTTGTCCAGTTATGTCGGTATCGCAGCAGCTTGAAAGCATTTGACACAGAATGTCGTATTATCGTTCATTCTGTTTATTTACAAATAGCCAGCGCCAGACGGAGCAATTATGGGCTTTATTCTTTTTGGCATTTTTGTCGTCATACCGATTGTCGAAATCGCCGTTTTTATTCAGGCTGGCGAATTGATCGGGTTATGGCCGACCATTGCGATTGTCATCTTAACTGCAATTCTTGGCACATCCCTGATGCGGATACAGGGCCTGCAAACCCTGGCCCGCGCCCAGCAAGAGCTTGACCGTGGTGAAATGCCAATCGGTCCGCTTTTTGACGGTGTCTGTATTCTGATTGCCGGCATGCTGCTGTTAACGCCAGGCTTTGTGACCGATTCAATTGGCTTTTTGCTGCTCATTCCGCCATTGCGCCGGGCGATTGGGGCAGGTGTTATTCTGAAATTGATGAAATCGGGTAAAATGCGCATGTCATTTGGTGCAAATGCGCGTCGAGGCGGTGCTCAGCCAGGGGGTAATCCGTTTGGATCTGGCGGTCCATCGGCATCCGCGGGTAAGCGCCACAATGGTAGCGGCCCCATCATTGATGGCGATTATGAAGATCTTGATCAGCATAACGACAATGCTAGCGAAAACACATCTGACCCCAACGATCAAAATCGCAACCTGCCACCCCGCAATGAGTAACATTTGCGATATTGGTTCTGGGCCCAACATCTAATATCGAACATCCAAGGTCGGGGACACACCAGGCCTTTTTTCATATCCGTACTACATATTGCGATACTTAAATCTCTGATCCGAAACCGGTTTTACTGCAATATTCGCCAAACCAGGTAACATATGGCCCAGACACAGCAGGCTGGTTTCGGCCCCTTCACCAGAGATGGGTTAAATGGGTAAACCGGGCAAAAACATCTTTGCCCAAGCCTTGATCTTGCCCGTCTGTTCCAGACATGCTAGGCCATCAGGCGTTATTTTCGTACTGCCCCCAAGGGCACCGAACCTTTGATGTCAAAAAAAAGCCGGTTTCGCGACAGGTTCTGAAAAGAAAGCGAGAAAAGGTTCCATAGCTTTATCTCGTTGAACCAGACGTAAGCGGCTTTTTTCTGACCAATTCCAGGATTTGAGGGAGTTATCTTTTAATGGCTGAAAATACCACCGGTGCAGAAGGCACGGACGCAGCACAAGAACAGGCTGGCAATCCGATCACCATCCATGCCCAATATATCAAGGATTTGTCTTTTGAAAATCCGAATGCGCCGGAAAGCGTTGCGATGCAACAGCAGCCGAAAATCAACATTGATGTTGATGTTCAGGCCCGGACAACCGAAGACCAGCGCTTGCATGAAGTGGTTCTGAAAATTGACGTTCAGGCAGAAGTCGCAGACAAGGTCGCCTTCATTGCCGAACTGCAATATGGCGCTGTTGTCACCCTGAATGTTCCCGAGGAACACCGCCTGCCGGTTCTTCTGATCGAAGTTCCCCGTTTGCTGTTCCCTTATGGCCGTAAGATCATTGCCGATCTGACAGCCGATGGTGGGTTCCCGCCGCTGATGATGCACCCGATTGATTTTACCGATCTGTTTCGCAAAAAATATGCGCAAACTGCCGAAAGCACCCCGGCCGGTAACGCCTGATTTTTCTGAATTAGATATTCACAAAAAATCTTAATATTAAAAAACCCCGCTTCTCATAGCGGGGTTTTTTGCATCTTGATGCCTGGATAAAGACGAAATCAAAGCCAGAATCAGAACGGTTTTCCGATCACCATGAAGACAATGATAATCATCAGAACGGTCGGCACTTCGTTAAAGACACGATAGAATTTTGCCGGTTTGGTATTGGCACCGGCCTCAAAGGCGCGACGATATTTCGCCAGCATCATATGCGCGACGGTCATCAAGATCACACATAGAAGTTTCACGTGAAACCAGCCTTCGGTCATGGCACCAGTCACAACGATCAGATAACCACCAAAAATCCAGCTGGCAATCATCGCCGGATTCATGATCGCGCGTAACAGGCGACGTTCCATCACCTTGAATTTTTCATCCGCTTCAGAACCCGGTGCTACATCACAATGATAAACATAAAGACGCGGCAAATAAAGCATACCCGCCATCCAGGCAATGATACTGATGACATGTAACGATTTGATAATGCTATATAAATCCATCGATCTCTCGGTTTTGATTTTTAAAATCAGTCAGATCAATGTGCTTAACCCGGCTGTTTGGCCGTTGCACAAACATGATCATCCGGGCACCACCAGCCACGGGTCTCGGCACTATCACTGTCTGTCCCGTTTTGGTCGAGGGCTGTTTGCGTTTCGTTAATCACATTTACGAGACCGGCAATAAATTTGGGATGCGAACACACCGTTCGCACACGCTGGTAAACCGGGATATTCAAATGATCGGCGATTTCGCGATATTCGATATCCAGTTCCACCAGAGTTTCGGAATGCTCGGTTACAAATGCAATCGGCACAATCACCAATGGCACACCATCCTGACCGGCACGCTTGATCTCGTCTTCGGTTGACGGGCCAATCCATTCCATCGGACCCACCCGGCTTTGATAGCTGACAAGCCAATCAAGGCCCTTAATCGCCATTTTATCAACCACGGCCTGGGCTGATTTTTCAATTTGCGACTGATAAGGATCATTCCGCTTGCTGATCACCGCCTTGGGCACACCATGGGCTGAAAACAGCAGGCGCGGGGTCCCTTTATTTTCAGCCAGGGCTTTTTCATATCCTTCGCGGACCATATCGGCCGTTGCACTGACAAAGCCGTCATTGGTCGGATAACAGCAGGCTGTTTTCATCGGAACATTTAAACCAACGTCCCGGCAGGCCCGTTTCCAGTCCTTGACCGATGACCCGCTGGTGGTCGTTGAAAATTGCGGATAAAGCGGCAGCAAAATCATTTCATCTGCCCCCCAGGCCTTCACCGCCTGGGCGGTTTCATCGGCAAAGGGTTTCCAATAGCGCATGGCAATGAAACAGCGATTGTCAAAACCGTCATCATGGTCATTCAGGCTGCGTTCCAGCGCATGGCCCTGATCCTGCGTTAATTCCAGCAGGGGGGATTTCCCACCAAGATGGGCATAAATCTCCTGGGCGACCGGTTCGCGCCGCGATGAAATCAGCTTTGCCAGCAAAAACCGGAACGGATTGGGCAGACTGATAATGGCCGGGTCATTGAACAGGTTGAACAAAAACGGTTTCACGGCATCAGGGCCATCCGGACCACCAAGGTTAAACAGGATGATGGCACGTTTTTTTCGAACTTGATCGGGCATAGACAAAATCCTTCCGACACTCCGCAGGGGCGAAATGCACTATTTGGCCGTAAATCAAAAA
This sequence comes from Thalassospira sp., assembly GCA_050299455.1. Classification (GTDB taxonomy): domain Bacteria; phylum Pseudomonadota; class Alphaproteobacteria; order Rhodospirillales; family Thalassospiraceae; genus Thalassospira. The sequence continues at coordinate 13,523 of JBNKVZ010000022.1, forward strand.
ATCCGCTCTGATCCTGGAAACAGGATGACAGGAACACTCAATAAAGCAATGAAGTTGCTTCTCATTACGAATTGATTTTTCCAATGGATTTCATTGATTAAACAATTCATTCACCGCGACGAATGAATTCCACCAGTTTTGCAACATTTTCCGGCGAGGTTTCCGGGGTAATCCCGTGACCCAGATTGAAAATGAACGGCCCGTTTCCAAGCGTATCAAGAATACGGCGGGTTTCGATCAGCATTTCATCCCCCCCGGTAATCATATACATCGGATCAAGATTGCCTTGCACCGGGCCCAGCTTTTGCAGGTTTTCGGCAACCCATTTCAATGGAACACCACTATCAAGACCCACCGCATCGACACCGGTCAGATTTTTGAAATCCAGCAAATGCAAACCCGCACCCCTTGGAAAGCCAATGATCGGCATATCCGGGTGCACGGCCTTAATGTTTGCAACGATTTTGCGGGTTGGTTCAATCACCCAGCGATGAAAGCCGTTTTCCGATAAAACACCGCCCCAGGTTTCAAAAAGCTGGATCGTTTCTGCCCCGGCCTTGATTTGGGCCAGCAGATATTGCGTGGTTGCCTCAACCAGAATATCGATCAATTTGGCAAAACCATCAGGATTGCCATAGGCAAACCGGCGAATATTGGCAAAATCCTTACTGCCTTTGCCTTCAACCATATAGGTCGCGACCGTCCAGGGAGCACCGGCAAAGCCAATCAGGGTTGTATGGCTGGGAATGGCAGACGAAAGTTTGCTGACGGTTTCGTAAATCGGACCCAGCACATCATGAATGCCATCGATATTCAGGCGTGAAAGGCCTGCCTCGTCGCGGATAGGGTCCAGCTGGGGGCCTTCCCCTTGCTTGAAGGCCAAATGCTGCCCTAGCGCCTGGGGAATGACGAGAATGTCAGAAAACAGGATGGCGGCATCAAAATCGTAACGGCGTAGTGGTTGCAGCGTTACTTCGCATGCCAGATCCGGGTTATAACAAAGATCGAGAAACGAACCGGCTTCTGCGCGGGTGGCACGATATTCCGGAAGATAGCGACCTGCCTGGCGCATGAGCCAGATTGGCGGTGTCGGAAGTGTTTCGCCAGCTAACGCACGCAGAAACAGCTTTTTTTGTTCAGGCATATGTTTGTCCAGTTCCTGTTTTTCGATCCCCGGTCCACGGTGCCCGAGACGGGCCGTGACCTATCCATGCGTTTTTTCCACCGTTCTCCTAACAAAACCTCTTTAAAGAAAAAAGGATGTTGTTTGTTAGTGGTTTCCTGTGGATAACCGGGATTAAATTTGGTTCACATCTTATCCACATTGCGACTCGGATAATTTGATCCGTCGCAATCAATCTTGGGGAAAACTGGGGACGACTCCGAACGACTCTCAGACTCTGCCTTGGGAAAAGACGATTTTGAATAATGTGGATAACGGGGAATAAACTGGTTTTGTGCCCGTTATCCCTGCTATCACGGGAGAAATTTTCCGGTTATCCAGAACGGGACAACTGGTTTGAGCAATTTTGTAAAGGGCTTGGGATAAAATTCGTCTGATGAATTTTGCCGGAGTCGCACCCGTTATGCACATTTATCCACAGGCCCGACTCCGATTCAGGAAAAAGTGCCTTTTGAAACTGCGTAAAAAACAGGCATTCGCGATGGAGCAGATATGAACGACAAAACCAATATTTTTCATCTGCACCTTGTTTCAGATTCAACCGGTGAAACCGTTGACGGGGTTGCGCGTGCCTGTGTGGCCCAATTTCCCGATGTTCAGGCCCATGAACATGTATGGCCGCTGATCCGAACCGATGCGCAATTGGCCCGTGTTCTGAATGATATCGAACGTCATCCCGGTATTGTGCTGTATACGGTGTTTAACAGTGACATCCGCCGTAAGCTGGAAGAAGGCTGCCGGCGTATGCAGGTGCCGCACAGCCATGTTCTCGATACCACCATCACAATGATGGCAGGTTATCTTGGCCAGCAATCGCGCGGGCGTATTGGTGCGCTTCATAAAATGGACGAGGATTATTTTAATCGGATCGAAGCGATCGATTATGCGCTCAGCCATGATGACGGCCAGGCAACTTGGGATCTGGAAGATGCCGATGTAGTGGTGGTTGGCGTCTCGCGGACATCAAAAACACCAACATCGGTTTATTTGGCTAATCGCGGCATCAAAGCGGCCAATATTCCGTTTGTGCCGGGCTGTCCGCTCCCGCCGGAGCTTGATCAGTTAAAAAAGCCGCTGATCATTGGCCTGATCAAGGATGTGGATCAGCTTGTTTCCATTCGGAAAAACCGTTTGCGCCAGATCGAACGGGGCGAAGGCGGCGATTATGTTGATCCGGTTGCTGTGCGCGACGAAGTTTTTCAGGCAAGACGTTACTTTACGCAGCGCAACTGGAAAATTATCAATGTGACGCGCCGATCCATTGAAGAAACGGCAGCGATGATTATGGCGACCCTGAATGACCGCCGGGAGGAAAGTGAATGAACCGTCTTATTTTGGCATCTGGCAGCAAGGCCCGATTGATGATGCTGCAAAATGCCGGCATTGAATGCGAAGCTGTGGCATCGATGATTGATGAAGACGGATATAAGCAGGCAATGAAAGCCGAAGGTGCGTCAGCCATGGAAGCAGCTGAAACACTGGCGGAAATGAAGGCCCTGCGCATGTATCGCCAGCGCCCCGAAGCAATTGTGATTGCGGCTGACCAAATGCTGGAATGTAACGGGGTATGGTTTGATAAACCCCGGGACCGTGATCAGACCCGGGCACAGCTTCAGGCCCTGCGTGGCAAGCGCCATCAGCTTGTTTCGGCTGCGGTGATTTACAAGGAAGGATCCCGGATTTGGGGCAAAATTGATACTGCGCATTTAACCATGCGCAATTTCAGTGATGAATGGCTGGAATGGTATCTGGACCAGGCCGGTGATGAAATTTTCCAGTGTGTTGGCGGTTATCAGCTTGAAGGTTTGGGCGCACAGCTTTTTACCGAAGTCAAAGGGGATTATTTCACCGTTTTGGGGATGCCGCTTTTGCCCCTGATCGGTTTTTTACGTGATCATGGTGTTTTGAAAGCCTGATTGTTGTTCTGTGTTTGTCCAACGGATTTATGATGGATTTTGATATTTCAAACACTTTTCGCACTTTGTCAGGCACGTCGCGGTTGGCCGGGGTAATGGGCTGGCCGGTTGCCCATTCCAAATCCCCGCGATTACAAGGTTATTGGCTGGCAAAACATGGCATTGATGGCAGTTATATGCCTTTGCCAATTGCCCCGGAAAATTTCGCCTCTGCTGTCAAATCCCTGCGGGATCTGGGTTTTGCCGGGGTCAATGTGACCATCCCGCATAAACAGGTGGTTTTTGACGTTTGCGATGAATTAAGTCTGCGGGCACAGCGCATTGGGGCGGTGAATACTGTAACCTTTGCCGATGATGGTAAAATTCTTGGCGATAATACTGACGGGTTTGGATTTATCGAAAATTTGCGCCAATCCGCATCGGAAATTGACTTTACCCGGGGGCCTGCCGTGGTTTTGGGGGCGGGGGGCGCCTGCCGGGCGATTATTGTTTCGCTGTTAGATGAAAATTGCCCGGAAATTCGCCTGTTAAACCGGACAAAAAGCCGGGCTCAGGCCCTGGCAGATGAAATGAATGATCCGCGGATCAAGGTTATGGACTGGGATCAGATCAATAAGAGCCTTATGGATGCCGCCTTGCTGGTGAATACCACCAGCCTTGGCATGGTTGGCCAGCCGCCCCTGGAAATTGACCTGGCCGGTTTGGCCGGGCAGGCGATTGTGACCGATATCGTTTATGCGCCGCTTAAAACCGGGCTGTTGGCCGAGGCGGAAGCGCGGGGTAACCTGATCGTTGACGGGTTGGGCATGTTGCTGCATCAGGCCCGGCCGGGATTTCATCGCTGGTTTGGCATTGATCCGGCCGTGACGCCGGAATTGCGTGATTTTGTATTGGCGGGTTCCCCCCAATAATGGGAATTTCATCAATGGAAATTCTGGGTCTTACCGGGTCGATTGGTATGGGGAAATCGACAGCAGCGGGCATGTTTCGCCATCTTGGTGTGCCGGTTTATGATGCGGATGCAACCGCACATCGTCTCACCACGCCATCCGGGGCGGCCTTTGGCGATATTGCAGCACGTTTCCCCGATGTCATTAGTGATGGAAAAATTGATCGTCAGTTGCTGGGCGCACAGGTGTTTGGGCAGCCAAGCGCGTTAAAAGACCTGGAAGGCATATTGCACCCGTTAATTCGGGCAGCGCGAAATGAATTTTTGCGCAATTGCCAACGCAATGGCTTTGCCCTGGTGGTGTTGGATATTCCTTTATTGTTTGAAACGGGCGGGCAAAAACAGTGTGACAGCGTTGCGGTGGTGTCCGCACCGGCCTTTATTCAAAAGCAGCGGGTGATGAAACGTCCCGGCATGACGGCGCAAAAATTTGCCGAAATCCTTAAAAAACAAATGCCTGATCGGGAAAAACGGGGCAAAGCCGATTTTATTATCCCGACCGGGCTTGGACGCGCGGTGACATTTAATGTCATTCAGTCCATTATCAGTGACCTGACACATCGGAAATAACGGAACAGCCATGCGTGAAATCGTTCTTGATACAGAAACCACCGGTCTTGACCCTTATGCCGATCATCGGCTGGTTGAAATTGGCTGTATCGAACTGGTCAATCACATGCCGACCGGAAACCAGTATCACCAATATATCAATCCGCAACGTTCCATGCCGAAGGAAGCCTTCGATGTGCACGGGTTGGGGGACGAGTTTTTGGCCAAGCAGCCGGTTTTTGCCGAAGTCGTCGATGATTTTCTTGAATTTATCGGCATGGATTCCAAGCTGGTTATTCATAATGCCGCGTTCGATATGAAGTTTTTGAATGCGGAATTGAGCTGGTTGAACAAACCGTTGATTGCTAATGACCGTGCCATCGATACGGTGCAGATGGCGCGTAAAAAATTTCCCGGTTCGCCGGTCAGTCTGGATGCCTTGTGCCGCCGTTTTAAAATCGACAACTCCAACCGTACCTTGCATGGAGCCCTGTTGGACTCCGACCTTTTGGCGGTGGTGTATCTGGAGCTGTTGGGCGGACGTCAGCACGGGTTGGGGCTGGATGCCAATTTGTCTGGCCAGGGCGAGCTGGGATCCGCCCATCATATGGTTAAATCGGCCAAACCTTATCGTGAACCGCGTCCGCATACGGCAAAGCCCGAGGAAGTGGCACGTCATCAGGCCTATATCGCAGATAAAATAAAAGATGCTGTCTGGTTAAAATAGCACACATCATTTCGGGGGGTGAGGGTGTTTGGCGGTCAGGTAAGATATGGATTTTTGGGCCTTAAAACAGGCCCGGGCTTTCGCATTGGTATTGGCGTTTTCGCGCTGTTTCTGTTTGCTTTTACCAGATTGGCGCAAGCAGAGCTGCAATTTGCCACCTTGGCCGAAACCTCCATCCCCGAACAAACACCCCCTTATATCCTGCATCAGAATTTTCCCCGTGACGTCGAAGAAGGACGTCCTGAACAGTTGTTTTTTGACGCATTGGCCCGGACCGTGTTTACGGATGCCGGGCTTTCTTTTATCGAACAGCCACAACAACCCTGGAAACGGGCCTATCAGGAAACATTGTATGGGCCGCGTCATGTTGTATATCCGACAACCCGTATAGAAGACCGTGAAAACAAGCTAAAATGGGTCGGCCCGATTAGCCGGACAGTGTGGAATTTATATAGCCTTAAAAATTCGGTTTGGGAGAACCGCAAGATCGCGGATATTTTCAATTCTGCCCGGATTGGCGTAACGCTTGGTTCCGCCCGCGAACATTATTTGCGCAAACGCGGGGCAAAACACATTGTCGCCGTCGCCCGGGACGAGCAGCTTTTTGCCATGTTGAACGCCGACCGGATTGATGTTTTGGCAATGGGCGTCGCATCGATTGATTTTTTAACCCATGATCAGGACCAGCCGAAAATCGATATCGGTAGACTGGCAAGCTATCGCGTTTGTTATTTGTATTTTGCGCTGAGTAAAGACAGCCCGAACAGCGACGTAAAGGATTTGCAAAACAGTCTTGAACGCTTGTATCGCGATGGGCGTTTCCTGGCGATGCGTCGTAAATTCGAGCTTAATGCGGATCCCAAAAGCGAGTTTATCCAAAGCATTATAGATCCGAAAAATCGTCAGGTTGGCTGTGAAGATATTGATTAGAATATACTGATAATGTCTATTTTACGAAAATTGCGGAAGTTTTCACGGATTTTGGTTTTTTAAACTGGCTTGCTTCCTGGTCGCTTTTGGCATTGTCTTTGCGGATTAAAGACAAAACGCTTCAGGTTCTCCATCATCAAGGGCTGGACCGTAGAATGTAAAATTGGTAATACCAGTTAGATATTTTTGGCAATAAAGCAGACAGATCCCGCACATCATGCCTGCAATACGCCTATCAGAGAGGGAATCGGAATGTCTTTTGCGCCATCATCGGCATCGTCACCATCATCTGCGTCATCCAAACCGCGTGTTGGTTTGTTTGTGACCTGCCTGGTCGACATGTTTCGCCCGACAGTCGGCTTTTCGGCGGTGAAACTGCTTGAAGAAGCGGGCTGTATTGTTGATGTCCCGATGGAGCAGGTGTGCTGTGGTCAGCCGGCCTTTAATTCCGGTGATCTGGAATCGGCACGCAAGGTGGCAAAGCCCCTGATTAAGATGTTTGAAAACCATGATTACGTGGTCGCCCCCAGCGGGTCCTGTGCGGGCATGATGATCAAACATTTCCCTGAACTGTTTGCCAATGACCCGGAACTGGCTGAACCGGTCAAGGCGCTGGCAGGTAAAACCTGGGAACTGGTGTCATTCTTGACCGACGTGATGAAACTTGATGGCGTTGCCGCCGCCTTTGATGGCAGCATTACCTATCATGACAGCTGTTCGGGCCTGCGCGAGCTAAAGGTCAAGGAACAGCCGCGCAAATTGCTGCGCTCTGTGAAGGGGCTTGAGATCAAGGAATTGCAGGAACCTGAAACCTGCTGCGGCTTTGGCGGGACGTTCTGTGTCAAATACCCGGAAATTTCGGGCAAAATGGTGGGTGATAAAACCACCGACATTAAAAACAGTGGTGCCGATATGCTGGTGGCGGGGGATATGGGCTGCCTTTTGAATATGGCAGGCAAACTGCGCCGTGAAGGATCGGATATGGAAGTGCGCCATGTGGCCGAAGTGCTGGCCGATATGACCATGGCGGCCCCGGGCATTGCCGGTTCGGAGAAGGGCTAAGTCATGGAACAGTCAACCTCGCCAAAATTCAAGCAAAACGCCCATCACGCCTTACATGATGCCAGCCTGCAACGTGCCCTTGGCCGGCTTAAAACCGGTTTTAAGGATAAACGCCTCGCTGCGATTGCCAATATGCCGGAATTTGAAAAACTTCGTGATACGGCACGCGATATTAAAAATCATACCCTGGCCAATCTGGACCATTATCTGACGGCATTTGAGGCTAATGTCATCGCCAATGGCGGCCATGTGCATTGGTGTGCCGATGCCGAAGAAGCCCGGCAGACGGTGTTGAAAATTTGCCAGGATAAAAACGCCAAATCGGTGTTAAAGGGCAAATCGATGATTTCGGAAGAAATCGGTCTGAATGCCTTTTTGGAAAAGCAGGATTTGAAGGTCGTTGAAACCGACCTTGGTGAATATATCATTCAGCTGCGCAACGAGCCGCCCAGTCACATTATTGCCCCGGCCATCCATGTTCATAAGGAACAGGTGGCGGACAGTTTCCGTGAAACCCATAAGGGGCGGGATATTAACCGCCCGCTGGACGAACCACGCGACCTGCTGGACGAAGCCCGCGAAGTGATGCGCGAGCATTTCTTTGCGGCCGATATTGGTATTACCGGTGCCAATTTTCTGATTGCGGAAACCGGAACCTCGGTGATTGTCACCAATGAAGGCAATGGCGACCTGACCCAGACCTTATCGAAGGTGCATATTGCCATTGCCAGCCTGGAAAAGGTGGTCCCAACACTTGAGGATGCCTCAAGCATTTTGCGGGTTCTGGCACGCTCGGCAACCGGGCAGGAAATGTCGTCTTACACAACATTTTCGACCGGGCCAAAGCGCGAGGGCGACCTGGATGGACCGGAAGAATATCATGTTATTTTGCTTGATAATGGCCGCTCCAACATGTTGGGCACGGAATTTCAGGAAATGTTGCGCTGTATTCGCTGTGCCGCCTGCATGAACCATTGCCCGGTTTATGGCGCGGTGGGCGGCCATGCCTATGGCTGGGTTTATCCGGGGCCGATGGGGTCGGTTTTGACACCCTCGTTAATTGGTGTCGATGAAGCCGGGCATTTGCCCAATGCCTCGACCTTTTGTGGCAAATGCGAAGAAGTCTGCCCGATGCGCATTCCCTTGCCCAAAATGATGCGGCACTGGCGCGAACGTGAATTTGAAAAGCATCTGGGGCCGCAATCCATGCGGTTTGGCATTCGTTTATGGGCCTGGTTTGCCAGCCGTCCCGCATTATATGGCACGGCGACGCGTTTGGCCGCACGGGTGCTGAAATCTATCGGTGGGCGCAGCCGGAAAATTGGCAAACTCCCGCTGGCAAGCGGCTGGACCGACATTCGCGATTTGCCGGCACCGCAGGGCAAAACCTTCAAACAGCTTTGGGCGGAACAGCAAGCCGCGAAAAAAGCCTGACCCGGAGCAGATTTTAGCATGAACCAGTCTTCATCATCGTCACGCAGCGCCATTTTGGGCCGTATTCGTAAAAATCTTGGGCGTGATGCCGGCCCGCAGGATGCTCCGGCCGAGGTTGTCGCCCGGCTTGCCAATCCGCCGCGCAATATCATTCCCGCCCGCGCACAGATTGACCCTGCCGCACAGCTAGACCTTTTTGTCTCTATGGCAAAGGATGTTGCCGCCAGTGTAACCCGGCTTGAAAATATGGATGCCGTGCCTGCCGAGGTCTCGCGGTATCTGGCCGAACATAACCAGCCGGCGGTGGTGCGCTTGGCCCCGGATGCGGCCATTACCGGGCTGGATTGGGCAAAAACCACGCTTGAAACCTCCAGCGGTTTTGCCGGGCCGCATGATATGGTCAGCGTAACGCCTGCCTTTGCCGGGGTTGCGGAAACCGGCAGTCTGATGCTGCGGTCCGGCCCGGATCAGCCCTATACGCTCAATATGCTGCCTGATACCCATATCGTGGTGGTGAAAACCAGCCAGGTTGTTGGCACCTATGAGGAAGTCTGGAGCCTGCAACGCCAGGACCAGGGCCGGGGCACCATGCCGCGCACCTTTTTGTGGGTAACAGGCCCGTCACGAACCGGGGATATTGAACAAACGATACAGTTGGGCGCGCATGGCCCGCGGCGTTTGCATATCGTGCTGGTTGATGACAAGGCCTGACCTTAGTCAGCTATCACCTGCCATGATGGCTGCAGGGTGATATGGCTAATTCAGTGTGTTAAAACAGTTTGGAAAACCGGCGGCATGGATCGCCGGTTTTTGCTATTTGGCGACATGATGCCGGTTTTGATCAAATTTCACCGATTTTCTGCTTTTCTGGGCGATGCAATTTATAAATATTCCGGCTATATGTTAGCCAATGACAGATCGTAAGAACCATCGCCGCCGCCGACATGTAACAGAATCGGAGAAAGCCCTGTGGGAGGCTTTCACCCGTGATGTTGTGCCTTTGCGCGCGCGTCGCAAAGCCTTGCAGGATCACGAAGGCGATGATCTGGAAGATGAATTGTCGATGATGGCCAATCAGCCAACAAGTGATACGGCAATTCCACCGACAGCATCATTGGGCGACGAACTTGCCCGCTCTGAAGCCAACCGCCTGGCGCGAAACCTGCCATCTGCACGCGATGCCAATCGTATTCCGACGCCCAAAAATTCCGGCCTTCAGGAAATCAAAACCGGAAATGTCGCGGGGATCGACCGTTCGACTGCGGATCGGTTTAAAAAGGGACGCATGCCCATTGAAGGGCGGATTGACCTGCATGGCATGACCCAGGAAGTCGCACATCACGCCTTAAATAGCTTTATCGAAGCCGCCTGGCGCAATGATAAACGATGTGTGCTGGTCATTACGGGCAAGGGCAGCCGGGCCGATGAATATGGCCGCACGGGCCTGTTGCGCCAACGATTGCCCCAATGGTTAAGCGCGCCCCGCTTGCGACCGCATATTCTGGCGGTGAGCCAGGCGCAGATTGGTCACGGGGGGGCCGGGGCCTTTTATGTATTGTTGAAACGGAGACGTGTGTGACACCTTTTGGCAATCGCATTCGCGCATTGCGAACGCGCCAGAATGTAACGCTGACGGAAATGGCAAATGCGCTGCAATTGTCGCCTGCTTATCTTTCGGCCCTGGAACACGGGCATCGCGGGCGGCCAAGCCCTGGGCTTGTGCAGCAGATTTGCGGTTATTTTAACCTGATCTGGGACGAGGTGGACGAAATCAAACGTCTTGCCCAGCTTTCCCATCCAAAAGTCACGGTTGATACAGCAGGGCTTGAACCTGAGGCGACAGAATTGGCCAATTTGTTGGCTGAGCGTATTGCCGGATTAAGTGATGATCAACTTAAGCGCATGCTGAATATCATTCGCGAATATCCAGCTTAATACAGTTGTCAGATGTTAAATATTGATCGTATATCTGGCATTGAGACAGGGCAGGGCAGCAGAGACGTGTTCTGTCTCAAGGGGATATTGATACTGCGCGCCCGTATTGGCAAAGAAAGCGGTAAAGATGGTTTGGTCCGTTTATTTGCCGATCAAACATCAGGTGACCGTGGGATCAATTGACGCGTTTTTTGTTAATTGTGCATGAAACTGGTTGAAAAACCCGTCAATGTGACCTCAATCACATTGACAATGGATGTTTTGCCCAAACCGGTTTGACTAATTCTCGAATCGGCGTTATCAGTCTCTGGTGTTCGGGTCCTCTTGCACGAAACATTCCTACCTTACGCAATCAGCGATTTATTTTCAGAATTTTGACGTCGTATTTTTGAATACGTCTTGGAAAACTGTACTCAAAAATCGCCCCTCCTGACCAATTCGCCCCCTTCCCCGGCAATTACAGATCATCATACGCAGACATGCATCTCCAGGAACTGAAACTTAAATCTCCGACCGAGCTTTTGGCCCTTTCGGAAGAACTTGAAATTGAAAATGCCAGCACCTTGCGCAAGCAGGAGCTGATGTTTGCCATTCTGAAGCAGCTTGCTGAGAACGACCATGCCATCTACGGCGAGGGTGTTCTGGAAGTGCTGCCGGACGGTTTCGGCTTTTTGCGCAGCCCGGAAGCCAACTATTTGGCAGGCCCGGATGATATTTATGTCTCGCCAAGCCAGGTACGCCGGTTTGGCCTGCGGACCGGCGATACGGTGGAAGGGCAAATTCGTTCTCCCAAGGAAGGCGAACGGTATTTTGCGCTGCTGAAGGTCGACAAGGTCAATTTTGATGTGCCGGAAAAGGTCCGTCATCGCATCAATTTTGACAATCTGACACCGCTTTATCCTGACGAATCCTTGAAAATGGAACGTCATCTTGACCAGGAAGGCAATAAGGACATCACCAACCGGGTGATCGAGCTTGTTTCCCCGCTTGGTAAAGGCCAGCGTGCCCTGATCGTGGCGCCGCCGCGCACCGGTAAAACCGTGATGCTGCAAAACATCGCCCACGCGATCGAGGAAAACCATCCGGAAGCTTATCTGATCGTTCTTCTGATTGACGAACGCCCGGAAGAAGTGACCGACATGGACCGTTCGGTGAAGGGTGAAGTGATCAGCTCGACCTTTGACGAACCGGCCCAGCGTCACGTTCAGGTGACCGAAATGGTGCTGGAAAAGGCCAAGCGTTTGGTTGAACACAAGCATGATGTTGTCATTCTGCTTGATTCGATCACCCGTCTGGCGCGTGCATACAACACCGTTGTCCCAAGCTCAGGCAAGGTTTTGACCGGTGGTGTCGATGCAAATGCCCTGCAGCGTCCGAAACGCTTCTTTGGTGCCGCCCGTAACATCGAAGAGGGTGGCTCGCTCACCATCATCGCAACCGCGCTGATCGATACCGGCTCGCGTATGGATGAAGTCATCTTTGAAGAATTCAAAGGTACGGGTAACTCCGAACTCATCCTGGATCGTAAGCTGGCCGATAAACGTATCTTCCCGGCGATTGATATCCTTAAATCGGGTACCCGTAAGGAAGAATTGCTGGTTGGCAAAAGCGAGCTTTCCAAAATGTGGGTCCTGCGCCGTATCCTCAACCCGATGGGGCCGCAGGATGCGATGGAATTCCTGCTTGGCAAGCTCAAGAGCACCAAAAACAACGACGATTTCTTCGATTCGATGAATGGCTGATCGCTGTTTTATCCTGTAGTCGATCCAATCGATCCGTTATTGAAAACCCCCGGCTTTGTCGGGGGTTTTTGTTTAAATGCGACGTGCTCTAGTCGGCAACAAGTATGGCAAAACAGGTTAAATTCGGCATTGGCCGATAAACCGCTGTGAACTCCTTCGCTTGAGGGGGAAGATAAACCTGCCTAGATAGCGTAAAGTATCCATAACATATTGTTTTGAGATGAAAATTACGCTCCCTTCAAAGCCGGTTCAAACCAGTCGCCTTTGGCTCCGACCTTTTGTCGCCCGCGATTTTGAGCAATATGCGGCGTATCATAGCCTGCCATCGGTTTATCGTTATTTATATGCGACCCCGCCGGCCGGCAATATGCTGCAAGATCAGTTCTCTGCTGTTTTGAACGCGTCATTTGATAGCGAAAATGATGTTTTTCGACTGGCCGTGGCCCGGCAGGATGATGACGCTGTGATGGGGGAGGTCTTGTTGAAAATTGCCAGCATTCGTGCCCTTCAGGCTGAAGTCGGTTACATTTTCAATCCGGATTTTGAAGGCTACGGTTATGCGACTGAGGCCGTGTCGGCGATGATTGATCTTGCGTTTGATCATTTCGGTTTTCACCGGGTTTTTGCCCGCCTGGACCCGGAAAATGTTGGATCGGTTGGCATTGTTGAACGGCTTGGTTTGCGATGCGAGGCCCATCTGATTGAAAATGATCGCTTTAATGGTGTTTGGGGCGATGAATATATTTATGCGATTCGCGCCGTAGAGTGGCAGGCACGTCGTTCTGCCCGTGCGCGATAAGCTGGCAAGGAAATCGGGTAGGGGGCTGCAAGTATTGTAGGCTTCGGCCCCTGAATTTCCGCATAGTTGATTTTGCAAAATGTTTCACGGGAAACATTCGGGCAGGCGAACCCGGATTTAACCAAGGCGAAGGGTAACATCTGCCTGTTGGCCCGAAATAGCCTGATATTCGATTTCAGCCAGGCCCGGCGCAATATCCAGCCCGCCATTGCCCAGTGATAATCCAATATGCCAGGTGCCGTAATGCAGGGTGATGGCGAGGATACCAGTCGTTTCGATAGAGCAGGTTTGCCGTGAGCCTGGTTCGAGATGGCGGGGTGGCGGCGTTATCCATCCATTCTGGGGGGCAAGGCTGGTTAAATGCAGGGGCGTTGTTACATTCCTGTTTTCCAGCGTAAGCATTAAGGTCATGGTGCGTGACATCGGCCTCTCCGATTTTTGATGTTTGTTGGTCTGGCTTTTATGTGGGTGTGGCGAAATTCAATGTCGAGAGACGATCAATGCTTGCAGCGATTTTAAAGTCGTGGGACGCTGAGGCCAGTATTCACTATGACCGACAGGCAGATGCAGCTTCTTTTAAAATCCGTTGATTTCGCCGCCCGTGCCCACCGTGATCAGCGCCGAAAAGGCCCGGCACAGGAACCCTATATCAACCATCCGGTTGAGGTTGCCCGCCTGATTGTTGAATGTCAGCCCGACACACCGGAAGACGTGTTATGTGCGGCCATTCTGCATGACGTGATCGAGGATTGTGGCGCCACCCATGGCGAAATTGCGGCCTGTTTTAATGAAAATATCGCCAATATCGTCCTGGAAGTGAGCGATGATAAGGCACTGCCGCGCGATGAGCGTAAAGCCAAGCAGATCGAAATGGCACCGCATTTAAGCGACAGTGCGAAACTGGTGCGTCTGGCCGATAAAATTGCCAATGTCGGTGCCATGCTGACTGACACGCCCATCGGCTGGGATCGGGCGCAGATTTTGGGGTATGTTGATTGGGCCGAAGCGGTTGTTGCCCCGTGCCGGGCGGTTAGCGAAAGCCTGAGCGACCGTTTTAATGCCATTTCGCGTGATGTGAGAGCATGGCATGACAGCGAGATGCAGGTCGCGCAAGGCTAAATCTTGGCGCCCTCATCATCGCAATTGGCAACTATCATCAGGCGAAATATGTTCTTTTAGATATTTTTGACTGATCAAAAACGACAAATATTTTGCCGTGTTTATTTGCATGATCGCCAATTAGGATTGGCATTTGGGCATTTCAACGCAAATTGATCTAAAGATCGAAGGCATCCTGCCGCTGCTCTGTTGTGGGTTTATAAAGGTCAATGCCTTCGAGTTTTAACAGCATTTCCTTGGTTTCCAGCCCGCCATCGCCGGAATAACCACCGGGTTTGCCGCCGCTTGCCAATACACGATGGCAGGGGATCAGGATGGGAATCGGGTTTTTACCGCAGGCCATGCCGACAGCGCGAAATCCCTTTGGCGAGCCTGCGGCACGGGCCAGGTCCTGATATGTGGCCGTTTGCCCCAACGGAATGTCGCGGATCGCCTTCCAGACAGCGGCCTGAAATGGCGTCCCTCCTGGGTCAAGGGGCAGGTCAAACTTCACCAGTTTTCGGGCAAAATAGGCGTTAATCTGGGCCTTGGCTTCGTCCAGCACCGGGCTGGTTTCCATTTCCTCGACAAAACCCCAGTCCAGCGAGACGATCTGGTCGTCAAATTCAAAAATGGTCAGCGCCCCAACCGGGCTGTTGATTGAAATTTGGGGCATGGTGCTTTTCCAATATTGCAAAGGGGACAAAGGCATTGTTGTCCCGTTATGCGGCGTTTTTTCATTGTACTGCAAGTCTTTTGCGATGGCTTAAGTCAGCTTGACGCCCTCTGGAGGGAGTCTATCGCGATCGGTCTTGTCTAATACGGTTTTCAGTTCTGTCAGGGTCATTGGCACGCAATAGGCCGGTGTGCCGCGTTCAAATCGCCAGCTTTCCTCAAGACTGCCAGTATCAAGCGCATCAAAGGCAAATTCTTCTGTCAGTTGAACGGCGATAGGATTTGGGCCTTTCGCCGCAAATGGTAGCCAACCATGTTGTTCATCTTGAAAACCGGGTCGGGGCAACGTTGCTGCATCGGACGACGCGGCGCCAAAGTCTGACCGATCTGGGCCGTGCCTATTTTGACCAATGTAAACGGGTTATTGCCGAAGCCGATATGGCCGATGTCCTGGCCGATGAAGTTCGTACCCAGCCAAGTGGCCGTTTGCGTGTGGCCGCACCCGTGACGTTTGGCACAAGCCAATTAGCCCCGTTTATCGCGGCTTATTTGCGTGATTTTCCCAATATGCAGATCGACTTGATCTTAAATGATCGAATTGTTGATCCGCTTGAGGAAGGGGTTGATGTGGTGATCAGGATTGGGGCGCTTGAAGATAGCCGTTTGATTGGCTAGCCATTGGCGCCCTATCGGCTTATCGTCTGTGCTGCGCCGGATTATCTGGCACGGTACGGAACACCAAAAGTCCCGCAGGATCTGGTTGCAGATAAGCATAATTGTTTGGGATTTGCCTATTGGTCGCCATCCCTGTGTTGCCAATGGACGTTTTCCAATGGCGACCGCTTTGAAACAGTGAATGTTACTGGCACGTTTCGCAGCAATAATTGGGCGGCATTACTGTCGGCCGCGATTGCTGGGGCCGGGATAACACTGGGCCCTGAAATTGTCCTGCAGGAAGCCCTGGTGTCGGCCGTTTAGTGCAGGTATTACCCGAGTACGAAGGGCCGGAGCGCCCCTTATATGTGCTTTATCCTGCCAATCGACGGCCAACAGCCAAAATGTGTCCTTTTATTATGGCAATGAAAGACGCATTTGGCTCAAATCTCGTGGGGATGCCCCGCTTGATGTGCAGGTGCCTGATCATGCTCCGGCGTGATCAGGCCGGTTTTCCATCAAGATCAGAAAGCAATTTAGCCAGATCCTGTGGCGATGTGACAGGGGCAGAGCAAACCGGCCCCTGACAGACATAAGCTGTGGCTTTGCCCTCGATGCGGGTTTTGCCAAAGGCCGGATGGCTTTCGGGTAGGGTGTTGTCACCTGTCAGAATTGTCATTGCCCGATTGGGTAGATAGGCGGCAAACACGGCCCGGCGCATTTCATATAAGTCGGTACTATCCATAGAGGCCAAAATCACGATCTGGAGCGGGTTTTGTAGCATTTCCGCACCCAGCAGCAAGCTTGGCATGGCGGGGAACTGATCGCGCAGGCGGCCGGCAAAGCAGGCAATGGTGGTTTCCGCCCGGGTTTGGTAGTGCGGATTGCCGGTTAAGGTATAAAGCTTGGCAAGGTTTTGCACCATGATGCCATTGCCCGATGGCACGGCCCCGTCGGTAATGGGCTTGCTGCGCACAACAAGGTCGCTGCTATCGCTGGCAGACTGGAAATACCCGCCCTGGCGGGGGTCAGAAAACTGCCTTTCCACCTGTTCGGCCCAGTTTTCCGCATCGCGCAGATAGGCCATTGATCCGGAAATTTCAAACAGGCGCAGGGCCGCGCGGATCATATGGGCGTAATCTTCGAGCATACCGGCATGTTGGGAACGCCCCGCACGATAGCTGTGCAGTAATGTGTCGCCCTGGCCCAGATTGCGCTGGATGAAATTATAGGCCAGGCGGGCATAATCGAGCCATTCTGGCCGACGAAAGGCCATTGCCGCATCACAAAGTGCGGCAATCGTCATGGCGTTCCAGTCGGTAAGAACCTTGTCATCCCAGCCCGGGCGCACCCTTTCATCCCGTTTGGCCAGCAGAATTTGGCGCATCTTGGCCAGGGAGGCTTCTGTTTGATCATCCGTCAGGGATAAACCGGATTGTGTGCGGTTCGGGATATTGTGGCCTTCCCAGTTGCCTGCGGCTGATATGTCGTAATATTGCGCAAACAGGGGGGCATCACTGGTAAGGGTATTTTCGATTTCGGATTGGTCCCAAACGTAAAACCGGCCTTCTTCGCCTTCGCTATCGGCGTCCAGGCTGGCGGCAAAGGCCCCGCCGGAAACCCGCATTTCGCGCAAAATCCAGTCAATGGTTTCCTCGACCCGCTTTTTATAGAGCGGGTTTTGGCTCACACGCCAGGCATCGGTCAGAAGGTCGATCAGCTGGGCATTGTCATAAAGCATCTTTTCAAAATGCGGGACGAGCCATTGGTCATCCACGCTGTAGCGGGCAAATCCGCCGCCCAGATGATCATAGATGCCGCCTTGCGACATGCGGTCCAAGGTGCGTTCAACCGCATTTTTTAAGGCTTCGTCCCCGCTGCGCAGCGCAGAGCGCCATAAAAAGGATAAGAGGGCAGGCTGGGGAAATTTGGGTGCGCCCTGGGTGCCACCATTGGTCACATCCATCATTTGCAGGCAGCTTTTGCCAAATTCATCGATGGTTTCAAGCGGGGGAATGTCGCCACTTCGGGTGTTGTTCAGGCGCAACAGCGCGTTATTGATCTGTTTGACGTTATGGGCAACGTTGTCTGGCTCGCTGGTATAGATTCTGGCAAGGGATTGCAAAACATCGCCAAAACCCGGCCGCCCATATTTGGCCTGTTTGGGGAAATAGGTGCCACCCCAGAAAGGATCGCCTTTCGGGGTTAAAAACATCGTAAGCGGCCAGCCACCCTGTTGTCCCAGCAGGGCCAGGGCATTTTGATAAAGCGCATCAAGGTCGGGGCGTTCTTCGCGGTCCAGTTTGATATTGATGAACAGGTCATTCATCAGACCGGCAATTTCATCATCCTCGAAACTTTCATGGGCCATCACATGGCACCAGTGACAGGCGGCATAGCCTACCGATAATAAAATCGGTTTGTTGGCCTGTGCGGCGGCGGCAAGAACATCCGCGGACCAGGGCTGCCAATGGACCGGATTTGTCTGGTGTTGCAAGAGATAGGGGCTGGTTTCCTGCCCCAGATTGTTGCGTCCAAGATCCATAGTGGCATGCTTTCCCAAGCTGGTTTGATTGCGTTTCGCGTTCCTGTTGCCTGCCGCATTGATGGTGCCGTGCGGGGACGAAGGGTTAAATTCGCAAATTCTTATCTTCTCAAAATAGGTTGAAAACTATTGAAAAGAAAGGGAAATGCTTTGTCTAATTGCTATAGAAGGTAAATGGTATGAAGATGACGGTCAGGATAAAGCCGTTCGTGCCTGGAAAATGGCCCGACTTTCAGAATTTATACATGATGCGTGCCATACCATAAACTGATCAGAGAGGAGGTCTGGCTATGAAAATTTCAGTCGATGTCGATTGCACCCCCGAAGAATTGCGCACATTTTTTGGATTACCGGATGTCCAGCCCATGCAGCAGGCTTTGATGAAGGATATTGAAGACCGCATGAAAGCCAATTTGCAGGCAATGGACCCGGAAACAATGTTGAAAACCTGGCTGCCGCAGGGCATGCAGAACTGGGAACAGATGCAAAAGGCATTTTGGAACCAGTTCAATAATGGTGGCACGATGAAAAAGGATTGATTGCGGGTGTCGATGTCAGAACATTTTTACCAGTCGCACGTATTTGTTTGTCAAAACGAACGGCCGGAAGGGCACCCGCGGGGCTGTTGCCAGGCGGCGGGGGCCACGCGGCTGCGCAATTATATGAAGGTGCGGGTCAAGGAGCTGGGGCTTCCGGCCACACGGATCAATACGGCAGGGTGCCTTGATCGCTGCGAATTGGGGCCGGTTATGGTGATTTATCCGCAGGGGACCTGGTATCGCTATGACAGTCAGGATGATATTGAAGAAATTCTTCAGACTCATCTGATAGAAGGCAAAATCGTTGAAAGGCTGCAATTGCAGCCGGATCAATAAAACGGCTGCGATTGCAGCCTGATCAGTAAAACAGTCCCGGCCGCCATTGGCGGCCCTTTTTACACTGCCAGAAGAACGGATTTAAGGTTTTGTACGGCCATTCTGATACCATTTTTGCCTTATCGAGCGGCGCTGGCCGCGCGGGTGTTGCGGTTATTCGTCTTTCGGGCCCGCAGGCGTTGCCGGTTCTTTGTGCGCTTCTGGGACGCGAAAACCCGCCCAAGCCGCGTGTGGCGGTTTATGCCCCCATTGCCGACCCGCAAAATGGCGAACGGCTTGATGATGCCATTGCCCTTTATTTCCAGGCCCCCGCCAGTTTTACCGGCGAAGATGTGGTCGAACTGCATGTGCATGGCGGCCGGGCGGTGATTGAAGGGGTGTTGGAATGCCTGGGCCGTCAGCCTGGCTTGCGGTTGGCAGAACCGGGTGAATATAGCCGGCGTGCCTTTCAGAACGGCAAAATGGACTTAACCGAGGCCGAGGGTATTGCCGATTTGATCGATGCCGAAACCGCAGCCCAGCGCCGCCAGGCCGTGCGCCAGATGGCGGGGGAGTTGGGCCGGCTATACGAGGATTGGCGCTTACGGCTGATGCGCGCATTGGCCCATATTGAGGCCGATATTGACTTCCCGGATGAAGATTTGCCCGATGGTATCGTTGCGGTTTTACGCGGCGATTTAGAACATATTGGGGCTGAAATTGGTCGGCATCTGGCCGATAACCGGCGCGGGGAACGCCTGCGGGAAGGGTTTCAGATTGTTATTCTCGGCGCGCCAAATGCCGGCAAATCCAGCCTGCTGAACCGCTTGGCCCGGCGGGATGCGGCGATTGTTTCTGATATAGCCGGCACAACGCGGGACACGATTGAAATCCATCTCGACCTTGGCGGGTTCCCGGTCACGATGGTTGATACGGCGGGACTTCGGGAATCGGGCGATGCCATTGAAACCGAAGGTGTGCGCCGTGCTGCCGCGCGGGCCGAAAATGCTGATTTGAAACTGGTGGTGATTGACCGTGCCGACTGGCCCCGAATTGATAGCGAAGCCAAACGCCTGATCGATGCGAATACGCTGATTCTTGTCAACAAGGCGGACCTTGGCGACGCGGATATGGTGGCGGGTGCGGACGGAACATCGTACTGGTCGGGTCAGGACGGGCAGGGAAACAAGGTGGAGCTACCGGTTTTGCCCATATCGGCTATGACCGGGGCCGGGATGGAAAGCCTCTTGCAACTGCTCGAAACTCGCGTAAAAGAGGGGCTCGATTTTGCCGGGCCGGTTCCGTTAACACGGATGCGTCATCGTCGTGCACTTGAAGATGCCCTGGGGCATTTGCATCGGGGTTTGGCGACCGACATTGCAGAGCTGGCTGCCGAAGATATTAGATTGGCGGTACGGGAAATCGGAAAGATTACCGGTCGCGTTGATGTTGAAGATTTGCTCGACATCATTTTTGGTGATTTCTGTATCGGAAAATAGGCTCAATCAAATATGTTTCACGTGAAACAACTTGCCTTCCGATTGCAGATTTTTATCTGACTAAACGAAACATATATGCGGTCTTTGGCAGGTCATTGCCCGGAGGCTGCAGGTTGGAACGCCCGTTTCGGGCATGAGGAACTGATGTCACAGAACCGTTTTGATGTGATTGTTGTCGGTGGTGGACATGCCGGCAGTGAAGCTGCTGCCGCCGCAGCCCGCATGGGCGCGCAGACCGCCCTGATTACCCACCGTGCCGACCGGATCGGCGAGATGTCCTGTAACCCGGCCATTGGCGGTCTTGGCAAAGGGCATATGGTGCGCGAGGTGGATGCCCTTGATGGTGTGATGGGCCAGGCAATTGACCGTGCCGGTATTCAGTTTCGCATGCTTAATCGTTCCAAGGGGCCGGCGGTGCGCGGGCCACGCGCCCAGGCAGATCGCAAACTGTATCGCCAGGCAGTGCAGGACCTTTTGGCAGAGCAGGAAAACCTGTCGATCATCGAAGCGGCCGTGGAAGACCTGATCATCGATGAAGACCATCGCGTGGGTGGCATCATCACGGGTGAGGGCGTTCATTATAAAGCCGGTGCCGTTGTGTTGACGACCGGCACGTTTTTGCGCGGCGTTATCCATATTGGCGAAGAAACGATGGCGGCAGGCCGGATGGGGGATGCACCCTCTATGGGGCTGTCAGAAACGCTGGGTAAATATGATTTCGCCCTGGGTCGATTAAAAACCGGGACACCGGCCCGTCTGGATGGCCGCACGATTGAGTGGCATCGCCTTGTCGAGCAGCCCGGTGATAACCCGCCTGAGCCGTTTTCGTTCCTGAACGATAAAATTACGGTGCCGCAGATCTCGTGCTATATGACGCACACGACCGAAGAAACCCATAAAATCATCCGCGATAATCTGCATCGCGCACCGATGTATAGCGGGCAAATCAATAGCAGCGGCCCGCGCTATTGCCCGTCGATCGAGGATAAGGTTGTTCGGTTTGCCGATAAATCCGAACATCAGATTTTTCTCGAACCGGAAGGGTTGGACGATCATACCGTTTATCCCAATGGTATTTCGACCTCCTTGCCCAAGGATGTTCAGCTGGCATTGCTGGCAACGATCCCCGGTTTGGAAAAGGTGGAAATCTTCCGTCCTGGCTATGCGGTTGAATATGATTTTGTCGATCCGCGTGAGCTGCGCCATACGCTGGAAACCAAAAAAGTTGCTGGCCTGTTTTTTGCCGGGCAGATCAATGGGACCACTGGTTACGAAGAAGCCGCCGGGCAGGGGCTGATTGCCGGGGTTAATGCGGCGCTGGTGGTTGATGGTGGCGAACGCCAGTTTGTGCTGGATCGTGCGGATGCCTATATCGGTGTGATGATCGATGATCTGGTCACGCAGGGAACGCGTGAACCCTATCGCATGTTTACCTCGCGTGCGGAATATCGTTTGATGTTACGGGCTGATAATGCCGATCAGCGTTTGACGGAACGGGGCCTGGAAATTGGTTGTGTTGGCGCCCATCGTCGTGATGTATGGGGCGTGAAGCGAGATGCCTTGCAAGCCGCAAAATTGCGGATTGGGGATCTTGCCGAAACACCCAACCAGCTGATCAAACATGGTATTCGCGTTAATCAGGATGGTGTTCGGCGCAGTGCCTTTAACTTGCTGGCTTATCCGGATGTGTCATTTGATCAGTTGGTTCAGGTCTGGCCAGAGCTTGCCGAGGTTCCTGCTGCCATTCGGGAACAGCTTGCCATTGATGCCCAATATAAAGGCTATCTTGACCGGCAGGCCGCAGATGTTGCGGCCTTCCGCCGTGACGAGGAACTACGTTTGCCGCGTAACCTTGATTATGATCAGGTCGGGGGTCTTTCAACGGAAATTCGCTTGAAGCTGCAGCAAATCATGCCGGAAACGATTGGCGCCGCATCACGTATTCCCGGTGTCACCCCGGCGGCAATCACTGCCCTGTTGGGGCATATTCGGTCGCATCGGCACCAGGCAATTAATCGGAAAACTGCTTGATCCTTAACCGCGCCAATTTCCATATGTAGGTGCTTTGTGTAACGGCATAGCGACCGAATTTACCAGATACATAATTGGTTTTGAGTTCTGAAAAGGGGCTGCTGGTGTTTCACGTGAAACATTAGCGGCCTTTTTTTGATAAAATTTGCGTAATTCTCATAAAAAGCAGCTTTGTTACGAAAACAACGCTGGCGGAGGATGCGTTCCAGACTTATAAGAAAATCATGCACACAAATACAAATGCCGTAAAAAACTGGTTCGAGACTGAACTTGATGTTTCACGTGAAACAATGTCTCGCCTTGAGCTTTATGCCGATCTGGTTGTGAAGTGGCAGCCCCGCATCAATATCGTTGGCGCTAGCACCACCGAAGACGTCTGGGCACGTCATTTACAGGATTCGGCGCAGATTTGGCCGCATCTTGCCGAAATTGCCCAAAAAGCAGATACAAAAATTGTTGATTTCGGGTCTGGTGCCGGGTTCCCGGGCGTCGTTCTGTCTATTCTGGGTGCCAGTCATGTCACCATGATGGAAAGCGTGACCAAAAAGACCGTCTTTTTGATGGAAGCCTGCCGCGTATGTGGATGCCTGGCGAAAACGCGTGTAGCCCGTGAACGTATCGAGGCCGCGAAGCCGGAAGAGGCAGATATTATTACAGCACGGGCTTTTGCTCCTTTGCCCAAGCTTTTGGATATGGGGCAACGTCACCTTAAAACGGGTGGCAAATATGTGTTGCTGAAGGGCAGGGCATATGAGGCCGAGCTGGCGGATGCACGGGATGCAGGCTGGAAATTCTCTGTTACGACCTTCCCCGGGATCGTTGACCCGGACGGCGTGGTGATGATTCTTGAGGGAGTTGAGCGATGACGGATGTGATTGAATTGGCCGCAAATAGCGGCGGAAAGCGCCCGCGTATTATCGCTATTGCCAATCAGAAGGGCGGGGTTGGAAAAACCACCACCACCATCAATTTGGCAACCGCTCTCGCGGCTGTGGACCAGCGTGTTTTGATTGTTGATCTTGATCCTCAGGGCAATGCCAGCACCGGTTTGGGGTTGCGTCCGGCTGAACGGGACATCAGTTCCTATGATGTTTTGATCAATGGGGCCAGCCTGATGGAGGCACGACGGCCGACCACGATCCCGCGTTTGCATATTGTGCCTTCTGGTATGGACCTTTCCGGCGCGGAAATTGAACTGGTTGATTTTGAACGTCGTGAAATGCAGCTTAAAGAATCGCTGTCGCGACTGCCGCAGGACGTTGATTATGTGCTGATTGATTGTCCGCCCTCGCTTGGTTTGTTGACACTCAATGCGTTGGTTGCTTCGGATGCAGTTTTGGTGCCGCTGCAATGCGAATTTTTTGCCCTTGAAGGGGTGAGCCATCTGGTCCGTACGATCAAGCGGGTGAAAAAGGCGTTTAATCCTAATTTGGAAATCCAGGGCATCGTGTTGACGATGTATGACAAGCGCAATAATTTGTCGGCCCAGGTTGCCACTGATGTCCGCGATTATTTTGGCGATGTTGTCTATCGCACGGTTATTCCCCGCAATGTCCGGGTGTCGGAGGCCCCCAGTCATGGTGCGCCGGTCCTGGTTTATGACATTAAATGTCCTGGTTCGCGGGCATATTTGAATTTGGCAAGTGAAGTCCTGAAACGCGAAGGAGTGAAGGCATGAGTGAGGTAAAAAAGCGCGGTTTGGGACGGGGGCTGTCGGCCTTATTAGGGGAAGAAGACGACGAAGTCGGCGCTGCCGTTAGTGGTTCGGCTGAGGGTGCGGGCGAGGTTGCCCATCCCGGGCCGGGCGGTACCACGCAGCTTGTCGCGATTAGCGACCTTGCGCCGTCACCATTCCAGCCGCGCAGCAATTTTGATGATGAAGCGATTGATGATCTGGCAGCATCGATTCGCCAGAAGGGTATTATCCAGCCTATTTTGGTGCGTGCGTCATCAACGGGTGAAACCGTTTACGAAATTATCGCCGGCGAACGGCGCTGGCGGGCGGCACAGCGGGCGCAGCTTCATGAAGTGCCGGTATTGGTGCGCGAATTTGACGACCGCGAGACGGCCGAAATTGCGCTTATTGAAAATCTGCAGCGCCAGGATCTGTCTGCTTTGGAAGAGGCAGAGGGTTATAACCGCCTGATGGCTGAATTTTCCCATACCCAGGAAGCCTTGGGCCAGGCCTTGGGCAAAAGTCGTAGCCATATTGCCAATAGTTTGCGCTTGTTGTCTTTACCGTCGCCGATCAAGCAGATGCTGACAGATAAAGTCCTGAGTGCAGGCCATGCGCGGGCGTTGCTTGGTGCGGACAATGCTGTTGAGCTGGCCACTCAGATCGTCAAGAAGGGTCTGAATGTCCGCCAGACGGAAAAGCTTGTCAAAACCGATGGCGGCAAGCCGTCTCGCACCAAAAAGGAAAAGACGAACGCGTCGGCGCAAAAAGACCCGGATACTGTCTCGCTGGAACGTGATCTCAGCAATATGCTGGGTCTTGCGGTCAGCATTGATTTTGATGGGGCTGGCGGACGTTTGACGGTGCGTTATGAAACGCTCGAACAGCTTGATGATATTTTGCAACGCCTGACTCATGGCCGCGCTGATAGCGTGGCGGCTGATGGGGGCGCTGCATCCGGTTTTGATGTTGCGGAAGATGACAACGAATTTGATTCGATGTTCCTCGACGAGTCGTCTGAAAATCGCGATAGCAGTGATGATGAGAATTCCGAGGAAATCACCCGTGAGCTCGAGTCGATTGCCGATACTTCAGGAATTACACTTGATCTGAGCCAGGATGACGCGTCCGAGGATGAACAAAGTCCGGAGGCAGATACGCCGGTTTCAAGCGATGCCGTTGATGAAACTGTTTTCGCTGATGTTTTTGCCGATGAGGATAAAAAATCGTCTTAACGTTAGGCACAATACATTTTATTTTGCAGTGCAGCAAAAGGTCGGTCTTTCAGGATCGGCCTTTTGTTTGATTTGTGGTAGCGACTCGTTGGTTTTGGTGACGATAAGGGGTTCTCTTGCGGAGACCTCAACGTCTTCCCTGTTTTTGCCGTGCAACCGTGACTTTGATCATCGCGCGATGAGCCAGAGTTTCAGGAATGGCAAGGCCGCTTTTGCAATCCTTTTCCGCTTCGAGGAAAATTTGCAGGGCGCGTTGAATATGCGCAAGCGGCCAATAGGACAAATTGGCCCTGAATTGATCTGCTGCCTTGAAAAATAACGGTGGTCGCAGGGATTTCATCGCCTGATCGACGGCTGTTCCTTGGGCGACTTGTCCTTTGACCAGATGCAATTTCTGAAAATAGCCAATCATCATACGCAGCGCCCCAACCGGGTTGAGGCCTTCTTCGACCAGTCGGGTTAAGGCGAGATCAAGATTGGCAACATTGCCTGCGGAAACGGCCTGCAGGACATCATCATAATGACGGGCTGAACTGTCGCCGATACAGGCCATCGCATCGCTTAACGAGACGCGTTGCTGGTTTAAGGCATAAAGCGCAAGTTTTTGTAGCTCGTTGCGCGAAATCATGCGGTCACTGCCAAGATTGGCGACAAGATAGCGCATGGCATCATTATCGATGGCAAGGCCATGTTCATCCATCACCGCGCGAATCAATCCTTCAAGGTCGCGTCCCGAATCGGCATAGCAGGGCAGGGCCATGCCATTACTGGCCTTTTCCACGGCCTGACGCAGCTTGGAACGGGCAGGCAGGCTTCCTGACTCGCAGATGATCAACGCGTCTCCTGCAGGGTGTTGCAGGAAGTCTGCAATGACAGGGGCCTGGGCATCGCCAATATCACGCAGGCGGACAACACGGCGCCCGCCACCAAAACTGATCGCTGCTGCCTCATCACGCAGGCGGCTGCCATCTTCTTTTAATTGCGGCGGGCCAAGTTCAACAACACGAAACGGATCTTTGAGGTCCTCGACAACCGTTTTTGCCAATTGTGCCCCGCGCTCGCGCACCAGGCCCTCATCCTCCCCATAGATAAGGACAAGCTGTGCCTTTGCGTCCGGAGAACGCAGAAAGGAATCGACCTGGGCTGCTTTGAGTTTCATGGCGTTCCGGTTAAAGCTTAATCAGCACTACGAATGCCAATTGCCACCTGATTGGAAATTTGCCGGGCCAGATTGCGGGCGGCATCTTCCTGGGCCGAGGATTTCGCTTCCAGGCTGGCAAAGTCGGATTGAACGATATTGTAGCTTGTTCTGGCGCGCACCTTACCCATCCGCAAGATTTTGGTATCTGAAATTCGGATTAATTTATAGGTGCCCGTCAGGATATAGTCCGAGACGGTTGCTTCATTCTGTTTGGTGAACCCAAGATCCACATTGTTTTCTTCTAACTTAACTTTGAGTTCGTAAAGCGGTGATTGTGCCGTGTTTTCCGGTCGCAGATTTTCCAGCAGGATATTGCGCGTTAATTGTCCGACGCGATTTTTCATCATGTCGACTTGAACGGCAGATAGGGGGTCCGTGCCGGTTTCTCCGACCTGATTTTTTGCATAAAGCGGCTGGAAACCGCATGCACCTAGGGCCGGAAGGGCCAGGCACAGAAACAACGTCATGATCGGGCGCAGCAACATTAGTTCAGGACTCCGTTTGATCCGGCGATTTGATGGCTCCATAGCGATACAATAATTCATGCCCGATGTAAGGACAAAATAGTCTTAAAAGCTCAATAAAGCACAACTGTAACGGATTTTGCCGATTCGCTGGTGATTTTCGCAAAAATTGAAACAGCTTGCGTAATTCGGCTAACGCGATGTTGTAGCGGTATTGATCAATCTGTCGGGTAACGGCCACAACGCTCTCTGACTGGACTGTCGTTTTAACATCCAGGACATTGTCTTTCATATTGTCCGTTAGGGGGGCGTTTTCCGGCTGGCACAAATGTGACCAGACCAGCCGCAACCAGCGCCACTGCGCAACAAGATCTTCCAGTTCAAGGTTGCGTGGGCGGTGAAGCGGGACATCAGCCAGGATAGCCAGGGCGAGAACATCTATGCCGACTTCGCTGGTGAGGCTATCAAGGTTTGATATTTCATCACGCAACAAAATAGGGGCTGTTTCAGGTTGGCAGGCGGGATTCACTGCCTTTGGGGTCGCTATTCTGGCAGGTATGGGCGCAATGGCAGGGCGAGCAACAAAAGAGTGCTGAAAGTCTGCCTGTATCCATTGCGCCAGTTGAGAGCGGAAGGTTTGCGTTTGCCGGTTTGGGTTTTCGCCGCTTGGCAGAGGACTTAATATTCGGTCGGAAAAAAACAATCCCCATCGCCGTGACAGCGCATGGGGATTGTATGTCGATGAGGCATAGCGTGCGTGCATGAGGGGCACAGAAGCCATTCCTGAAATTACTGGTTATTGGCGCTATCAATACGCAATTGACGTGCACGGGTCAGAATGGAGTCTTCCATCGCTGTAACTGTTTTCGGGTCAACCACGGCGTCGGCCCATTCATTGCCACCAGCACGGACCTGGCGGAAAATGGAAACCTTGATGGCATCGGAACGCAACGCCGTTCCCAGAATGTAACCGGTGATTTTAAACCGTTCGTTGGGCGTTTCAGCCGGGCTGTACCAGTCGGTAATAATGACACCCCCAAACGGATCGGCTGAATTGAGGGGCATGAAAGACAGGGTATCAAGGGTCGCGCGCCACAGATAGCTGTTTACGCCAATACCGGACCCGCCCTGCTGCTTTTTGCTTTCACCGCCAAACAGGTTTAGACCGTCATTCCCAAAAATGCCGCCCTGTTTTTTCATGTCTGCACGGGTGGCGGAACGACCGAGAATACGTTCATTGCCAGGAGCTGAACCCGGATAATTGTCGTAGTCAGATTGGGATGCACCGCTGCAGGCTGCAAGTGTTGTAACCAGGGTGCAGGCGGCGATGATTTTCAATTTTGAAACAGACACTTTGACGGCCTTCTGATCAGTCAATGGCAATGCTGAGCGCACTATAAGCAGCAATTGCCGGGAGAGCAAAGAAAACAAGTGTGTCCTTTTCGCCACAGCGGAGCAAAAATGTTACATCCTCGACACAGTTTGGTTGACGAGGGGGCAAAAT
>JBNKVZ010000023.1:0-42027 GCA_050299455.1 Thalassospira sp.
CAACATCTCTCTGGTTTTTGACGTCCGCGATACCGGTATCGGTATGGATGACGCGCAGGTTGCCAATCTGTTTAAACCGTTTGAACAGGCCGATAGCTCCACCAGCCGCAAATATGGTGGCACCGGGCTTGGTTTGTCGATCTGCCATCGGTTGACGGAATTGATGGGAGGCGAGATTTCAGCCCAGAGCAAACGGGGGGACGGCAGTACCTTCCGCGTTGTTTTGCCCTTTACCATTGCCAAAAAGGAAGACGTGGCCCTGGTGAGGAACCAGGACAAACTCAAGGTGCTGATCGCCGATGATAATTCGCTGGCGCGTGAGGTCTTGGCAAAAACCAGCCAGAATCTGGGTTGGGAAACAACAGTGGTGCATTCCGGCGAGGAAGCCGTTGCCATAATCGAGGAAAAGCATCAGCAAGGGCGTTATTTTGACCTGGTGTTGATGGATTGGCGAATGCCGGGCCTTGATGGTGTTCATGCCTGTGATGAAATTCGCGCCCGTCTGGATCAGTCTGCCATGCCGATTATTGTCATGGTTACGGCGGGCGAAAAGGACGAGCTGTTGCGCCATTCTTCGATCAGCAGTGTTGACGGGATTATTTTAAAACCGGTGACGGAATCTGCCCTGTTTAATGCCGTGGTGACGGCACAAACCCGTCCCGCCCGTTTACAAGACACTAATGCCAATGTGGTCGAGGAAAACACCCGTCAAGCGGCTGATACTGAAATGCTGACGGGGTTGAAATTGCTGGTGGTGGACGACAATTTCATCAATCAGGAAGTGGCAAAACACATTCTGGAGCGTGAAGGGGCGGTGGTTGCGCTGGCCGGAGATGGCGCGGAAGCGGTGGATATGATGCGCGATCGTGGCCGCGACTTTGATTTGGTGTTGATGGACCTTCAGATGCCCAAAAAGGACGGGCTGGAGGCAACCCGCGAAATACGCAAAATGCCGTGGAACCAGACAGTGCCGATTGTGGCCCTGACCGCCGGGGTGTTTGAATCGGATCGCGAGAAATGCTTTGCCGTCGGCATGAACGGTTTCATCAGCAAGCCCTTCAAGGCGGAAAATATGATTCGGCGCATTCGCGACCTGACGATGTATAATGCCAATACTCTTGCTATACATGGTAGTGAAATGCCGCAGGATAACGAATTTATCCCAGTGCCGCAGGGCGATGAAACCGGAACAGACGGGGGCGGTTCCGGTATCGATGATGCGGCTGGAAGATCGCCTTTATCGCCCGCCCTTCGTGACATGACCCCTTTGGGGGCAAAAGAAGGACCCAAGCCGATGATGATCAATGAAAAACCTTTAGTGGACCGCGTGCAGGCGATTGAGATGCTTGGGGGCAGCGAGGAACTTTATGACTCGCTATCGGCTCAGTTCTGCAGGCTGTATGCCGACATTTCCGATGATTTTGTGGCCTTGCATGACGCGGAAGACCTAAAGGGCCTGAAAGTTCGGGCCCATAGCCTGAAAGGGGCATCCGGTGCGGTGGGTGCGCTGCGTCTGGCCGATGATTGTGCAACCCTGGAAGCCTTGGCCGTGCGGGGGGAAAAGGACCATATCGGCACCATTTTCCCGCAATTCCTGACCGATTTGCGCTCAACGCTGGTGGCTTTTGGCAAAACACGACCGGAAGATGAGGGCCCGAATGACCCTGACGGCCCGGTGCGTGATGCGTCGGGGAACGCGGCCTTGAAACGCTTGAAAGCCGTGCTTTCAACCAATAACCTTGTGGCCTTGCGCATTATCGACAAAGACCGTGATGAATTGATGGAGTCTTTTTCCGCAGAGGAATTTGCTGAAATCAAGGCTCATATCGAGGCACTGGATTTTGACAAAGCGCTTCGATTGATTGAGGACGCCGCGAAATAGAGTTTTCTTATGTATGACGCCGAAGGTGGCCGTATTCTGATTGTCGATGATGATCCGATCATCATCCGGCTTCTGGCCTCTGCACTTGAGCATTATGACGCGGTGATGTTTGCCAGATCTGGCGCCGAAGCCCTTAAAATGGTCGAGGCGCATGAATTTGACGTTATTTTGCTCGATGTTTGCCTGCCCGATATGGATGGTTTTGATGTATGTCGGCAGATACAGCAGCGCCCAACGGACTCCGAAGCGCGGATTATATTTATTACCGGGCGTATCAGTGCCGATGATGAAGCGCGCGGCCTGAATGCCGGTGCGGTCGATTTTATCCGCAAGCCCATCCATCTTGATGTTGTGCGCGCCCGCATGCACACGCATATGTCGCTGAAGCAGGCAACCGACAAACTGCGTCGTCAATCGCGAAGCGACGGGCTGACCGGTATTTCCAATCGCCTTGAATTTGAAACCGTATTGCGACGCGAATGGCAAACCGCGTGGCGGTTGCAAAGGCCGGTGTCGCTGGTGTTTCTGGATGTTGATTTTTTCAAGAAGCTGAATGATGCCCAGGGGCATCGCGTGGGCGACCAGTATTTGCAAAATGTGGCAAAGCTCCTGGCATCGGCGGTAAAACGCGGCAGTGACCTTGTGGCGCGTTATGGCGGCGAGGAATTTGTCCTGTTATTGCCAGGAGCCCCCTTGAAATGGGCTGCTGCGGTCGCCGAAAACCTTTTGGCCGAACTTTTGGAAATGAAGTTGCCCCATGCTGCGAGTCCCTACGGATTTTTGACCATGAGTGCGGGGGTGGCCAGCCAAATTCCGGTTGATGCCAATTATGAACATCTTGTCGAACAGGCCGATAAGGCGCTGTATCGCGCCAAAAATGACGGGCGCAACATGATCGTAAAATTTGATGACAAGGTTTTTAATTCAAATTTTTAAAAGACCGGTTGGTTTTTGCTGTTATTGCGACCATCTAATACCTATTGCTAGACTGTACGTTATACATTCGGAATAATCCGAAAAAGACAAGCCCGTAAGGGTTGGATCGTGTTGCGGAGTGGATGATTTAAAAAATGAGTGGCGGTCAAAAGATTCTGGTTCTGGAAAATGAACCGATCACACAGTCGCTATTAAAGGCTATTTTGCGCAAAGAAGGGTATTTGGTAACAATTACAGCAAGCTATGACGAAGCCGAGCGCGCTTGGCAACGGGGTAGCTTTGATCTTGTCATTGCTGACTATTATCTGGAAGGTGCCCTGACGGGGGCCGACTTTGTTTCGCATGTGCGAAATGGCGATGGTGTGAAAAAGGTTCCGGCAATTGCGTTGTCGATTGCCGATGAAGTTGAAAATGGCGAAGCGATTGAAGAGGCAGGGTTTGATTTTTTCCTGCCAAAGCCAATTGACGTCCGTATTCTGACGGGAACGATTGAAAAACTGTTACAGCCTTCCCCGTAAAGGAATTTGCGTATCATCATGCGACATATGATTGCGTGATTGTTCTCATCTTACAGCCAACATCCACCTTTTTGCAGGGTAAACAGTGACATGCGGCATTTCCTTTCCCGCCATTTGCGTAACCTTGCCAATGCGGGCGACGGAAGATATCGCCCGTTGCTGCTGCGCGGGGCGGGTGTGATGGCAATATGTGCTGGCCTGATGGTTGGGGCCACGTTTGAAACAGCCCGGACCGCCCAGGCGGCCTTAATGGCGCCCGCCCATGATAAGGCCGGCGAGATGCAAACAAGAATGCCGATGCCGCAAAAAGATGCCGTGCCACATGATTTGGTGCAGCAGGTGGCCGCACAGTCCGGGGCAGGTGGTGCTTTCGGGTTTGGGGCAGCGGCTGGTGCGGCTGGTGCAGCCGGGGCTGCGGGGGCAACTGGGGCGATGGGTGCGTTTGGTGCGGCCACAGCCGCCAGGGTGGCCGTAAAACCGATCGCCGTTCCCGATGCGCGGTTTTTTTTGCAATTGCAGGGCAAAGTCAGGCCCCCGGCCGGGACCCGTGTCATTGATGTTGATTTGTTTGATGTCGGTGCCGATCAGGTTGCGAAGTGGCGTGATGCCGGAATTTATCCGATTTGTTATATGAGTGCCGGTTCCTTTGAGAACTGGCGGCTGGATGCGGCGAAATATCCCAAATCGGTGCTTGGCAAGGATTATGAAGGATGGGCGGGGGAAAAGTGGCTGGATATTCGCCAGATTGCCCGTCTCGCCCCGATTATTACGGCGCGGCTGGATCTGTGCCAGGCAAAGGGATTTATGGGGGTGGACCCCGATAATATTGACGGTTATCTGACCGATACCGGGTTTAACCTGACCCGGGCGGATGCGTTGCGCTTTGTCCGCTGGATGGCGATCGAGGCCCATAAACGGGGCCTGACCATCGGCCAGAAAAATGCGCCCGATCTGGCGCGTGACCTTGTCGGATTACTGGATTTTGTCGTTACCGAAAGCCCGATAACCTATGGTCATGCCCATTTTTTTGCACCTTATGTTGCGCAGCATAAACCGGTATTTGCCATTGAATATCTGACCGATAAAAAGGCGATTGCCGCCTTTTGCCGCCAGATGCACGATTTGGGATTTCAGGGCGTCAATGCCAGCCAGGCGCTGGATGGCAAAAATGAGTATTGCGCGCCTTAAAGCATTTTTCCTTTAACAAGATACATTTTGTTTGATGTTGGCGTTCCGTTTGGCCCGGCAAGGCCCGGCAAGGCCCGGCACGCAGGGCGCTGCGTTGCCGGTGATGGCTGCCTGTATGGCTGAGAGGCCTGCCCTTTTAAACAGACGGGTTGTTGGTGATGAAGGCCCCATAAGCCAGACGTTTGAGGTTATGGACCAACAGGATCATGGACAGTGTGAAGGTGAGCGCCGCCGCCAGGAAATATCCCATTCCGTGCAACACAAAATGGTCGGCGGTTAGCCAGGTGAAGGCGAAATTGGCGATCATAAAGATGATATTGAGCAGCACCACCGGTTTGCGAAAATCGAAATAGGATAAAAACACCATCGTAAACATTGCCAGCACATGCAGGCAGGCCCCTAAGGCACCAAAGCGGAACACGCCAATTTCCTTGAACGGGATATTCATGGTTTCAAGGATGAAGGGGGCAGACAACACAATCAGAATGGCAAGAAGACCGGTCAACACCGCCAGATTTCGCAAGCTGAGCAAGGTGAAATTGACGATCTCGCGCTGATGGCTGTCGATGGTCATATAGGTGGCATGTTTCTGAAACGATTTATAGAACCGGTTATATTTTTCAAAAAACGATGTTTCGATATTCACGAAAAACACCGCAAAAATCGGAATGGTAAACAGATAGGACAGGAACATCGCGGAGTCATAATAGGGGGCCGTGCGCAAAATACCCGCGACGACATCCACGTCGCTATCGCGCATCCACATCACCCATTTATCCACCCAGATGGCGATGTTATAGCACAGGCCACTAATGGCGAGGACCCAGTAACGCTGTCCTTCGCGCGGCAGGAAGGCAAGGTCGTGGGCCAGGGCCGGATATTCGACAAAAATCCAGCCTAACAAGCCAAATAAAATAAGGGTCAGCCCGGCATTGAACCCCCACATCAGCCCGGTTGCGCCATAATCGCCCAGCAGATAGCCGCAGGCAAAAACGGATAGCAGCATCCCGGCAAAGAAGATCCCCGAAACGAAGGCATAGTTTTTAAGCGCGCTGACAAAAACCACGACCGTCCAGATCAGGCCGATCAGATAACCGCCGGCAATGGCGGCTGCGCGCTGGCCAGGTGACATATCGGTCGCATAGCCATACAGCCAGAGCATGGGCGCGCTGACCACCAGCACATAGGCCAGCATCATGGAAAAAAGCAGCGAGGGGGCGCGGTGCAATGTGTCTTCGTGGATCTGGTCGGCCAGAAGTCGGGTGCCCACCATGACAATCGGGCCGCAAAAAACCAGCGAGAACGAGAAATTATAGGTGATGATGGTGCGAAACAGCAAAAGATCGTCCCACGACACCAGATAACGGGCCAGAAAGGTAATGCCCACCAGGGCCAGAATGGTAAACAGCCACGGCCCCGAAGACAGAATGGCAGAATAGGAATAGGCCTGCATAATGCCCCAAAGGTCGCCCCGGCCCGTCATTTTGCGCAGGGTAAAGCCAATACCTGCCATCAGTTATGTCCTTCTGTGCCAAGAAGCGGCCCGTTATAGCCATCATCGGCGTCACGACCGGTTTTGTATAAAGTGTCATACAGGCCCAGCACGTTTTTCTTGTTGTACTGGTTTGCCACCCGTTGGCGAATGGTTTCGCCCATTTTATCGCGGATGCCAGGCGATATGATGATTTGCGCCAGTGCCTTTGCCATTTCGCTGGGATTGGCAACCGGCACCACAATGCCGCCCTGTCCCAGGGGCGGGTTTTCATCAGACTGTCCATACAGCATTTCACGACACGCGCCGACATCGGTGGCAACGGTTGGAATGCCGGCCGCACCGCCTTCCAGGATCACCAGGGGCTGGGCCTCGCTGACGCTGCTTAGGACCAGAACGTCGATTTTCCCCAGATAGTCGGCAATATTGACCTGCCCGCGGAAAGTCACCACGTCTTCAAGCCCCAGATGTTTCACCATCTCCTGGCATTCACTGAAATAGACTTTGTCTTCGTCCGTCGGGCCTAAAATCAGGGCTTCAAAATCGCGGGTTTCACGGGTCAGGATGTGAATGGCACGAATGAAGGATTTGATATCCTTGATCGGCACCACACGACCGATCAGGGCGATTGTGGCTTTATCCTGTTTTTGGCGTTTGACGGCGGAAAATTTTTCGTAATCAATGCCGTTGGGAATCACCCGTACTTTTTCCGGGGCGGCACCATCGCGCAACTGCAAAACCTGGTTGCCTTCATAAAGGGTGATGATTTCATTACATGCGGCATAGCAGGTTTTTGACAGCGCCGAAAAACCCTTGAGCCATAGGGACCTAACGTCTTTTTCCAGGCTTTTAATATCGTAATCGGGGATCGGGTTTTGATAAAGCCAGTCGGCCATTGCAATTTCGATCCGGCGTTCATTGGTGTAAATACCATGTTCGGTCAGGATCACCGGGCGCTGATATTCAAGTTTCGCACGCGCCGCAAGCAAGCCGGCGTAACCGGTGGAAACCGCATGATAGCAGCGCGCCTTGGGCAGTTTGAACCGCGTGGTCGCCAAAATGCCGCCAATCAGGATGCGCCAGCTCCAGAAAAAATCAAGAAACGAGGTTGCGGCAAAGTTTTCGTCATAAAAGGTGCGCAGAAAGTTCCAGCCCGGATAACTGTTGAGCAGAATCTTTTTGCCAAGCTGAAGCGCGTTAGCACCCTGGTCAAAGCTGGCGAAATGGTCGATATCACCGGAATTAAGGAAATCGAGCAGCGCGCGGGTGGTTTTGCGCAGTTTGCGTTTATTCCAGATAATGTGCCGCCCCTCGGGCAGCTCATGCAAATACAGATGCCGAATGCCAATGACATTGTCGGGCACCTTGTATTTATGGACAAATTCGCCGGTATTTTGGGCCAGGATCGCCACGATTTCAAAGCTGATGTCGGGCATGGCGCAAACAATGTCATGCACCCAGCTTGAAACACCCCCCGACACATAGGGATATGTTCCTTCTAGCAACAGACAGATATCGGCTTCGCGCGTTTTGGGGGATGTCATTCGCCTGAGCCTTTCTGCCACATTGCCATGCTTTCAAGCCGGTACGGGCTGACGACCTGGTTCGGGGCGGTCGTTGTTTCGGGGAAATGCCGGGCGATTAATTCATGAACACGGTCATAGTTTTTGGCATTGTAGTTGGCTTCGATCAGCCAACTGGCAATCGCCTGTTTGTTGCTGGAGCGTTCAAGTGCCAGCTCAAACATGTTGGCCGCCCCGACAAAGTCGCGCTGACGGTTCAGCAGGCGACCAATGCGATAGGGCGGGGTGG
This sequence comes from Thalassospira sp., assembly GCA_050299455.1. Lineage (GTDB taxonomy): Bacteria > Pseudomonadota > Alphaproteobacteria > Rhodospirillales > Thalassospiraceae > Thalassospira. The sequence continues at coordinate 7,829 of JBNKVZ010000023.1, forward strand.
CATCATCGGGCTTTTCCTGGCGGCATTGTTCATAGGTTTCAAGTGCCAGCTTGCGGTTTTCACGTTCGCGTTCGTTATCAAGCAGGCCGGTAAAGGCATAATCATCATAAAGGGTTGCCAGCGCCATTTTAGCTGCGAAATCATCGGGCTTTTTGCGAATGGTTTCCTGAATTTTCAGCACATCTGCCAAAAAGCGATTTTCAATACGTGCCTTTGCCGACGCGGCAAGAACGCGTACCGTCGGGTCGTCATCATTCATCGCCAGGATAATGACATTGGCAAAATCAGGCCGGAAATAGCGCGACACCAGGGTGACAATAGCCAGTTTTTCCTCGGTGTCGGCTTCGTGCATCAGGTCGGTATAAACGGTGACGCTGTGTTCGGGGCCAAGGGAGCGACTGCCCGAAATAAGCTGGCCATACAGGTTTTGGGCGGTGCTGGCATGATCTTCCGGGAAAAGGGCCATATACCATTCGCGAAATCGCCAGGTGTCGCGGCGGGTCAGAATGGAAATAATCACCAGCAACAGCCCCCCTGCTGCGCCTAAAAATCCGCAAAACAGATAGCCCGCCGGCAGCACGCTATATTCACGGACGAAATATCCTTTTCGCGCCTGCCAGTAACACAAAACCGCCAGGACCACCGCCGTGGCCACATGTAACCCTGCCAGTGCAGGCCAGGGATACATGGATGTGTAAAAGGCAAAGAAAACCGCCACCGACATCGCCACGGACAAAGCCGTTATGATCAGCACCCATAGATGCGCAGACAGGGGCCGCGCCTGATAAATCGGGGCGGTTTGATCCTCGAAGGTGGCATAGGCTGGCGCGGGTGTGTTCATGATGCGGATTCTTCCTCCGCCGGGTCGAAAATCGGCCGTTTGGTGATGGCAAGGTCACGAATGGTTTGGTCTCGGTTATTTTTCAGGGTGTTTTCCAGTTTACCGCTGACAATTTCAATGCCTTCGCGGTGCGTTCCCAAAAGCAAGATCGAAATGATGATCCCGGTTTCGCGGCCGTCCCGCTGAAATACCAGGTCGGTATTGCGTAATTCGCGCGAGAATCCTCGTGCCACCTGGTCGGTTACGCGCAGGGCTTGTTCGGTGCTGACGCCGGTTGTCTGGCTGCCGATATCAAGCTGCCATAACGACAGTTTGTTTCGGCGACAAACCTGGAAAAGCCACTCGGAAAGGGAGGGCCAAAGCTGGCTGGAGACCACGGAACGTCTGTCGCCATCTTCGCTGATCCAGGCCGAGTTTTCATAGGTTTCGGCCTTGGCGAAGGCATTGCTTAGCCATTGGCGGACCAGATTGGCATTGATCAGCAGCGAACTGTTGAGCTTGTCAAAATCGATTTCCTCGATCCGGATGACGGCCAGGATTTCGTCGGTCGAGCTGTTTTGCACCGGAATGGCAAGGATGGCGTCGTCCCCCAGAATGGCGGCATCATCCTTGTGCGTAACCATCAAAATACGCTGTTCACTCATCAATGTGGCGTAAAGGGTGCTGTTACCGGGAATTTGCCGTGAAAATTCGTTTGGTTTCTCCCAGCCATGCGAGACCAGCGCATCAAGGTTATTGCGGCTGGGGACGAATACCGAAAACTTGGTTGGGGCCAGAACTTCCGTGACCAGGCTTTCGATGCCGGTAATGACATCGCCCACTTCCAGCCGTTCGACATTTTGTGCAGCACGAAACACCGTCAGGACGGTTTGGGCCTGGGTGGCAATTTGACGTTCAAGAAAATTGACCCGCTCCATTGTCGAGGCATAGGCCTTGGCCAGGGTTTCCTCGCGCAGTTCGGTTTCGGCAACCTGGGCATGCAATTCGGCATTTTGCACCAATTGTCGACGGCGCAATTCCCCCAAAAACAGGCCGGTCAGCATCCATAAAATGGGCCGCCAGCCGATAAAAAGCAGGTAATCGTAATAATCCTGATCGACATTTTGCTGGGGTAACACCCCGCTAAAAAGTGCGATGCTACAGGCAATGGCGGCAAGAAGACCGGCTGTGGTGCCATATTGAACCGACAGCACAATGACCACGGCCCACAAGGGGTGGGGCGCAATATTCCAGAAACGGGTGCCGCTGCCAAAGACCATATCGGCCAGTATGAAAGCGGCGATGAAAACGGCCAGTTCGACGAGGGCAGACAAACGCAAATCCGACCCGGCGCTGCTCGCACTTTGCCGGGTGGTTTCCATGTTTTTGCGTTCGTGCTCGTCAATAATGCCGGGGCGGGTCATTGTGTATCTTACCGATCAGAAAGGTTATTTGGTGGTCCGGGTCATATTGGCAACCATCTGGTTGACCAGGCGCTGTGCAATGATGCTGACGCTGTCACGCGCAAAGGTGCCCTGGCCGACAATACCGGAACTGGCACTCCAGACGGTGGCACCATTGCTGATATCGATCAGGCGCATATTCATGCTGACGGACGGTTCTTCGCGCAGGCCATATTGATAGCCATATTCTGATACGCTGCCGGTCAGCACATATTTCACACCCAGTATTTCGCCAAGCTGGCGGGCTGAAACCGTGCTGCGAGAGGTCACAGCTGCGGTCGCCGCGCCCTGGGTATTTAGCGAATCATAGGTTTGCGCCACATTGCTTTCGGCTTGAACATTCAGATGGGTGTCGGCGCGTAATGCGCTGACCGCAAGATAGGAGGCAACCTGGCCGGCTTCCTCGCTGCTGGTCAGGTTTTCAAACGGCATTACGGCAATGCTGGTTCCCTGGGCAAAGGAAACCGGGGTGGTTGCCGTCATGATCTGGCGGTCGCCGGTGCTGCAGGCTGTGACAAACAGGCCAAGCATGACAGCGGCAAGGGCCTTGCCCAGGCGACGCCCGCGGGAATGTTGATGTTTCATCATGATGTCCTTTTCCGTCCTAGAAATATTGTTTGAAGGCAATGCCGATAAAGCTGGAGCCGCTGCTGCCGACACTGTTGGATGAATTTGCCGTGTGGCCGAATGACAGCGTTGTTTCATATTGATCGGCAAGATTGCCAATCAGCGCGCCGGAAAAACCGAAACCCTGTTCGCCAAAGCGGTCATAGCTATAGGCAATGCCGCCCGACAGGGTGAGATAGTCGCTCAGGCGGATGTCATGTCCGATTGAAAATTCGTGCACTTCGCGCCGGGTGACTTCAAGCGGGCGGAAATCCGCCCCGATCTGGTCGGTTTTGTTGGTCTGTTCTAGCGGGTATTCTGCATCCAGCCGGTATCCGGCAAAAACCGGGAAATTATAAATATCGAAATTATCGCGGATATAGCCTTCCAGTCGCCAGGTGCGCGCCAGATCATCATCGCCCTCCAGCCCATACCGGTTGAGCGACGCGCCAATGCCAAAATCCCAACTATCGATTTGTGACACGTCGTACTGGGCTAAAACAGCATCACGGGTGCCATATTGCACAACCGCACTGGTCTGGTCCCAATAAGGTTGATGGTAATCCGCGCCCAGCGAAACTGTGCCAGGCAGGATATTATATTGCCATTCCGCCCCAATACCGGGTGATTTTTGGGTGGCATAAGCGCGATATTGCATAATGGTGCGCGACGATATTTCCTGATCCAGACGCAGGGCCAGTTTTTGCCGGTTGCCGGTAAAGCCCTGGTTGCGGCCGTCGCGCTGAACGAATGGGTCAGCGTCGATATAACGGTTTTCAATATCCATCGACAGCAACAGGTCGTCTCGGATAAAGGCACGGCCATTCACGGTGCCGACAATTTGTGTATTACTGCTGCCATTGTTTTGATATTGCCCCCCCGCCCCGATAAAGGAACCGTTCTGTTTTAAAATATCCTGACGTGCGCGCACGATTGCCGGGTCGTGGTTTTGCACAATGACACGGCCATATTGGCGGGCGGCTTCGCGCCAGTTGCCACTGCGATATTCAACTTCGGCCAGGGCATTGCGGGCCTCAATATTGGCCGGGTCGGTTTTAATCACATTTGCCAGAATTTCCCGGGCATGGCCATATTGGCCCAGTTCCATGCGGGCGCGCGCTTCAATGATGTTACGACGCAGTTCTGCAGCCTGGTTCTCGGCATCATTTAAGGGGCTGCGAACGGTTGCGGCAGCCTGAGGTTTGGCGGTTTTTTCCGGTTTGACATATTTCACCACCAACTGGTCTTTGCTTTGCGAAATCGTGAATGTGCCGTCAAAGGCCATTTGCATCAGCAAGACGTCATAGCTGGTTTGGACGGTTAAAACCTGTTCGGGATATTTGCCAAGCAGGCCGTTCAGGTCAAATTCGCCAATTGGGCCGGAAAAACGGATAATCAGCTCCCGGCCATTGGTGGTGATGCTATTGTCTGGCGAGTTGCGCAGGTCCAGTGTCATCTTGAAATCACGCGCACCATCCGTGGTAATGCTGGCATTCGTGACGTCGGCGCGCGCATGGTGGACAAGGCCGGTCATACCGGCCACCAGCGCCATTCCCCATAGGCCGGTGCGTGAAAGTACCTTCTCCAAACTGATCCCCTTTTTCACCCCTGATTGTATCAACTATGCCTGGCCTTTCTTAAAAAACGGCTATTTTTGACGGACTTGTTGCAAGGCCCGCTGCGGCGATTGTTGCAACAGTCGTGTTTCGGCAATATCGGCGATGACCCCATCATCGCCGGGATTTTCACGCAGCAATTTTTCAAAGATGGCAATGGCTTCGTCATAGCGTTGCAGGCGCTGTAACAGCAATCCTTCAAGATGCCGCATATAGAATGTCGGATTTTTCTGGCCTCTCAGCAAATCCAGCGCGGTCCGATAATTCTGGCGGGCTGCTTTTTTCCGTCCCAACCGGTCATTGGATTCCCCAAGCTGGTAATAGGTTTCAAAATCACCAGATGATGCCAGCGTCAAATAGCGTTCCAGATAGGCACGCGCCTTGTCAAATTGTTCATTGCTAAAGGCAGACTGCCCGATGATGCGGAACGGTTCGGGGGCTGTCGGGTCGATCACGGTCAGACGTTGGGCAATTTGCTGGGTCAGACTGTCAAAATTGTTGGCCTGTGCAGCCGTAAGCAGAATTTTCAACCGTTTGGGGTCATTGGCGGCCAGTTTGCGCTGGCTATCGATCAGGCCCAGCATGGCAGCACGGTTGCTGTTTTGCTGATAGGTCGTGATCAGCTGGGAAACAAATTCCGGGTTGCTTTCATACTGGTTGGCATATTGCGACAGGATTTTGTCTGCCCGCGCCGGGGCAAAGGTATTTCCGGCAATTTCCAGCCAGTCCAGCCGGGTTTTGCCCGTGCTTTTGGCAATGCGTTCGGTAACCCAATCGGCTTGTGCATCCGTCAGGCGCGGCCCCCACAAATAAAGCAGGTTTTTGGCCGCATCGCTGTTGGGGCCGGTTTCTGCTGCCACTTTCTGGAAAATTTTTGCAGCCGGTTTCTTCTCGCCCGCCGTGAGCAGGCGGAAGGCAATATCCTGACGTTCGCTATTTTTCAGCCCCGGTGCATCGGCCTGTTTTGCCAAATAGGCCAGGGCTTCTTTTTTACGGCCCAATGCGGACAGCGCATCGACGTAATAATTGGCCCATTCCGTGGACTGGCCCGCGCGTTCGGCCAGTTGCGGCAGAACCGTTTGATAGGCCTTAAGCCCGATCAGGTCATACAGCAATTGGGTCTTTTGCGGTTCGGTACTGTTATCAAGGTCCTGTGCCAGCAATGTGACCAGTTCCTTGCGGCCTGGTCCGCCTGCATTAACACTTTGGCGCAGGGCTTCGGTATAAAGACCGCGATAATCGGGGTTGGAAAGTGGCAGGTCTTTTGCCAGCGTTATGGCCGCGCTGAAATTGCCGCTGCGCAATTGGGTGTCGGCCAGGGCAAAGCGGAAGGCCGGGTTGCTGGGTACCAGGTCAAACTGCTTTTGCGCGGTAAGCCGTTCGGTTGTGACATCCCCATATTGATTGGCAAGACTTTGTAACGATGCCAGATCGCCAATCTGGTCGGGCTGCCAGTTATAGCTGGCAATCCAGTCGCGGGTTTTTTGCGGCGTATTGGCCGTGATGGCCAAAATCGCATCAGCCAGTTTGCTATTATAGCTGTTGGGGTCGGAAGCCACCTTGTTGATAAAGGCCTGGCCATCGGCACGGCGGCCCATCGTGCGAAACAGCAGGGCTGTTTCGGGCAGGCTGGCATCCTCAAGTGTTTTGGCCTTTTGCAGCGCATCCAGGATCTGGTTAAGCCCGGCATTTGCCGCGGCATCCAGTCCGTTATTTGCCGCTGCGGGCGTAGCTGTGGCGTTTGCATTTGTATTTGCATTCGCCGTGTTGGATGGTGCAACGGCCGGGGTTACGCCGGGGGTGTCATCGGCTGGCGGGGCACCAATAATTTGCCACAGGCGCGCCATTTGCAGCAGGGCCTGCGGCGTGCTTTCACCAAGATGCTGCAGTGATTTTTGCAACATGGTACGCGCCTGGTCGAACTGTTTGCTGGCAACCGCGGCCCGGGCACTTGCCAGATAGAACCAGAATTCGCCGTCGCGCAGATCCTTTTCGCGTTGCAAATAGGATTGGGCAAAAACGGTATCGCCCTGATCCAGGGCGCGGTCGATCAGCAAGGAGCGTAACCAGTCGGGCAAGTCGCGATAGCGGGCCAGAATATCTTCATGCAGCGGGGCGGTTTTGTTGAGGCTGGATGCCGCTTCGACATAAGCGATAAAGCTGGCAAGGGACAGTTTCTGCGCCGGTAGCCCCATTGCCGCGACCGTATCATACAGGTCTTGCATATGCCCGGTCGCCAGGGCTGCCGCTATCCAAAGATCGGCAAGGTCGGTATGGCTGGCAAAATCGGCCTTGAAGGCCCCGGCCACCTGATAGGCCCGGGCCGGGCGGGAAATATCGCTCAGGAACTGGGTTAATTGCGTTGCATCGGCAATCGACAGGCTTTTGGCCGGTGGCAGCTTATCAAGTGCGGCATTTAGGCGAGCCATATCCTTTTGGTTCCAGATCGCCTGAAGCACGAGCAAACGGTTTTCCATCGTTGGCGTGCGACGGGCGATTTCGCGGGCCAGCAATTCGGCAAATCCATAGGTTTTGCCCTGGGTGGCCGCATCATACAGGGTGGAAAGAAGGTCCGACCCAAGGGCGCTGTCATTGGCCGATGCCAGCCATTTTTCAGCCAGGTCACCGCGCCCGGTGGCGGCGTTCAGCAATGCCAGGGCGGCCTGATTGCGCAATATCGGGTTGTTCTCCAGGACCGGGCGCAAATGTTCAAGGCCATGTTTGGCCTGACTCAGTGCAACATACAGGTTGGCGATGCTGAAAATATCGCCATTTTTGGGTGTTGTGCGGGCCAGATCATCCAGAACAGGCAACAGGTCGGCTGTGCGGCCGAGGTCGTTGAGCAACATCGCCAGGTCATAACGCTTGTCAAAGGCCATATTCTTTTGGGCCAGTGCCAGTTTGATCCATTTGGTGATTGCGGGCTTGTCCTTGCGCAAAACGGCATAGCGTGCCCACAAGACCGGGGCATTTTCGCGGACATCTTCAGGGATATGGTCGGCAAAAATAGCGGCGGTTTTCAGATCACCCTGAGACAGCGCCACTTCCAGCCCATATGACATCAGGTCCGGTGTGGAGGCATCAGGATGCTGCGTGGTGTAATTTGCGGCTTTGGCCAGGTCGCCAGCGCCGATGGCGATCCTTATGGCAACGCCCCAGCCCTTATCGCTCAGGCTGTTGCTGGCGATATAGGATGCCAGTACGTTTCGCGCATCATCAAGGCGGTTCGCATCGAGCAGGGCGGCCGCATATATCACCTCTAACGGTTCGATTTTTTGCGGTACAACGCCACGTAAGGCTTCCAGGATTGCCAAATATTGCGGGCTTGTGCTCCGTGTTTGATACAGGTTGGCAATTTTCTGGGCGGTGGCAAAGGTCGGCTCTTTGCGCATCCATTCGAGCGAGAATTCCCGGGCCTGTTTTAAATCCTTGGCGTCAAACAGCAGCCGGATCTTGAGTTCCGCCAGGGTCGGCGTGAAGCCGTTGGGTTTGGCAAGCAGCTCGTTAATGAAATCGATCGATTTTTGCGGTTGCCCGATGCTGGCATAAAGGTAAACAATCGATATCAGGTCTTTGGTGTTCGACCAGCCACGTTCGACCAGTTCACGCAAAACGCCGATCTGGTCGCGATAGCGGCCATTAAAGTTGTAAATGTCTGAAAGGTCGCGCAGGACTTTTTCGGTCGGGTCCAGTTTGCGCCGTTCTTCCAGTGTTTTGGTATAGTCTTTCGGGCGCTGGGCATATTGGTAAAGCGTGCCAAGGTCCGTCAAAATGCGAATGGATTTGGGTTCGCGTTTGTGGAGTTCTTCAAACAGTTTAATGGCGCGATCAACGTCACCATTTTGCAGATAAATGCGTGATAACGCACCGTAAACGTCGATATTGCGATCACCATCGTCATATTCTTCTTCATAGAAGGTGCGCGCTTTGACGAAATCCTTGTCGCGGAAATAGATATTGGCAAGCTCGCGTTTGGACGGCACCATCAAGATGCCCGATGCAATAACAGCACCGGTCATCGTGAAGATGATCCCCAGACTGGTTAAATTGATTGTCCCCAAACGCACAGTCGAAAGCCTACTTGGTCACAGGTTCAAGGGTCAGTTCCGCCCCCGGAATACCATCAACCGGCACGACATAATTGAGGATGCCATTGGCATCTGCCGTGACTGTTTCTGACCATTCGGGCTGATCTTTGCGGGCGGGGACTGTTAATTTGTAGATGGCTGACGGGGCGGTCCGCCATTGCATTTCGCCTTTGCCAAATCCCTGTATGTTCATATGCAGTGTGCCGTCGGAATTTTGTAGGTCCCAGGCCCGCCAGCGGCTGGAAATAATGTAGGGCTGTTGGGCAACAGGATATTGGGTTGCATCCGCCGCCCTGGTTTTGATCGAAATGATCGGTTCATCAATCGCCTCATCCAGTGCGACATACAGGCTGCCCTGATAATGGATCTGGCCGATCACGCCATAGGACTTGTCAAAATCAACGGTGAGGTCTTTGCCTTTATCAAACCGGATGGTGCCCAGCTTGCCACGATTGCGGATTTGCCAGCTGCTGTCGTTGGTTTTTTCCAGTTCAGTTGTGAAAAAACCTTTGCCGATCCGGGCATAGCGGCTGGCGGCAACAGGAATGATATTGGATTTGCGGGCCAGTTCCAGGTTGGAAAGCACCGCATTGCGGCTGGCAACTTTTTCGCCCGAATACATGTGATAATAAATGTTAAAGGGGCGCAGCCGGATGGGGCTTTCGGTATTTTTAATCGTATTGGAAAGATAGCGGAAACCAAAATAGCGGTCCGACCATAAATGCGTATAGGTGTTTTCATTGCTGTTGGAGGCATAAACCTGGATATGCTTGCCAACCCGCATGCCAACCGGGGCAACCCATGCCATTGACGGGTAGTCCGGGTCCCAGCGACTGTCACCGCCATTGATGTTGGGCAGGCCGATGCTGTCTGCCATTGCGATGGCGGCTTCAAAAGGCGAGGTATCGCCGGACCATTGCAGCAGTTCCACCTTTTTGCCCGGCGGGCAGAAGGTGGAAATATAGTCCGCCGCGCCGATAATTTCCTGACGGAGGTTAAACGGCCGTTTGATATAGGCGCGCGGCAAATCATAGTCTTTTTCCAGGCCGGTATCCGAGGCATTAACATCTTTGGCGACGCCCAGAAACTCCAGAACCTTCCCGCGCAGGTTTGTTGTTTTACCGCCAAAGGCGCGTTCCTCGCGTTTGGCAGAGTAATTTTTATAATAGCTCCATTGAAACGGGTGGGTATAGGTATGCGAGGCGGCCTCGACCTGGGGCAGGGCAAAGAGTTTGCGCGCGATTTCCTGGGTGCGTTTGGTGCCATACCAGGCCGGGTCCAGATCGGCGGCAATGGGGGCAACCGAAACCGGCAGGTCCGGGAAGGGTTTGATCAGGTCGCGATAGACAATTTGGGTATCAAGCAGGGGTTGTCCTTTATCCCCGCGAATTTCACTGATATTGCGCCAGCCATCGCCATCGATATGGGAATAATAAATGCGCCGTCCCAACAGGGTTGTGGCATCGACCCGGGGCAGACCGTCGACTTGGAAAGCTTTGGAAAAGAACTTGAACGGATTAAGAATCCATTTTCGGTCATGCTCGTTCCGCCCGGTGCGAATGGCGTAACCATCCTGGATAAACCCGCCGGAAGACCCAAAGGCGCCGATCAGATAGTTGCTGTCTGAATTCGGCGGGGTTGCAACCACAAACGGCGTCGAGTTGCCTTCCGCTTTGGTCACCCCGTAAAACGACGGAAAGGGTTTAACGACGTCGCTTTCATAGCCGATCATGTCCGGCTCGACCGGTTTGATGGTGTAATCAAACGTAAATTCTTCCCAGTCGCCGTCATATTGTGCGCCCAGACGGTTCAGAACCCGGTTGACCAGCGGCAAGGAAACGCTCTTGCCTTTCAGGTCCTGCAAGAATGACCATTCCCCCATGATGGCAACTTTGACGCCGGCACTCATTTCTGCATCCAGCCATTTCAGGAAGCCTTCAGGGTCGGGCAGGCGGTCAATTTCCATCCATACGAGGATGCCGCGAAATTCATGGGGCTCATCAAATTTTGGCAGCCCATTTGCGATATCAAAATGCGTGACGGTCAGGCCGAGAAAATTCAGAACGGTTTCTGCGAGCGCGTGGCCCTGGCTAAAAAAGGGATCGGGCTCTGAGGGGGCATAATAAACCGATGCAATTTCGCGCGAGACAGGGCGCGCCTGTGCCGCTGACAGCGGGGCCAGGACAACAAAACAGATCAAAACAAGTCGAACGGACTTTAAAAGTGAAGTCAAAAGCAGACTCATATTTTGTGACTTTGCCGGTATATTGCAAATGAATAAACTAAACTGATAAGTTTATGCTTTTACGCTAATTGTATAGTTTTTTACAGGAAGAATTGGTGTTTATGCATTGATCTGGGTGAATTTGGCCTTTTGTCTTCGCAAAAGAAGCCAAAAGGCCCGCCTTTTGGCTTTCTGGTTCAATTTCTTACGAAATATTCGCCATAATGGTTTTGATGCAGGTTCTTTTTCTTGTGGGTTTTATGGTGCAGATTAAACGCGACGGGCTCTGAAAATGCAGTTCTTGATAAAGACAGGGGAGAGCATGACAGATCCGGTGCGACACTTTCCGTGTTTGTAGCGGGGCCAAACATGGCGCGCACGGTGAAATATGGTGCCGCTTTGCACATAAAAATTGTGTCGGGGAAGATGAACGCGCGGTCAGGAAAACCGGCGGAACAGGCCGCGCTTTTCACGGCAGATCAGCGTTAAGCCGGCCTGGCGGGCGAGATTGACCGCCGTTAATGTCGGGCCGGAAAGGGTAACCAGCCCGCCGATACCGCATTGCACGGTTTTGGTGACAATTTCATAGGAACAGCGGCTGGTCATTAAAATGAAGCCCCCGGCAGGATCGATATTTTGCCGGGCAATGGCCCCCAAAACTTTATCCAGCGCATTGTGACGGCCGATATCCTCGCGGGTGAGCAGGATTTTGCCGCTGGCATCGGCAAAGGCACTGGCATGGAGCAGGCCACCACCCGCCTTGTTGCGGCTTTGAGAGGCCGGCAGGGCATCAATCGCGGTCAACACCACATTTTGCGGCATATTGCCGGGCGTTACTTTGCGCGGGGCCTCGGCCGGGATGGCCTCAAGTGATTGCACACCACATAACCCGCAGCCCGACCGTCCCTCCAGGGTGCGTTGCCGCGCGCTTAGGGCATCGATGCTGTCTTCGTCCAGTGTGGCTTCAAGTACATATCCGCGCAGGGTGGAGCGGATATCCTGAATCTGGATTTGTGAAATGTCATCGATGATGCCTTCGCTGAGGCAAAAGCCGGTGACAAAATCCTCCAGGTCATAGGGGGAGGTCATCATCACGGCATGGGATTTGCCGTTGAAAACCAGGGCCGCCGGAACTTCGGGCTGAAGAAAAAGGGCATCTTCGCCAGCATCCTGATCGCTGATGGCAACCGCACGATCAAGTGTGCGATTGTCAAACACGTCATTGCTGCCGATGGGCTGTGGGGCCGGGGAGGATGCCATTTTATTGCAGGTCCGTTTTAGGGTGATCAGGCGGTTTCCTTGACCTTGCGGATATGTGGGGCTGCTGCCAGAACCAGCGGGTCCAGGCCGTCGCCACCTTTTTCAATATGGGCAAACAGCGCGCTTCGCATGCGCGGTTCCCAAAAATCATTGATATGCCCGGCAATCCCGGGCACGGCGGTATCCGCCGGTTGCGATTTGAAGAAGGTGGCAATCTGGTTGGCCATGTAAACGAGTTTTTCGGGCTTCATGGGTGGTTTCTCCGGCCAGAAAGCAATGTTTCAGTATATAGAATTTAGCAAGGTCGTTCAAAGCCATCCTGCCATTTTCCTTGCACCATCCGGGGCGGCTTACCGCCCGCGTTTTGCGCAACTGGCATAACCCGCACCCTGACGTTTATCCGGGCAGTACGGGTCGGAATGGTTCTTTCACCTTGCGGCAATAGGGCGACTTTGGCGGGGATTATATTATCCCCGCCAAAGCATGGATCATGCCTTATTCGGCAGCATCAGTGGTGGGCAAAATACGACGGGCCTGTTTGGCCTGTTCGTCATATTCGACCTGCCATTCCGTTGGCCCGTTCGAGGCCGAAACCTGCACCGCGGTTACCTTGTATTCCGGGCAGTTGGTGGCCCAGTCGGTAAAGTCGGTGGTGATCACGTTGGCCTGGGTGCCAGGGTGGTGGAAGGTGGTGTAAACCACACCGGGCGACACGCGGTCGGTGATCTTGGTGCGCAGTGTCGTTTCCCCGGACCGTGATGCCAGACGAATCCAGTCACCATCGCGAATGCCGCGTTGTTCGGCGTCATGCGGATGAATTTCCAGAAGGTCTTCCTCGTGCCAGACGCTGTTTTGCGTGCGGCGTGTTTGCGCGCCCACATTATACTGGCTGAGGATACGCCCGGTGGTCAGCAATAGCGGGAAGCGCGGGCCGGTTTTTTCATCGGTGGCGACATATTCCGTCACCACGAATTTGCCCTTGCCACGAACAAAGCCGCCAGTATGCATGACGGGGGTGCCCAATGGGGCCTTTTCATTGCACGGCCACTGAACCGATCCTTCGCGTTCGAGCAGGTCATACGTCACGCCAGCAAAGCTGGGGGTGGTGGCGGCAATTTCATCCATCACCTCGGACGGGTGAGTATAGTTCCAATCCAGCCCCATTGCCTTGGCAAGGTTTTGCGTCACTTCCCAGTCCGCATAGCCGTTTTGCGGTTGCATTACCTTGCGCACGCGGTTGATGCGGCGTTCGGCATTGGTAAAGGTGCCGTCTTTTTCCAGGAAGGTCGAACCGGGCAAAAACACATGGGCGTAATTGGCCGTTTCGTTCAAAAACAGGTCGTGGACGACAACACATTCCATTGCGGCAAGGCCGGCGGCCACATGTTTGGTGTCCGGGTCGGACTGCAAAATGTCTTCGCCCTGAATGTAAATGCCCCGGAAGCTGCCATCAACGGCGGCGTCCAGCATGTTGGGAATGCGCAGGCCCGGTTCTTCATTCAGTTTGACGCCCCACAATTTTTCAAAAATATCGCGGGTGCCGTCGTCGCTGATATGGCGGTAGCCGGGCAGTTCATGCGGGAAGGACCCCATATCGCACGAGCCCTGCACATTGTTTTGACCGCGCAGCGGGTTCACACCCACGCCGGGACGGCCAATATTGCCGGTTGCCATGGCCAGATTGGCAATCGCCATAACGGTGGTTGACCCCTGGCTGTGTTCGGTCACGCCAAGGCCATAATAAATGGCGCCATTGCCACCGGTGGCAAAAATGCGGGCGGCTTTGCGAATTTCATCGGCCGGAACACCGGAAATCTTTTCGACTTCTTCAGGGCTGTTTTTGGCATCGGCAACAAAGGCCGCCCAGTCTTCAAATTCGGACCAGTCGCATTTTTCGCGAATGAAGGCCTCGTCAAACAGGCTTTCGGTGACAATGACATGGGCCAGTGCCGTCAGCACCGCAACGTTGCTGCCCGGCCGCAAGGGCAAATGGGCAGCAGCCTGAATATGCGGGGAACGGACCAGATCAATCCGGCGTGGGTCAATCACAATCAGCTTGGCCCCGGCGCGCAGGCGTTTTTTCAGGCGCGATGCAAAAACCGGGTGGCCGTCGGTCGGGTTGGCCCCGATAATGATGACAACATCGGTCTGTTCAACGCTGTCAAAATCCTGGGTACCGGCCGAGGTGCCAAAGGTGGTTTTCAACCCATAGCCGGTGGGCGAATGGCAGACACGGGCACAGGTATCGACATTGTTATTGCCAAATCCGGCACGGATCAGCTTTTGCACCAGAAAGGTTTCTTCGTTGGTGCACCGCGAGGACGTGATGCCGCCAATCGATTCTTTGCCATATTGTTCCTGAAGGCTGCGGAACTTGTTGGCGGTATAGGTCAGGGCTTCTTCCCATGAAACTTCACGCCACGGATCGGTGACGTTTTCGCGGATCATGGGGTTCAGGATGCGGTCCTTATGGTTGGCATAACCATAGGCAAAGCGCCCCTTAACGCAGCTATGGCCCCGGTTGGCCTTGCCATCCTTATAGGGCACCATACGCACCAGTTCGTCGCCGCGCATTTCCGCCTTGAACGAACAACCGACCCCGCAATAGGCACAGGTGGTGACAACCGAATGTTCCGGCTGGCCAATATTGATGATCGATTTTTCCTGCAAGGTTGCGGTCGGGCAGGCCTGCACACAGGCCCCGCAGGAGACACATTCGGATGACAGGAAATCTTCGTGCATGCCGGGTGAGACGCGCGATTCAAAACCGCGCCCTTCAATCGTCAGCGCGAAGGTGCCCTGTACTTCCTCGCAGGCCCGGACACAGCGCGAGCAAACAATACATTTGCTGGGGTCATAGGTGAAATAGGGGTTGCTTTCATCCTTGGCCATATAGCGGGGGTTTTCCTCGCCATTTTGCCGGGTTTTGACGTGGTTTTCGCCTTCATACCCATAGCGCACATCGCGCAGGCCGACGGCCCCGGCCATATCCTGCAATTCGCAATCGCCATTTGCAGCACAGGTCAGGCAATCCAGCGGATGGTCGGAAATATAAAGTTCCATCACCCCGCGACGCAGCTTTTTAAGCCGGTCATTCTGGGTATGCACCACCATGCCATCGGTGGCCGGTGTGGTGCAGGAGGACGGGGTGCCACGGCGGCCTTCAATTTCCACCAGGCACAGGCGGCACGAGCCAAAGGCATCAACCATATCGGTTGCGCACAATTTGGGAATTTGAATGCCCGCTTCCATCGAGGCGCGCATGACAGATGTGCCTTCGGGCACGGTGACGTCAAAGCCATCAATATTCAGTGTGACGGTCTTTTCGGATTTAACGGCAGGCGTTCCGTAATCAATCTCTGTAACCAGGGACATTTTCTTACTCCGCTGCAATATCAAGCGCGCGTGGCTTGAAATCTTCGGGGAAGTGGGTCAGGGCGCTTAAAACCGGATAGGGGGTAAAGCCGCCCAAGGCGCAAAGGGAGCCGAATTTCATGGTGTCGCACAAATCATGCAACAGCTCGATCTGGGCTTCGGGTTCTTCGCCTTTGGCAATTTTATCAACGGTTTCAACGCCACGAACGGCGCCAATACGGCAGGGCGTGCATTTGCCACAACTTTCGATGGCGCAAAATTCCATCGCAAAGCGGGCCTGCTTCATGAGATCCACGCTATCGTCAAATACGACAATGCCAGCATGGCCGATCAGGCCGTCACGCTTGGCAAATTCTTCGTAATCAAACGGCGTATCAAACAATTCACGCGGGAAATACGCCCCTAATGGCCCGCCCACCTGCACGGCGCGCACCGGTCGGCCACTGGCGGTGCCACCACCGATTTGATCAACGATTTCACCCAGTGTCAGGCCAAAGGCCGTTTCATAGAGGCCGCCATGTTTGACATTGCCGGCAATCTGGATGGGAATGGTGCCGCGTGACCGGCCCATGCCGAAATCGCGGTAATATTCCGCCCCTTTTTCCAGGATAACCGGCACCGAACACAGGGAAATCACGTTATTGACAACCGTTGGGCGGCCCATGAAGCCCTCAAGGGCGGGCAGCGGTGGCTTGGCACGGACAACGCCGCGTTTGCCTTCCATGCTATTGAGCAGCGATGTTTCCTCGCCGCAGACATAGGCCCCGGCCCCCATACGGACTTCCATGTCAAAGGCCTTGCCAGACCCCAAAACATTATCGCCCAAAACACCGGCGGCACGGGCCACGTCAATCGCCTCGTTCATGACGTGGATGGCAGTGGGGTATTCCGATCGGGTATAGACATAGCCCTTGGTCGCCCCGGTCGCCAAACCGGCAATGATCATGCCTTCGATCAGAACAAACGGTTCGCCTTCCATGATCATGCGATCGGCAAAGGTGCCGCTATCGCCTTCATCGGCGTTACAGACGATGTATTTTTGCGCGCCTTTTGCGTCGCGCACCGTCTTCCATTTAATGCCCGTCGGGAAACCGGCCCCGCCACGGCCGCGCAGGCCAGAATCGGTTACGGCCTGGATGATTTGTTCGTCGGTCATGGCAAGGGCATTTTCCAGCCCCTTTAACCCGTCATTGGCGCGGTAATCTTCCAGGGAAACCGGGTCAATAATGCCGCAGCGCTGAAAGGTCAGGCGGGTTTGTGCCTTCAGGAACGGGATATCCTGCGTATGGCCCAGGTAACGTTTGTGCTGGCCGCCCTTCAGGAAACCGGCATCAAACAGGCTTTCGACATCCTCGGGGGCAACCGGGCCATAGGCCAGGCGCCCGCGCGGGGTTTCAACCTCGATCATGGGTTCAAGCCAATACATGCCAAACGACCCATTGCGGATGATTTTAACATCCTCATCGTGTTTGATGGCTTCGGCGGCAATGGTTTTGGCAACATCATCGGCCCCAAGGGCGACGGAAGCTGAATCCAGCGGGACGTAAATTTTGATGGTCATGATTCCACCTCGTTCAAAATACGATCAAGGCGGTCCTTGCTGACCCGGCCAACAACCTTGCCATCCACCATCGCGGCAGGCGCACAGGCACACAGGCCCAGGCAATATACCGGTTCAAGCGTGACATTGTTGTTGGCGGTGGTTTCTGACCAATCAACTTTCAGCTTATGTTTTGCATGATCGCCCAGCGCATCCGCACCCATCGACTGGCAGGCTTCCGCTCGGCAGATTTTGATGACATGCTTGCCCGGTTTTTCTTCACGGAAATCATGATAAAAACTGGCAACCCCGTGGACTTCCGCCCGGCTAAGGTTGAGCTTTTTGGCAATGGTCTGAAGCGCGCCTTCGGGAATAAAGCCGAATTCTTCCTGCACTTCATGCAGGATCGGCAATAAAGGGCCTTCAAGCCCGGCCAGACCATCACAGATGGCACCGACCCGAGCGATTGTTTCGTCGGTCGTCACAGGTAAAGACATGCAGCCTCTCTCACAAAGCAGTCTTCGCTTATTTTGTCCAGTTTCGGCAAAACCGTCCCCGGGTTCAATAGGGCGTTCCCGTTACGCGATAGCAAAAGCCTATCAATCAATTTATTGCACTGCAGCAATTCGCGTTGCTTCCTTGATCAGGGCAGCAATAACGGGGGTTTGCGGCTCCCGGCTTGCGGTAACCAGTCCGACCTGATGGCGGGCATCGGGATCGGTGATGGGAATGGCGCGGATGCGGTCGGGCAGGCCAAAGGTTTTGATCATTTTTTCCGGCATGATGCTGGCCCAGTTGCCAGTTTGTACATGGGAAAACAGCGCAATCATGGAATCGGATACCAGGGTTGGTTTGGCCTCGGCCCCGGCTTCGGCCAGATGGTGATCGATGATGCGGCGGTTTTGCATATCGGGTGTTAACAGGCACAGCGGCAACAGGCTGGCATCATGCCAGGTGATGCTGTCGCTGTGGCCATAATCGGCATGGATGGAGGTCACCAGCAAATAACGTTCGTCAAAAAGCGGCACTTTGGTGACGCGGCCCAGCGGTTCATTATCCAGATAAGTGATGCCGGCATCGACCTCCAGATTCTCAAGCAAGGTGCGAATTTCGCCCGATGTGCGCGACAGGATGGAAAAGGTGATGTCGGGGTGTTTTTCGCGAAACGGGGTTGTCAGTTCCTGCACCATGGCAAGGGCGGTGGGAATAACGGCAATTTTGACCTTGCCGGTCAGGCCCAGGCGCATGGCACGCATTTCATCGCGCATGGACCGCGCACTGCCAACAATATGGCGGGCCCAGTCCAGCACCCGTTCGCCTTCCAGGGTCAGCCCCTGAAACCGCGATCCGCGCCGCACCAGCATCACACCTAATTGTTCTTCCAATTGGCGAATGGCGCTTGAAAGGGTGGGTTGGGTCACGCCGCAGGCCTCGGCGGCATGGCCGAAATGTTGCTCGCGGGCGAGCACCATAAACATTTCCAGTTTGTCGATCATTATTGCCCCGTCCCGGTCATGGCAACCATGCCGGTGCGTTTAAGGTGGTTTTGTTGCAGGCAGGTTAACCGATTTGGGGGCTATACCTGCAACAAAACCTTTTTCACTATAGGGGTATTTGGGCAAAACCCGGCAAATGCCGCACGATGATCGCGGTTGCCATCATCGTGCGTTTGCAAGGGTTAGGCCTTTGATGCCGCCGGGGCGGTGGCATCGTTCTTGTCGGTTTCGCTTTCCATGTAATGTTTGTCATGGATCGGTTTGACCAGGGCATTGGCGATCAGGCCAATCACCAGCAAACCCGCCATGGCATACATGGTGGTGTTATAGAGGCTGGGGGTCGGGTCAACCGTTCCCGCCGGGGCGATTTCCATCAAACGTCCGATGGTCACGGTTTTGGCCGCCACCAATTGGTCCAGCTGGTCCATCCCGGCCCCGAATTTTGCCTGGAAGGCTGCAGGGTCTACATGGCTGGCCAGGTCCTTGATCGAATTGGTCACCGAGGTTTGGCGCAATTGGGTAATGGCAAGCGGCCCCAGCACGCCAGCAGTACTCCAGGCGGTGAGCAAACGACCGTGAATGCCACCGACATATTTGGTGCCAAACACATCGGCCAGATATGCCGGAATGGTCGAGAAACCCCCACCATACATGGTGAAAATCACCATCGTGGCGGCATAGAACATGATCAGCCAGGTGACGACCGGGTTCACACTGACCTGGCTTGCCGCATAGGGGATCGACAGATACAGGACAATGCCCAGAATGAAGAAGCAGTAATAGGTGTTCTTGCGCCCGATATAATCGGAAATGGAGGCCCAGAAAAACCGGCCACACATGTTAAAGACCGAAATCATAAACACATAGGTGGCGGCAAAACTGGAATTGACGATCATGGGCAAGGTGCTGCCGAAAATTTCCGACATCATGGTTTTGGCAACGCCAATCACACCAATGCCCGCAGTGACGTTAAAGCACAGAACGATCCACATCAGATAAAATTGCGGGGTTTTCAGCGCCTGATCGATATGGACGTTTTTATGCGTGATCATGCGCTTGGACGCGGTATCGGCACTGGGCGGTGTCCAGCCGGCCGGCAGCCACCCTTCACGCGGCACACGATAGGAAAAAGACGCAATCATCATGACGATGAAATAGGAAATACCCAGGGTAAAGAAGGTGGCCGCAGCGCCGGTATTGCCGGTGCCCACCACATAAACGCCTTCTTGCAGCGGGACGGGGGCCGCGGCAACCTGGGCAGCACCGGCCACGACGACCTCAACCATCTGGCCGCCAACATCGGCCATGCGTTTGCCGCCTTCGGTGACCAGATTGACCGTGTTTTCAGCGCCCAAAAATTGCGGTGCCTTATAGAAAAAGGCCAAAAGTGATTCCTTGATCGGGGTTGCGATCATCGCACCGCCGCCAAAGCCCATAATCGCCATGCCGGTTGCCATGCCGCGCCGGTCGGGGAACCAGCGGATCAGGGTGGAAACGGGCGAGACATACCCCAGGCCCAGCCCGCAGCCGCCAATGGCGCCATACCCCAAATATACCAGCCACAACTGGTGGGTCATGATGCCGAGACCGCCGATGATGAAACCACCGCCCCAGCAGAAGGCCGCAACCACACCGACCATGCGCGGGCCGACTTCTTCAAGCCATTTACCGCCAAAGGCGGCAGCCAGGCCCAAAAACACGATGGCAACCGAAAAAATCCAGACAACAGATTTCAGGCCCCAGTCCCCCGACGAGGCCGCAACCACACCAAATTCCTTGATCAGGGGCGGGTTGAAAATGCTCCATGCGTAAACGGAGCCAATGCACAAATGAATGGCGATGGATGCTGGTGGAACCTTCCAGCGGTTAAAATCGTCATGCGCGACGATATGTTCCTTCTTAAGGCTATCAAACATTCAGTTTTTCCTCCCGTTATTCGGCTTTTTTCAGGCCTTGATGGCCCCTATCCGTCATTATTCGGCAGGTTTCCTCCGCAATTCCCGTGCCATTCGTTGAAGCGGCAGGGAATTAGCGGGTTTGTTGGAAGGCTTATGATTGTTTTTCTCTATCGCGCGATTGGGGGTTGGACAAAATGTCCATGTTTTGGCGTGCGCGGGGCCTTGAAATGGACATTTTGTCTCGCTTTGGCGCGCGCTGGCGTCAGGTGCTTGGCCAGTGATGCGCATCGCCATGAAGATGGCCGTTATGGGCCTGCAGACATGACAAAATTTCGTTTTCATGGGTGATGCGCATGTTTAACAGGCGCTCCATCCCCTCGAAACGCAGCGACTGCCCCTGCTTGCTTTGGGCGATATTGATATATTCGCCAGGATCATTGGGCAGATCATGGATGATGGGCGGCAGGGTTGGAAAATGCACATATTTGAACGCTTTAGTCCGCACCACATGGAAATTGCACAATTGGCTGGGCAGGCCGAAATAGCGTTCTGCCTGCAGATTGGCGAGGTTGCGAAAATCGTGGCTCCAGAAAACGCAATCGCGCCAGTCGGGCGGGGGGGAACCGTTCAGGAACGGCACCAGACTTTTCCCGTCCAGATTAACATCCGTTTCCAGCCCCAAAAGCTCGACAAGGGTGGGGAACAGGTCAATCGACTGGGTGAAATGGTCAATCGTTTGCGCTGGTTTTGCGCCGGGCACACGGATGATCAGCGGGATATGCGCGGCAGCATCGTGCCAGCCAACCTTGCCGAGCAAACCATGATCAAACATTTGTTCCCCATGATCGCCCGAGACGACGATAATGGTGTTTTCCCAGTGGCCCAGGGTTTTAAGACGGTTAAAAACACGCCCGATATGGTGGTCCACATCTGCCATCAAGGCGCCATAGGCATGGCGGATTGCGGTTTTGGTTTGCGCGGTCGCGGTGTGAACCGGGCCGGATGTATTGGGGGCAAAAGACGCCAGATTTTGCGTGCTGTGATGAAACGTGATTAACGGGTGAGGTGTGCCAACGGTTTTAATGTCCTGGCTGCCGGGAACAGAAACGGCGTTGAGCCATTCTTGCGATGCAGCAAAGGGCGGATGCGGCGCAATATAAGACAGGTGGATAAAAAAGGGGTCCTGATCCTGCGGCGCAAGATAATCCAGAACCTGATTGGTCAGAAAGGCGGTTTCGCTATCGTCGGCCTTCAGGCAGGTTGGCGCGCCAAAGGGCGTCATTTGATAAACGCCATCGCGGCCTGCTTGCGGGTTGGCAATAGAATAACCCTTGTTGATCAACTCGGCGATCCAGGGTGTTGCGCTGGCGGTTAACAGGCATTCGGCCTCAAATCCCGGGGCGATGCCTTCTTCATCCGCCCAGGCCGGGTCATCGCGGCTTAAGGTGCGCGGGTCCGCCTGGGTGTCGGTATAGCCAAACAGAACGGGCCGGTATCCGCGCGTGCGGGCGGCCTGGGCCAGCGTGCGGTAGTGCGCATCAAGCGGGGAGCCGTTTTGCACAACCCGGTGTTTGTGCGGATAAAGCCCGGTGAGCAGACCCGCCCGTGCGGGGCCGCACGGATAGGCCTGCGTGTAATGGTGGGCAAATCGGGTGCCATTGTTGCACAGATCATCCAGATTGGGGGTTGGCACCCACTGATTTTGCCGGGGGGCCAAATCACCACGCCACTGATCGACCGTGATAAACAGAATATTGGGCTGTTTATTGTTCATTTTATCGTTCGTTGTGGCCGGGGGGATCGTTCCCTTAGCTGGCAAAGACATTGACGTCCTCTGGCTTGAAATTCACATGAATAGGGTCGCCGGGGTTTAAATGGTTGATGTCCCGGCTGGGGGCATCAATGCGGAGGTCTAGTTTTCCGTGCGGTCCGTTGGCACAGACATAAAGCCGGGTTGTATGCCCCTGAAAAAGGCGGGCTTCCACCTGGGCGGGCAGGCCGTGGCCGGGCGGGCAGATTTTGATGTCCTCGGCACGGACATAAATGGAAACCGGGCTTTGGCTTTTGGCAACGGCCCGCGAAAAAAACGGATCAAGCCGGATATGCCCGTCAGATGGCATCAGGTCGATGACATTTCGCGTACCGATAAAGCGCGCAGCAAATTCCGACGAGGGTTCATGATAAAGTGCCTCGGGGGTTGCGACCTGTTCAATTTGCCCGGCCTGCATGATGACAACCCGGTCCGCCACGGCAAGGGCTTCGGACTGATCATGGGTGACAAGAATGGCGGTGGTTCTGATCTGTTGCTGAATACGGCGGATTTCATCGCGCAAATGATCGCGGACAATGGCATCCAGAGCCGATAATGGTTCGTCGAGCAACAAGACGCTGGGATTGGGGGCCAGCGCACGGGCAAGGGCGGTGCGTTGCTGTTGCCCACCGGAAAGCTGTGACGGGTGATGGTTGGCGCGTTCGGTCAGTTTGGTCAGCTGCAATAGCTCATCGACCCGGCTTTTTCGTTCTTTTTCCGGCATTTTCGCCGCTTTGAGCGGGAAAGCGATGTTATCGCGCACCGTCATGTTGGGGAAAAGCGAATAGCCCTGAAACACCATGCCAATATGGCGTTGCTGCACGGAAAGACGGGTGACATCGGTATCGCCGAATTTGATTTCCCCGTGATCGGGGGCCGTCAGCCCGGCGATGGTGCGCAACAGGGTTGTTTTGCCGCAACCTGAACTGCCCAGCAGGGCCACCATTTCACCGGCTTTGATATCAAGGTCAATATTCTGTAAGGCCGGTTTGCCATTAAAGCTTTTGCTGATTTTGCGAATATGGATCGGGGTTGTCATTTTTTATCCTTTTCCTTTGGCAAAGTTACCGGCATTGAGCCACACAACACATACCGAGAGGATAAGCGTTACAACGAAGTTGATGATCGTCATGACGGCGAGGATGTTGTAATCGGCATCCGCACTGCGCAGCATGTTAAGCAAATAAAGCTGCACGGTTTCAAACCGGCTGCCGATCAGAAACTGGGTGAGGGGCACTTCATTAAAGGATGTGCCAAACGCCATTAACGTGCCGGTGGCAATACCGGGGCCGATATTGGGCAGGATGACACGCCATAATGTATAGAACTCCGACGCACCACAGGTGCGCGCGGCCTCGGCCAGATGTTCCACACGGGCCGATGACATGGCATTGTCGATTGCCCAATAGACGAACGGAAAGGCAATGGCGATTTGCGCAATCAGCAAAAGGCCGATGGTGCCCTGGGCGGCAGGCATATAATCGCCACTCAGCTGTAGCAGGCCAAAGGCAATGACCAGAATGGGAATGGCCAGCGGAATGGCGGCCAGAAGCTGAAGGATATGCTTGATGCCGGGGTTATGGACCTTTTGCCAGTAAACAGCGGGCACCACCAAAATCACCTCGCCAATGGAAACGACAAACGCAAGACCCAGCGAGCGTATCAAAGCCCCGCGGAAGCGATTGTCGGCAAAGCCATCCAGCCAGTGCGATGCGGTGTAGCCATCCGGGACGATATGGGTGGTCCAGCGGGTGGATACCGAATACAGAAATGTCGCCAGCATCGGCATGATGATATAGGCCGCCACCATCAGCAACATCACCAAAACGGGCGTGCTCGCAGAAAACCGGCGCCAGATTGGCGGATGACAAGGCGGGGATGAAACCGCAATACTATTGTTTACAGCCATTTTCCCGCCCTTTTTAGCAGGAGTTTATAAAGGGTCAGGGCCGCCACAGCGATGATCATGAGAATAACGGCTAAAACCGGCATTTGCTGGTTGCCAAGCAAAAGGCCGGTCATCGAATGGCTCATTTTAAGGGTAATCAGGTTATAAGCCGGGCGGCTGGCGCCCAAAAGTGCCACCGGCAGGCCATAAAGCCCCATCGACCAGGTAAAACACAGGATCCAGCTGGCCCCTAAAAAAGGCCCCAGGACCGGAATGCCCACATACCGCCAGAATTGCCAGCGGCTGGCACCGCAACATTGGCAGGCTTCCCACCATTCATCGCGGATCAGCGCCATAGAGGGCAGTGTCAGCAAGACAAACATCGGCACGATGCCATATTCATAGGCAATGGTAAGCCCCCAGAAGGACGAAGATGCCGGCGGCACAATGTCGATGCCAACGATCTTCAGGCCCAGGGTAATCATGCCATAGCTGCCCAGGGCGGCCACATAGCCAAAGGCCAGGCCGATCCCCGAAAAATTGTTGGCAACGGTGAGCAGCCCAAGGTTTAACGCCTGCCAGCTGCGTGCCATGCGCGAAATGATCCAGGTTAAGGGACCGCCAACCAGCAAGGCAATTGTTGCCACGTTAAACGAGAGTAACAGGCTGTTTAAAATGGTTGTTCGGGCGGACCGGCTGTTGATCAGGGATGACCAGTTTCCCAGTGTAAAGCCGCTGCCATCGGGCAGGGCAAAGCTTTGGCGTAACATAAAGGCACAGGGCACAACCAGCGTGAAGACGCCGATTATAATCAGGGGCAGTGCCGGGCCCCAGTTTGTTAACCAGCGCAGATATGGCGAGAGGGGGGCCGCTTCCGGCCCCCGCTTTGCGTTACCTGCCGCATATTGTGCGACTGTCACGGTTAGCCTCCAACGACTTCGTCAACCCAGAACTGGGCAACTTGCTTGACGTCCACTTTCGACCAGTCCTTGATCTGGTGAACATGGGCGTATTGTTCGTCGGGCAACCAGTCTTTGCGGGCGTCGGCGGGCAATTCAAGGTCGCCCAGCACCCAGCGGATCGGACGGGCGCCAAATTTGGCAAAGGCAATCTGGGCTTCGTCGGACAGAACAAAATCAAGAAAGACCTTGGCAATGTTCATTTTTTCGACGTTGTAGCGGTTGATCATGGTCGCCGACGGGGCATAAATCGTGCCTTGCGGGATGATGATGCGGGTATTCACCCCTTTGGCCTTCAGGGCATTGGCCTGGGCGATGCAGTTAAAGTCGTATTTCAGCTGAATGGGCAATTCGCCGCGTTCAAGGGTCTGGGTGGTTTTCGGGGCAGAAGACATCTGGTTAAGCAATTTGCGGGCGAACTCGGCCCCCGGTGCCAGGTCCGTTTCCGACCCGCCAAAGGCATAGGCCCAGGCGATAAAGGTCGCCATATCGGTGCCGCCCATGCCCGAGGCATCAATGGCACTGACCTTGCCTTTATATTCCGGCTTCAAAAGGTCTTCCCAGCTTTCGGGCACGTTTTTGATCACATCGGTATTGACGATCATGGCCGGAACACCGGTAAAGGTCGCAACCCAGCCGCCTTCTTTGCCTTTCAGGCCATTGGGCAGTTTGCTGGCGGAAGGGGGCATATAAGGCGGAACAACTTTGCGTTCATCGGCAACCGGGCCAAACAAAATCCCGATATCCGATGAAATCGCGACCGGATTGTTCTTCTCGGCATCATATTTCAGGATTTCCTGCATCGAGCCCATGTCGGTATCGACATGTTCGTAGCTATAGTCATATTTTTTCGCCATGAGCGAGAGAACCTCGCCATAGTTCGCCCAGGTGTCGGGCATGCCATAGGTCGTATAGATGGCGGCTTCACGGCGTGCACTTGCAACATCAAACGGTTTTGACCAGTCGGCCATCACCGATTTGGCAAACGCAATTTTGGGCAACATGCTGATGCCAGCGGTGGCGACACTCAGTTTCAAAAGGTTACGTCGGTTAATGGTAAACGGGTTCGTTGTCATGAAGATGATTCCCTAAAACTGTTATGAAAAAGACGTTTAGGCAAAAGGCAGGTGGGGTAGTTCACCGGCGGCAAGACGACGCGAGATATCGTCCATCACCGGCAATAAATCGGCGACGCTATCAATCAGGTAGTGGGCACCTTCGGTGCGCAGGTTTTTGCCGGCTTGTGCGCGCAGGGCATCTGTTTGGGTGGCGGGTAATGTGCGGAGTTCTTCAAGGGAAAGGCCGGTTTCATTGCCGCTTAATGTCACGCCGACGGTCCAGCATCCGGCATTTATGCCTTCGGCAATGCCAACCGGCGTGTCATCGATTTTCACGATCTGTGCGGCGGGCCAGACAGCAAGGTCAAGAAAGGCTTGATACATATTAAGAGGGCTAGGCCGCCCTGCCGGGGTTTCCCCGGCGCATACCAGGCTGTCAACCGTAATGCCCTGTTTGCTTGCCAGTGGTAACACCCCCTCCATGATGGCGCGGGTATATCCGGTGGTAGAGCCGATTTTCAGCCCCTGTTCGCGCAAGGCAGCCAGGGTTGCCGCAGCACCAGGGATGGCATCGGCATGGGTGATTGCCGATTTTGTGTTTAACGGGATGAACATGTCATAAATGGCATCAATTGCGGCATCGTCGGCCATGTTGCCATGCTGTTGCTGCCAACATTCGGCAATGCGCGGCTGTGCCAAAATGGCGGCGATATGGTCGCGTTTGGCCCGGCCCATTGGCGCACGGGCTTCATCGATTGAAATTTCAATGCCAAAATTTTGAAAAACCTCGACAAAGGCTCCCATCGGGGCGCGGGACCCAAAATCGACCAGGGTGCCTGCCCAGTCAAAAATGGCGGCGACAAGTTTGGTCATGACAAGGCCTCGGTAATTTCGGTGCTGGGATCGAAAAGGTCGGCAACGACTTGCTCGCCAAGGGCCAGGCCGGTCGAGGCCCCTGTGCCACCGGTTACAATGACCAGGCGAATGTTTTGCGCCGGGCGTTCCACCAAAATCGGGCGGTCACTGGCGGCGGCATAGCTTCCAATCCAGCGTTCGCTGACCCGATAGTCGGGCAAATCGATCACATCGTTAAAAGCCTCAAGGATCAGGTCTTCGGTTTTTCCCGAGGCAAAAGGTTCGGGGGTGTCGGAATAAACGTGGCTGTCGCCCACAACCAGCGATCCGTCCGCCGATTGAACGGCAATCAGATGAATGCCGGCCTGGCGCATTTCGGGCCGTTCCTGATCCAGGCGTTGTTGCAGCGCAGCCGAAGATGCCATGCCGGTAAAGCCTTCATACCGGCCCAGGGACAGGTCGGACATGACGGGTGCCTTTAAGCGCGGCATGTCGCGGGCAGTCAGCCGGAGCATTTGCAAGGTGGAAATTTTTAAATTGTGCCGGGCGATATGGTTGGGAAACAGGGTGCTAAATTCATTGCCCGGGCACACCGCAACATTTTCGGCCGGGATCAGCCCGGCGGATGAAACAACCCCGCGATCTGTGATGTCGCTGACCGTGCTGTTCCATAAAAAGTCAACATTGTGGGCTTCGGCCAGCCAGTGTTGCAGTTGCGGAATGGCAGATGCACTTTCAACACGCAGTTCATGTGGGCTGAACAGAATGTCACGGATGCCTGTCTGGCGCAGCAGCGGGATATGTTCCTGTGCTGTTTTCGGTGAAATCAGGCTGCATTCTGCCCCCATGTCGGTTTGCAAAAATTCATGCAAAACATCGGCGGCTTCGGGCCGGTAGGCAGGAAGGACAAGACCGTGTTGCAGGACGGGGATGTTCGCTTTCGGGGCGATGTCAGCCCAGATGTCACGGCTTCTGCGGGCCCGCTTCCAATGTGCACCCGCTTTCTGGCCGGTGACGGTCACAAAGCCGAAATTGCGAATAGAGGCCCCGTTCGCCCGCGTATCGCGATCAATAACAACAACGCTGAGGCCCTTTTGGGCCGCAGCAAGTGCAACGCCAAGACCGACAATACCGGCCCCGACAACCGCAAGATCATAATGTTTAACCATCTTTCCTTCCAAAACTGATTTGAGAGGAAAGCATAGTCTTTTTACATGTCAGTATTATGAAAGTTAGATTTCATAACTTTGAATTATACAATTTCAGAATAGCCAAATATGCCCTTTCGCGACTATGCGGTGGTGCAGGTTTGGGCAATTTCGATAAACCGGGCGACCTGGGGGCGTAATTCCGCCCCTTTCAAACACAATAAATAATGGCCGATTGCGGCGTCTGGGGCATCCAAGCGTACCACATCAATATGGTCATCCGCCAAAACCTCGCCTTCAATGGCTGTTCCCAGTCCGATCCCGGCGGCAACGGCGGCATAGGCAACATCAATGGTGTTGACTTCAAGGCTGACAATCGGGGTGACATCGGCTTTGTCACATAACTGGCCAAATCGCCGCCGGCTGCCCGATTGTTTGTTCCAAAGGACCATGGCCTGTTGGTGCAAGTCCGTCAGCTTCAGGGCGCCGTTCTGCAACAAAGGGTGGCCCTTTTTGCCGTAAATCACCAGCGGCCTGCGGGCGAGTTCGATGTTGTGAAACCCGGGTTCCGGTTTGAACAAGGAAACCGATGCCAAATGAATATCACCCTTTTTTAAGGCCTGTATCAGCGACATGGTCGGTGTGCCCTGTGTACTGAGTTTGATGTCCGGGTGGGATCGGACAAATTCTGCAAGGGCGGGCATGATCAGGCGGTGGGCGCTAAATCCCAGTGACAGATGACGGGCCTCGCGCTGGCTGCGGGCATCCAGGGTATCTTCAATTTCCTGCAATATTTGCAAACCAAGCTGAATTTGCCCGATCAGCGCTTCGGCTGATGGTAACAGGCGAATGGTATATCCATCGCGGTCGAAGATACGGACTTTCCAGGTGGTTTCAAACGCCTGGATCTGGTTTGAGACGGACGGCTGGGAAACGCCAAGGCTTTGGGCTGCGCGTGAAATTTGGCCGTGTCGAACAACGGCATCAACAGCACGCAATTGCGCCAGAGAAAGGGACATTTTAACCTCATGTAACACGATCAGGCCTGATGATCGGCAATGACTTGCCAAGATGGCAGCAGGCACGCCTTAATATGCCTTTGATGCGTAAAGGATGATGTATTTTTTATCAAAATCGCAGCTAAAGGGGTAATAAGGGCTTCGTTCCGTTCTGTTGTGATAATGCATGCACTTTATTGTGCCTCGGGCAGCCATATGTGGAATAGGGTGCCTTCACCTGGTGTACTGTGTACATCAAAGCTGCCACTTTGCCTGTCGATCAGGGTTTTGCTGATCGACAGGCCCAGGCCCGTACCTTCCTGGCGTTTGGTGGTGAAGAACGGGTCAAAAATGCGTTCCATAATATCGGTGCTCATGCCAATGCCGGTATCGGCAACGGTAATTAAGATGCCCGGTTCGTCGTCGCGGGCCATATCCTGATCCATCAGGGTCAGGGTGCCGCCGCCCGGCATGGCGTGAATGGCATTGACAATAAGGTTCACCAGCACCTGCTGTAATTCGGTTCGGTTCATCACAATCAGGCGGGTCGCGGTATGGGTCAGCTTAACGTCAATTGCCGCCCGGTTCAGCAAATGCTGCACCAGGGGCAGGCAGTCATCAATCACCGATCCGACATCATGGCGTTCAATAAAACCGGCATATTCTTCGGGCTTGGCGAATTGCAACAGCTTGGTCACAATCTGGTTGATCCGGCCCACCTGTTCATCCATCAGGCGGATTTCGGTTTTGGCAATGTCGGCCTGTTCGCCCAGTAGGCTGCGCATCACATCCAAATTGCCCTGCAACACGGCGACCGGGTTATTAATTTCATGGGCCACCCCGGCGGTGATTTCGCCAATCGCGGCCAGTTTTTCCGACATGATCAATTGTTTGGTGGTCGCTTCGAGTTGCTGATTGGCCTTTTGCAGTTCGGCGGTGCGTTCATCAACCCGTGCATTCAGCGCATCATTCCAGTGGCGTAACTGGCGGTCGCGTTCCTGCACCTGATCAAGCAAATCATCCAGATGCATGGCGACATGCGATATTTCATCACGCGCGGCCGGCAGATGGGTCCGCGCGCCCAAATCGCCATTTTCAACCCGGGCAATGGTGCGGGTCATCCGCTCTAGGGGTTTGAAAATCCCCCGTGCCCAGCGCAAAAACACCGGTACGGTAATTGTTGCTACCCCTAAAAAGGCAACAATAATCAGGATCAGGCTTTCATATTTGGTGCGGGCAAAGGGTTGCTCCAGAAAGCCGACATACAACATGCCGACCCGCTTTCCAAAACTGTCGATAATCGGTTCATAGGCCGAAATATACCAGTCATTGACGACAAAGGCGCGGTCCAGCCACACTTTGCCATCGTCCAGTACGGCGGATCGCACCGCCTTTGAAACCCGTGTGCCCAGCGCGCGGCGTTTTTCAAACAGGCGCACATTGGTTGAAATGCGTACATCATCCAGAAACAGGGTGGCTGTGCCCTGGCTGCCCTCGGGCAGGCTGCTGGTGCGATAGACCAGATCATTGATGGTATCGATAAAAACCAGATTCTGATTAAGCAATATGCCGCCCACAAGCGCACCTTGCACGCCGTTGCCCATATCAACATGGCTGGCCGAGTGTATGACCATGCCCCGGCTTTCAACATGTCGTTGGGTCGGGGTGGCGTTGGGCGTATCGATCAAATCCAAACGTGCCCGCTTTGCCATTGCCGGCGAAATGGCGGCAAGGTCACTATTTTGGAAAATATCAACGGCCGTGCGCGATCCGCCGGCTAGCGCCGCCTGGATCACGGGCCAGTTCAGGTTGGGGTTGTTGCGGACTGTTGCGGGGGATGCGCCGCGCAGTTTGTCATTGGCACTTACCAGATACAGAAAATCCAGCCCCATTTCGGTGCGTTTTTGCGCGAGCAAGGCCGAAAGCGGCTGGGTTTTATCCGGGGACAAAAGGGCGTCGTGAAACGCCACCGACTGCCCCAATGCCTCGATCTGTTTGCCGTTATTTTCCAGAATATGGCTGAAATATTGATGGGCGATGGTCAGATCACCATGCACCTTGTTGGTTAGCAGCGCATCAAACTTGCCGTTCCAGCGCGCCATCATAAAGCCCAGCAACAAGGGCAAAATCACCAGGGTCGGCAGCAGGGCAATGGCCAACAACCGATATCGGACCGATCGCCCCCCGGTTTGCACGGGTGTTGCTGGGGTGCTGCTCTTAGTCATTCCAGGCAGCGCATTTACGGTCGATGGTTTTGCGCGAAACCCCCAGCCTGCGCGCGGCTTCGTTGCGGTTGCCCCCGGTTTTATGCAGCATGGTCATGATGTGGCGGCGTTCCAGCTCGTCCAGCGTTTCATCTTTGCCGCTATCGCCCTGTGGTAAATCGCCATTGCGAAATTCCGCCGGGAACCGCCCCAATATAAGGGATCGTTCAATCAGATTGCGCAGTTCGCGGACATTCCCGGGCCAGTTATACTGTGTCAGCCCGGCGCGTACCGCACCATCAATGGCAACCGGCGGCATGCCC
This sequence comes from Thalassospira sp., assembly GCA_050299455.1. Lineage (GTDB taxonomy): Bacteria > Pseudomonadota > Alphaproteobacteria > Rhodospirillales > Thalassospiraceae > Thalassospira. The sequence goes on from JBNKVZ010000023.1 coordinate 39,458, forward strand.
AGTTGCTTGCCCAGCTTGTTCATAAACAGGGCCGCCAGTTCCAGCACATCATCGCCGCGCTGGCGCAAGGGCGGCATATGCATTTGCATCACATTGATGCGATAAAACAGGTCGGCGCGGAAATTTCCGGCCTCAACCTCGGCCTCCAGGTCGGCATTGGTGGCGAAAATAAAGCGCAAATCGACCGGGGCTTCGCGTTCGGAGCCAACCGGGCGAATGCGGCGGTCTTCAATCGCGCGCAGCAGCTTGCTTTGGGTGGCCAGCGGCAATTCGCCAATCTCGTCCAAAAACAGGGTGCCACCTTGCGCATGTAAAAACAGGCCGTCGCGGGCATGGTTGGCACCGGTAAAGGCGCCTTTTAAATGGCCAAAAAGTTCGGCCTCAATCATATCGGTGGGAATGGCGGCACAATTGACCGGTACAAACGGTTTGTCGGCCCGGTCCGACAGGGCATGGATGGATCGTGCCGTGACTTCCTTGCCCGTTCCGCTTTCACCCGAAATCAAAATGGATGTGGGCAACGGCGCCACACGGGCAATGGTATCGCGAATGTCCTGAATTTCAGGGGAGTAGCCAATCAGCTTGTCGCGCAGCAAGACATGGTCGGATGTTGACCGCAATTCATGGCGCAAAACATAGTTTTCCCGGCGCAGGCGCATGCGGTCCAGGCAGCGGGCAACGGCATTCAATATCTGGTTGGACCGGAACGGTTTTAACACAAAATCAACCGCCCCGGCGCGCAGGGCCTTAATCGCGGTATCCAGGTCGGCATAGGCCGTCATTAAAATCGCATCGGCAAAAAAACCGATTTCGCGCTGCTCGGTCAGCCATTCCACCCCGCTTTTGCCCGGCATGATGTTATCCAGAATCACCACATCAAAATGATGATCATCCAGCTTGCGCGAGGCTTCATTGCAATCGGCAGCTTCTTCTAACCTTTTGCAGCGCGGACCCAGCGTACGGGCGAGAAAATTCCGCATGCCCGGTTCATCATCCACAACCAAAATCGATGCCTGCGCCAGCCACGGGCCAAATTCCGGCCCAGGACCGTTGGCCGCATCAATATCCTTATCCCGATCTGCTCCCTTATCTGCATCAGGCAAAGGGGCGGCGGCATCACCTGTTGTGATCGGGGCCGGTTGGGCTGCATTTTCAACAGGTGGCGTCCGGTTAACCGGCGGCAGCGGTGTATAGACATGCGCGGTCTTGTCCGGACCACATTTCGCGGTCGATTTCATGGCGTTCCTCCGCTGATTTTATCTTGTTTTTTGTCAGACTAGATCAGTCGGCGGGGAAAAGCAAAACCGGTAAATGGATAAGGCTGAAAGGTTTTAACGGCCAAGTATATGCGGGGCTCTGTGACGCTGTCCGGGTAACGCTACATCTTCTCCTTCACCCCGGATTTGATCAGCCCCATATTGACCGGATACGCCGTGGCAAAACCACACCACATGGCAATTTGCATCATGAACCAGAATTCAACAGAGGCGACAGAGAGCTCCGCCCCCAGCAGATCCTTGAAAATCAGGAAATGGGCAATCGCCATGAAGCCATACATGCCAACCTGCCACGAGATCAGCGACAGGGTATCGGCCTTGATCGCCTGAACAATACCCTGACCGACCGTAAGGTCGCGCATGGGTTTGATGGTGAAATATTGAAACACCACGCCAAAACCGAATGCCAGAATGAAATCCAAAATCCAGGTGGCATACATCTTCTCTGAAAAGAAGGACGGATATCCCAGCCATACCGCAAGGACGGGCACAAAAAAGACCAGCCATTCGGCAATAATGTCGCCTAACGCACAGCCACTGCCGCAATGCGCCGTTCCTTTTGCCACCATAATGCCAAACGGGGTGAAGCGTTTGTTGGGCGGGGTCTCGTTATTTCGCATCGCCGGCATTATCGCCCCGTGCGAGGCCAACACCCCATAGCGGAAATAAAGCCATAGGGCCGCAACCGAGGCAAAAAGCGCAAAAAGCGGCCAGACGACATTCATGATCCACATATGTTGGGGATCACGTATTTCCGCGACGATAATGATAAGGGCACTGATTACCCCCATCCCTAATGACAGGATGGCCAGGATATGCAGCCAGGCGGGAATCATAAATGGCTCCTTGGGTCAGACATCAATACGAAAGGCAGGGTCAAAACGGGCATCTTGGCGCTCGGGTACCGCAAATGATGCGTGCCGGGTCGAAACCGGGTCGACTCAGGCAGAGGTTTCCGTTTGGGGCCGTATTGTCTTTTGATAACGATGATGCAAGGCGCGAGGTTCCAGCAGGCAGGGCCGGGAACGCTGTTTGATGTCGTCTTTTCGGCCCCGAGAATCACCTTAATCCGAGAGTCTTCGCCCTCTGATTGCCAAGCGCCTGTAAACATTCGCGCTTTCCTGCGATGCCCCCGGTTTGTGCCAACGCGGTCTATTTTTAAGTCATTGATAAGTTTGAGTTTTTGAGAAAAGTGTCATTAAAACGAAATTTCTTCAAAAAAGGTGTTTACAGGTTGCCGATAGGCCCCTATAACCCGCCTCCACCGACGGGGTGCGGCGCTGACAACTAGGG
>JBNKVZ010000024.1:0-39502 GCA_050299455.1 Thalassospira sp.
GCGGCATTGGGGCGGGCATTTTGCCGTGTTTTCTGGGCGATGATGACCCCCGCTTAACCCGTGTTTCCCATCCGATTACCACATTAAGCTCTGACATATGGCTGATTGTCCATCGGGACTTGCGCAAGGCCGATGGCGTGGTGCTGGCCAGTGACTGGATTGTCGATTGTTTCAAAAACCAGCATTCGCGCCTCAGCGGCGCTGCCGGCCATGCCGCCCATCAGTGCAATTTGGGATGATGGATCATATAACCTGGCTTGGCGCAAAGGTTGTGCAAAGATAAAGCCCGCCCCGATGTGAGGGCGGGCTGGCATGTTTTGTTGTGTGATTGTGTGTCGGTTTATTTTACGATCATATCCTTCGGGCGCGGGGTTGTATGGCTGCTGACGGGCAGGATCGGATAAACGATCTCTGGTTCTTGCCCGGTCAGCGTGCGCAGGAACGCGGCAATGGCGGCAACTGATTTGTCGTCCAGTTCGGTTCCAAGCTGGCTGGTTGCCATGATGCCGACCGCCTGTTCCAGGTCCCAGACCTTGCCGGTATGGAAATAAGGTGCGGTCAGTTCGATATTACGCAACGGACCTGCCCGGAAGACATAATCGTCATCGGCGGTATGGGTGACGGCAAAGCGGCCCTTGTCATTGGCAGGCAAAATGTCTGCACCCGGCTTTTCAACAACGCCAAACGGGTAATAGCCGTTCCCGCCGATATTCACCCCATTATGGCAGGAGGCACAGCCGCTATCCATAAACAGGGCCAGGCCTTCTTTTTCCTGGGCGGTCAGGATGGCGTCATTGCCTTCAAGGAACTGGTCAAACCGGGATGCCGGGGTGATCAGGGTGGCTTCAAAGGCTTCGATGGCTTTGGCCATATTGTCGAAGGTTACAGGGTCTTTTTCGCCGGGAAAGGCCTTGGTAAAATGTTCGACATATTCCGGCATGCTTTTTAGGGTGGTGACAACCCGGTCGGGCGTGCTGGCCATTTCAACCCCGGCCTGAACCGGGCCTTTGGCCTGTGCCTTAAGGTCGGCGGCACGGCCATCCCAGAACTGGGCAATATTAAAGACAGCGTTAAAAACGGTCGGCGCATTACGCGGGCCTTTTTGCCAGCCATGCCCAATGGATGTTTCAAGGTTGTCATCGCCCCCCATGCCCAGATTGTGGCAGGTGTTGCAGGAAATGAGCGCACTTGACGACAGGCGCGGTTCAAAAAACAGCATTTTACCCAGTTCGACCTTTTCATGGGTCACCGGGTTGCCTTTGACCGCAGGCACGGCAGACGGGATGACTTCAAAATAATCGCTGGCAGCGGTGCGAAGGGCGGCATCGTCCCCCTGATTGGCCGCAAGCGCATGGCTGATAAATCCGACGCACAGGGCCGAGGCTCCCAACAGCCGGACAATGGTGCGGGTGGTGTTCATGATCGTTCCCTCTCTCTGTCATGAGACGTGCCACATCAGCACTCCAACCCATTGACAACCATGATTCATGTCAAAAATCTAATTTAATATCACTTAATGTAAAAAGGCTTGCCTCAGGCCTTGGATCGTTAAAAAATAAGGCTTTTCGACTCCGCCTAAAGGGGCGTTTTTTTATCCTCAAAATGAAGTGCAAGGCTCCTGTGTTTTGCGCTGTCAGATCATTTTGAGCCCAGGCATCAAGCGAGCCTCTTGCAGTGCGTAGCGGGTGCAAAATGTCTCAGTTCCTCCTCTGTTCAGTTTGAAAAGTTTTTGTGCTGCGGGCCGTGGTTGGCGGTGGCCCGTGCATCAAATGCCGTGCTTTTTGTTGGGCCGGGAATGAAACCTTGTTGTCTTTTCCATAAATCAATCATATGATTGATTTATGGAAAAGACAGACAAAACCCACCCCTATATTCGCAAGGATGCGCGCCGCGAAATGATCGCGGTGGCGGCACGCCAGTTGATTGCCGAAAAAGGACTGGCGGCGTTGCGGACGCGTGCCGTGGCCGAACGCGTTGGCATCAATATTTCAACCCTGCATTTTCATGTTTCGGGCAAATCGGCCCTGCTGGATTTTGTGGCGGTCACGACCCGCGATGCGTTTATTGCCCTTTTACCGCCGGAGCCTGATCCGGCATTGAATGCGCACGAGCAGTTGCGCAACGAAGTGCAGGCCTATCACGATAGTTTGCGTGATCATCCTGAAATGGCGGTTTGTTTTGCCCAGCTTTCGCAGGCGGCGGCAACCCAGCCGGAACTGGCCCAAACGTTGGAAGATTTCACCCGAAACTGGTGTGGCCGTTACGTCAGGATCATGTCCTTTGGGCGCGATCAGGGAATTTTCCGTGCCAATCTTGACCCATTTGCCGCCGCCTTGATGGTGACGGGGGCCTTAACGGCATTTGCCGCCCGCGGACCGGCCGGGCTCACGCAGTTTTGGCCGGTTTTTTCTGAAATTGAACGATCTTTGCTTGTTCCTGCCTGAAAGGATATTGCCTGTGCCCCCTCATCCTGACCGCAGCCGCGCCGTGCTTTTCCTGCTGGCGGGCGTGAATTTTCTGGTCATGCTTGATGTGACCATTATCAATGTGGCATTGCCCTCAATCGATACGATGTTCCATGCCGGTGGGGCGGCGCTGCAGTGGCTGGTTTCGGGTTATATTCTGACATATGCCATATGTTTGTTGTCCGGCGGGCGCGTGGGGGACCGTTTTGGTCCCGGCATTGTCCTGGTATACGGGTTGGTGGTTTTTGGTGCGGGCTCGGCCCTGTGCGGATTTGCCCCGTCAATGGTCGTGCTTCAGGTGGGCCGCGTTATGCAGGGGGTGGGCGCTGCGCTGGTATCGCCCCAGGCAATGGCGCTGGCGCATCGCCTGTTTCAGGGTAAAACACGGGCAAGCGCCTTTGCCGTTTTCGGCCTGGTGGCCGGGCTTGCCTCTGTATTGGGGCCGCTGGTTGGCGGATGGCTGGTTGATCAGAATGTGGCGGGGCTGGGCTGGCGGCCGATTTTCCTTATTAACCCGCCATTGGCCCTGGTGCTGGCGGTTTTGTTATGGCGTTTCTTGCCGCCGGTTTTGCCCACACCTTCGGTCCATTTCGACCCGGTGGCGGTTCTTTTGGCCGCCATTGGTATTTTCCTGTGCCTTATTCCGTTGATCGAGGGGCGCATACAGGGCTGGCCCTTCTGGATATGGGCGATGCTTCTGTGCGCCGTGCCGGTCTTTGCGGCTTTGATCGGCTGGGAGCGCTGCCGGATGACGCAGCAAAAGGCACAATTGTTGCCCGTGGCCTTGATGTCCCGTAAGGGCTTTTTACCCTCCTGTTTGGGGATTGGCCTGTTTTTTGCCGGTTTGCCGGGCTTTTTCATGGTGCTTTCCATTTTTTTGCAAACGGGCTTTGGTTTCACCCCATGGCAGGCCGGGGTGACGTCTTTTCCTTTGTCATTTGGCATTATCGTTGCCTCCATCCTCGCACCCTTGATGCAACAGGTTTCGTCCCGGTTAAGAATTCTGGTTGGGGGCGTGATTGTGCTGGCGGGGCTTGGGCTGTTGCGGGCTTTTGTGCCCGCGTTTTCCGGGCTGTCTGATCAGGGCAGTGTCATGCTGCTGCTGGCGATGACGGGGCTGGGTTTTGGAACCGTGATTGGCCCGCTATTTCATCTTGCCCTGGAAGGCATCAGCGAAGAACATGCCGGCGTTGCCTCGGCATTGTTGCAAACATTTCAGCAATTGGGCGGTGTTTTTGGTGTGGCGCTCACCGGCAGTGTCTTTTTTGCCCGATTAACCCAAACAACAGCAAATGCGTGGCGTCTGTCTCTTGCGGGCGGGCTGTCGGTGACGCTGGGCTGCTTTACGGCTTTTCTGGTGGCTTTTTTGCTGCGCCGGAAAAACGCATAAGGTCGGGCATCCATCAGATATTCATCAGATATCAAGAAGTCCGGTCGGAATTTCATAGCTGCTTTCACGCCCGAAAATCTGGTCTGTCAGGCTTTGGGCAATAACCGGTGCCAAAATGAAACCGGGATGCGCCACAGCAAGAAACAGGTTTGCAACATTTTTCACACCGCCCACCCGTGCCGTCAATGCTGTCGGGCCTGTTACCAATATTGACCGAGACAATGCGCGGGTTTTTAACCTGGTGGAAAAGTTTGCCAACAGAAGCCAGGGTTTGATCGGCCACGTGTTGCAAGGCGGTTGGCGTGGGATCATCCGGCATGTCTTCGGCGATGATGAAAGTGTTCTTTTCCAATTGCCGTATTTCAAGGTCCGGGCCACATAAAATGCCCCGAAACCCGGGGGTTTCCGCCTGCATGGTTAGCAAAATGGCGGGCGAGAAAAAACGCCGTTGTCATGCCGACAATACCTGCACCAATCACGGTTACATGGGGCGTGGTCATCGCTGCATTCTCTGTTTTGGCATATCAATGTTGCGAAAAGGGGCCGGCAAGGTCGATAGGGTAGGCGAGGTCGATAGGATAAATGGGGCCGATAGGGGAGACGGGGCGGATAGGGCAGATGCAAAGGGCGCGAGATCACACCCTTTGCTTTATTGCCGTCTTGGTCGTTTTGCGCATCAAGCGAGATTACAGCAGCTTTTCCTTGGGATCAAATTTCGGTCCCGGTTCCGCCGACAGCTTTTCAAACACGCCCTCTAGCGTATCCGCCACGGAATAAAGCTGGCGGTTGCTGGGCCGGGCAAAGCCTTCTTCGATGATGCCGTCAATCATATCCAGGCATTTGTCCCAATATCCCAGGGCATTTAAAAATACCAAAGGCTTATCGTGAATGCCAAGCTGGCGCAGGGTCAGGGCCTCGAAGGCTTCATCAAGGCTGCCCAATCCGCCTGCCAGGGTTACAAAGGCATCGGAACGGCGGAACATTTCCACCTTGCGCTCATACATGGACTTACACACGATCAGTTCGGAAAGCCCGGCATGGCCGACTTCGATATCGTCCAGATGGGCCGGAATAATGCCGACAACATTGCCGCCATTTTCCATCACCGCGTCGGCAACGGCACCCATCAGGCCAATGCGTCCGCCGCCGTAAACCAGGGTCATGCCGCGTTCAGCCATCATTTTGCCAAAGGCAATGGCGTTTTCTTTGTGCTGGGGATTCACACCGTTGGATGCACCGCAAAATACACAAATCGAGTTTATTTTCGTCATGGCGGCCTGCCTTTCTTGTTATCTTGTTGCAGGAAAGAAACCTTTGAGCTTTTTCAATGTCTCTTTCATCGTCAGCTTACCGTATGATATGCCTGCGCCGTCAATGATATCTTGATGTCAAAAAACGATTTCCCGAAAGGAATTTGCCCGCCGCCATTGCAGTGCGCAAATTCCCAGGGCCGCAGCGCAGCCCGATTTGTGCCGCAATATGCCGTATTGTGTCGGTCCCGCGTCGTCCTGTCCTGTGCAGATGCACAAAGGCAGAGGGGGCGGGTGATGTGACCGGTATCACAAAACAGAAACTGAAAGTTATTAAGGCAGGTTAAGTCAGCGTGTTTGTCGACAGTCCCTTCTGGTTTGCCATTCTTGTGTCCGGTGTGATTGCCGGGGTTCTGATGCTTGCGCTGTGGCTGGGGCTGGATCGTCCCGTTGCACGGCGTATTGTGCTTTCGGCGATTATTCCGGCCATTCTGGTTGCCGTGCCCGCTGCTTTGGGCCTGCCCGAAGGCATGCGCGGCGGGGCCGGGGCGGTGCTGGCGGTGATCCTGATTGGCGGGCTGGCCGGGATCATGATTGATGTGGCGCGGTTTTCAACCCGCATCGCATCGGTGCTGGCGGCGATTATCATTGTTGGCGGCGGTTGGCTGGTGCTGGGCGATGAAACCAGGGGCACGGCAGCCTTGCTTTCGCAGGTGGCCCGGCCCGAAACGGCCCATTCGGTTTCTTTGCTGGCATGGGCGGTTTATCTGGTGGTGGCTCTGGTGCTGGCCTATGTCACCCTGCCTGATTTTAGCGCCGATATCGTCGATGAAACCACCACAGGCAGCAAGGCAAAATCCAGGGCAAAATCCGCCAAGATCACCACAAGCCGGAAAAACAAAACCACAACGCAAAGCACGCAAACCCCGGATCGTGGGCCCGGCGCGCTGTCGGTGTTTTTGGCGCTGGTGCTGGGAATGGGGATCATTGCTGTCCAGTTTGGCTTGCGTGACTTGAAAATTCTTTATGGGGCGATGGCGGTGGCGCTGTTAATGGCGCTGATTTCCGAAAAGGCCGCGCCGCAATATCGTGCTGCTGTCTGGTTATCGATGGTGGGGGCGATCATGGTGGCCGGTGCCACGGCGATTTTGCGCGCCCCGGCCAGTCTGGTTGCCCATGCGGTGTTGTTGCTGGTGTTGTTTGCCGGGGCCGGGGCGACAATATTGCAAAAGGCCCTGCGCCTGGACCGGGTGGCACAGGGCGATGCAAGCGGTGCCGAAGCCGGCCTTGCCTGGGCCGGGGCCGCGTTGGTGCGGGTGCTGGCCTTGGCCTTGCCAGTGTTTGTCGCAGCCTTGGTGGGGTATATCGGCGCGTCGATGTCGCACCCTTAATGTCGTTAGGGCTTGCAGGTTCTTTTTGCGGGCTGTGCCATCCTTGTGGCTTTGCATAAGCAGAATATGCGGCATTGGCCCTGAAAATGCGCTCAATCGGGCTGAAAAAGGGTTGAAACCGGGAATGTTTACGTCCAAATACGATTTTCACGGGTAAATTTTCATATTTGCAACGGGATGATGAAATTCCGGCTTTGTTACGGTATGGAAACTGTGCGATGAAAGTAGTACAAGTTTCCGATTACCGTGTCGGGGGTGGGGGCGGAATTCCGGTATCTTATGTCGAATGCCGTATTGAGACGCCATTCTGCCTTTCGGCGAATAGAATATAACCATCGTTCAAGGATGTTTTTCCGGTGAAACGACCTTATATCCTCGTCATTATCGGCGTTTTGCTGATCATTGCTGCCATCGTCTTGAATTATACGCTTACCGGCTCTGTCGATGATGATGCCGATGCGGTTTCTTCGACCCCGTCTGCCAGCAGCAGCCAGGATGCCGCCGATGCCGCGCAAAGCACAGCGCCCAAAGGCGACAACAAGGCGAAGACGTCGGATGAGGACAAGGCACCGGGCGTTGAAGATCCCAGTTTTGACGTTGTGCGTGTCAGCCCGGATGGCAATTCGGTGATTGCTGGCCGCGCGGAACCCAACAGCAAGGTCCGTGTCCGCGAAGGCAAGGACGTGATTGGTGAAGCCACGGCTGATGACCGTGGGGAATGGGTGATTTTGCCAGAAAAACCCCTGGAACCGGGGGATCGCGAGCTTTCGGTTGAAAGCGAAAGCAAGGATGGCAAGGTTAAAAGCGGCAATGACGATGTTGTGGTGCTGATCCCGAAAAACCCGAGCAAGGAAACCACGGCCCCGATCATCGCCCAGAAAAACGAAAACGGTGCCGCCAAGACCCCGGACGACAAACAGCCGATTATTGCGCTGCGTGTCCCATCCGAAGGGAAAGGGCCGGCCACGGTATTGCAAGGCCCGGGTGCTGTTACAGAAAATGGCGAAATTGCCAAAGCCGCAAACGAGGCTGCGCGCAAAGCAGGCGAGCCGGAAATTGCCAAAACCCGGCCGCGGCTTAATGTGGGCGTGGTTGATTATGATGACAAAGGCCAGGTTTCCATGTCTGGCGATGCCGACCCTGACCATGACATTCGGGTTTATCTTGATAACAAATTTGTCGGCGATGCCCTGTCAAACGACAAGGGCGATTGGTCCGTCACCCTTGACCCCGATGTTAACCCCGGCCAGTACAAATTGCGTGCTGACGAGGTGGATAAACAGGGCAAGGTGGTTGCCCGGATTGAACTGCCGTTTGAACGTGCCGATGCCAAAAAGGCGATGGAACCGGGCTCGCGCTATGTTGTGCAACCGGGCAATAGCCTGTGGCGCATTGCCCGGCGGGCCTATGGTGACGGGATCCAATATTGGGTGATTTACCATCGCAATGAAGACCAGATCCGTGATCCCGACCTGATTTATCCGGGTCAGATTTTTGCCTTGCCCGAAGAGAAAAAGGCGAATTAAACCGATATGAAACAGCAATAGGGTCTTGGGCGCTATTGCTGTTTTGCCATCGACATCGTGGTTTTCCGGCTTATATCTGTGCGAATGACGGGGCTGGGCATGATCTGGCAGCGTTGGCGCGACATGTGAAGGTGGGAAAATCCGTTTTGCCCGTTTGAACCGGTTGCCAGGTGGGGGATCGGCCTTTATGCGGGGTAAAACGTGATGATTTTCACTGAAATGCGGGCTTAAGACAGGCAAGGTGAGGGATCTTTAAGCGATCAGGTCGCGAAAAAAGTGCCATCGGGTGATCCGCCTTGTTGATGGACATGGATTGCCAGTGATAAGAACATGCCAGACGCGCCGCTGACCGGCGCGTTGCATTGCAACCAGGGAAGACAACTTTGAAATCCGTTCTTGTGCCGATCAATTCCGAAGGCTGGAAATTTATTGCAATTTTCGCCGCCGTGACCGTGATCCTGTTTCTGATTGCCGAGCCGCTTGGCTGGATTGGTGTGATTCTGACGTTGTGGTGCGCCTATTTCTTCCGCGACCCCGACCGGGTGACGCCGACCAATGACAATTTGGTGATCGCACCGGCGGATGGCCGCATTTGCATGATTTCGCAGGCACCGCTGCCCAAGGAGCTGGAACTTGAAGACCAGTCGCCGCGCACCCGTGTTTCGATTTTCATGAATGTGTTTAACGTGCATGTTAACCGCTCGCCGGTGAATGGCGAAGTGGTGGGCGAGGCCTATGTGCCGGGCAAATTCGTTAATGCCGAGCTTGATAAGGCATCGGAAAATAACGAACGCCAGATTTTGCTGGTGCGTGACAATGCCGGCCGTGAATTTGGCGTGGTTCAGATTGCCGGTTTGGTGGCACGACGTATTTTGTGCGATGTCGGTCGTGGGTCGATCCTGAAAGCCGGTGAACGTTTTGGCCTGATCCGTTTTGGATCGCGCGTTGACGTTTATCTGCCTGCCGGGGTGGAGCCGAAGGTCTGTGTTGGTCAGCTTACCGTGGCGGGTGAAACGGTGCTGGCGGACGTTTCTGAAACCGAAGCAACACCCGCAACCGGGGAGATTCGTTAATGCCCTATGGTCCCAATCGCAACCGGCCGCGGCGGTTCAAGGCTTTGTCCCTGTCCCGTCTGGCCCCGAATGTCGCGACCCTTATGGGGATGTGCGCGGGTTTGACCTCGATCCGGTTTGCCATGCAGGACCATTGGGAAGCCGCCGTGACCGCCATTTTGATCGCCGGGATCATTGATGGTCTGGACGGGCGGATTGCACGGATGCTCAATGCCTCCAGCCGTTTCGGTGCCGAACTTGACTCTCTTTCCGACTTTGTTTGTTTTGGTGTGGCGCCAGCATTGCTGATGTATTTCTGGTCGCTCCATCAGTTAGGGCCGATCGGCTGGGCCTTGTGTCTGTTATTTGCCGTTTGCATGTCGCTGCGTTTGGCCCGGTTCAATACCCAGATGCTGGGCGAACCGGAAATGCCGACCTGGGCGTATCGCTTTTTCACCGGGGTTCCGGCCCCGGCAGCGGCCGCCCTGTCGATGTGGCCGCTTGTTCTTAGCTTCCAGTTTGGCGATGGTATTTTTGATACCCCCTTCATCACCGCGCCCTATATTGTATTGATTGCGGTATTGATGGTCTCGCGGATGCCGACCTTCAGCTTTAAAAAGGTCAAAATCCCGCGGGCCTGGGTCTTGCCATTGATGCTGGCTTTTGGGGCGTCGGTGGCGTTTCTGGTTTCCTCGCCCTGGCTGACCCTGTCGGTTATTGCCGGTATTTATTTCTCGACCTTCTTTTTCAGCTTTCGTTCCTATCGCCGCATGGGCGTGGAACAACAGCAGCGCGAAGATGAATCCGAGGAAGAAGAAGATCTGGGGCAATCCGATGATGACCCTGAAGACGGCCTGAACCGCGTTCATCAGAATTAAGGGTCCAGGGGCGGGCATCTTTTATCCCCAATCCTGTGAGACAAAATTTCCATAAAACAGGGCCAGCCGGGTTCATCGGCTGGCCCCTTTGTTTTGCGCCATTGTCGCGGTGATGGATGACAGGATGGCGGGCGGGATAGCTGTGCCGCGCAGTAATGATATGCCGTTATCATTTGGGGAGCGACGGTTTGGGGTCAGCAAAAAAGCTGCCCCGATGCAGGGCAGCTTTTAAAAGGTTGGTTCGCTGGTTTTCCGGTTCGCAAGGCTGTTAGCCCTGTGTTATTGGCGGGGAACCATCGGGGGTGTTCATTGGAGCATGATCATCCGGGTCCGTTTTTCCTTTGTTGCGCCAGCGTCGCCATCCATTACCAATCTTGCCAATCATCAAAAGCGAGCAGGGGGTAAAGACCAGTGTCAGCGCGGTTGCAAAGGTAAGGCCAAAGGCAATGGAGGTTGCCAATTGTACCCACCATTGGGTGGAGGGGGCACCAATGGAAAATTCCCGGGTGACAAAATCGATATTGATTTGCAGGACCATTGGCACCAGGCCCAAAATGGTGGTCACGGTTGTCAACATGACCGGGCGCAGGCGCTGGGCACAGGTTTGCAGGATGGCATCTTCGATGCTATTGGCCGTCAGTTTTAACCGGTCATAGGTATCGATCAGCACGATATTGTTGTTCACCACGATCCCGGCCAGCGCGACAATGCCGATCCCGTTCATGACAATGGAAAAGGGCTGGCCTGTTAACAGCAACCCGCCCAGGACCCCGGCCGTCGACATGACGATGGCGACCATGATCAGCAGGGCACTGGTGATGGAATTAAACTGTGTCACCAGAATAATGAACATGATGAACAGGGCGGCGGTAAACGCTTTCTTGAGGAAGTCTGCCGATTTCTTTTGTTCTTCGTCCTGTCCCTTGAACTCGACATTGACACGCGGGTCAATATTCAGGGTTTTCAGCCATTGTTTGACCTCCTGCACCTTGGTATCGACCAGGATGCCTTCGGTTACATCGGCCTTAACCGTCAGTGCGCGGCGGCTATCCACCCGGTGCAGGGTGCCGGTTTTGGGTTCGGCGGTACGGGTCACAAAGTTTGAAACCGGCACCAGCCCCTTGTTGGTCACGATATTTAAGCGTTGCAATTCTTCCAGGGTGCGGCGATTTGCCGGGAAGCGGCCCACAATATCGATTTCCTCGGTCGAATCATCGGGCCGGTAGGTGGAAAACAGAATGCCGTTTGTCACCAGTTTGATGGTATTGCCGATGGTGGCAATATCCGCCCCGAATTTAAGCGCCTGGGCACGGTCCACCTTGTATTCCCAGTCAATGCCGGGGGGAGATTTGCCGTCTTCAAAATTGTAAAGCCCGCCGATTTTATGCAAGCCGGCAATGATTTCGGTCGATGTTTTATCCAGAAGGTCGGGATAAAGCGACCGCAACTGGATCTGGACATCCTTGCCCTGGGGCGGGCCGGCCTCGGCGGCCTGAATTTCAACCTGAATACCCGCCAGATCACGGGTGGCTTCAAGGATTTTATGTTCGATTTCGCTGGCCGTGGGGCGCAATTGCCAATTGGCATATTCCAGTTGGATCACGCCGATTACGTCTTCGGGGCCGTCCCCGCCGCTTTGGGCCGAGGCACCGGCCCGGCTATAGACGGTATCAAACCAGTGATGGCCGCTTTCTGACTGATCATCGAGGGCAAGAATGCGGTTTTCTACCTGATGGACCAGGGCATCCTGTTCGTAATAGGACATATTGCCCCGCGCACGAATTTGAACGGCGGCATTTTCCGGCTCGACAGAGGGGAAAAATTCAAACCCCTTGCCATATGTGTGAAAGGCCCACCAAACCGCAATCAGGATGACGAAGGCCATCGGAATGACAAGCCAAAAAAGCTTGAGCGATTTATGCAACAACCGAATGTAAAAGCCGGTGCCGCCGCTCAGTTTTTCCAGTTTGTCGGTTTCGCCTGCTGCCACGGCATTCAGGGCCGTATTGGAACTGACACCGGGTTTGCCAAACCAGGCACCTACTGTTGGCACAAAAATAAGCGCCATCGCCAGCGATGCCGACAGGGTAAACAGCACCGTGATGGGCAGGAATTTCATGAAATCGCCCACCACATCGGGCCAGAAGGCCAGGGGCAAAAACGCCGCCAGTGTTGTGGCCGTCGAGGCGATGATGGGCATTGCCATGCGCTTGGCCGCCAGCGGATAGGCCTGCTTGCGGTGCATGCCATCCAGCATTTTACGATCAGCATATTCGGTAACCACGATGGCCCCATCCACTAACATGCCAACGGCCAGGATCAGGGAAAACAGCACAACGATATTCACCGTCATGCCCAGTGCCCACAAAATCAGGATCGCAGTCAGGAACGAGCCGGGAATGGCCAGCCCCACTAGCAGGCCGGACCGCCATCCCAGCGACCAGATCACCACCACCATCACCAGCAAAATTGCCAGAATGACACTGTTTTGCAGGTCATTGAGCATGGTGCGAATGTCAGAGGATTTATCCTGTGAATAGGTAACCTTGACCGTATCGGGGAAGGCGGCCGAATCTTCGGCGGTGACAGCCTTGACCGCATCAATCACATCAATGATGTTTTCGCCCACACGTTTGGAAACTTCAATGGCAATGGCGGGGCGACCATTCAGCCTTGCAAAGCTGGTGGCATCCTTGAAGGTCCGGCGCACCTCGCCAATATCGCGGAAGCGAATGACTGAATCGCCGTCCACCAGCAAGGGCATGCTCAAAATATCATCGACATCCTCAAACAGGCCGGGCACCTTGATGTTAAAGCGCCCGGCACCGGTATCAAGTGCGCCTGCCGCCACCAGCGAGTTTGAATTGCGCACCAGCGAAACAATATCGACCCCCTTTAACCGGTAGCTTTCGATCTTCATCGGGTCGATGACAAATTCCACCAGTTCCTCGCGATTGCCGGCAAGGTTTGCCTCCAGAACCGCAGGAACACCCTCAATATCGTCTTTCAGGTTACGTGCCAGGCGCAAAAGGGTGCGTTCAGGCACCTCGCCGGATAATGTGACCACCAGTACCGGGAACAGCGACAGGTTGACTTCATGCACTTCGGGGTCGTCGGTATCATCGGGCAGGTCGGATTTGGCAATATCCACCCGTTCGCGCACATCGGCCAGGGCCTCGTCAATATTGACGTCACTGTAAAATTCCAGTGTGACCGATGCCCCGCCCTGATAAGCCTGCGAGCGCATTTCCTTCACACCTTCAATGGTGCGTAATTGCTGCTCCATCGGGCGCAAAAGCAGGCGTTCGGCATCTTCGGGGGAAATCCCCTCGTGATGGATCAGAACATACAGGATCGGAATTTGCACATCCGGGTCGGCTTCCTTGGGGATGGCGTTATAACCAACCCAGCCCGCCACCAGCAACAGGATCAGCGTCATTATGACGGTGCGCGAACGGTTTAGCGCAAGATCAATAAGAGACATGATTGAGTTTCCTTTGCCCGCCGGTCAGTTGCCGGAAGCGGGCGTGCTGGTATTGGTGCTGCTACTGTCGCTGTCGCCGGCATTGCCGTTGCCGTTGCCATTATTGTCGATGGTCGTTTCGGTATCATCGGGCAGGCGTGCCTGGGCGGTCTCGCCGCTGCTGGCCGGGATGGCACTAGTCGGGATGGCACTGGTCGGAATATGGTCGATCCGGTCAATCGTGACCTTTGTGCCTTCCTTAACCCAGTCCTGGCCCACCACAATCAGGTCGATCTGGTTGGGCAAGCCACTGATCCAGACCTTTTCGCGGTCGCCGCCTTGCAGACTGACCGGGTAAAACACCACCTTGTCCTGTTCAACACCGCGAACACCCAGTTCCCCCTGATCATTCAATGTCAGTGAGGAAGACGCAATCTGGTGGGCTTTATCTGTGCCGACGGGAATAACCACCTCGGCGGTCATGCCATCGGGGATGGCATGGTCGGCATTGTCCATTTCCACCTCGACACGATAGGTGCGGGTGTCATTGTTGCTGGCAATGGCGGTATAGCGCACCACCCCCGGCCGTGTGCGGCCATCAAACAGGCGAACATGCGCCAATTGGCCGATATGCAGTGCGCCGATGGCATGTTCGGGCACATGGACAACAACCAGCATCGGGTCGGGCTGGACAATGGTGGCGATGATATCGCCAATCGATACCAGGTCGCCCATTTCAACCGGGCGGGTTTCAATAACACCGTCAAACGGGGCGCGAAGGGTGGTTTGGGCCAGTTCCACCTCGATGGCTTTTAAATCGGCACGGGCTTCTTCAAGGACCGCCTTGGATTCCGCAACGCCGGTTTTTGACCGGTAATCCTTTTTTGCCAGGCTTTTGGCCGCGTCATATTGCAGTTCGCGCTGGTCCACCAGGGCACGGGCCTTTGCCAGCCGGGCCGGGCGGTCATCGGCGGCAAGGCGCACGATAACGTCGCCTTTTTTAACGCGGGCACCCTTTTCAACGGCAATTTCAACGATGCGCGATGATGTTTGCGCACGAATGTCGGCCGTGACCGCCGCTTCGGTACTGCCGGTTTGGACCAGTTGCCTGACATGATCTTTCGCTGTTGATGCCATGACCCTGACAGAAGGCAAAGGGGCCTGTGCTTGTGCAGAACCGCCGGTTTTGGCTGCACCATTGGTGCCGTTGGCATCGGTTTGCTGTCCGGTTTCCTGGGCCGGGCCGGGTTCCTCGCTTGGTATCATGCTTGAACCGATCCACAGGGCCGCGCCAACAACCAGCGCGATGGCGATCAAACGTGAAGCATTCATGGGTTTCGCGTTCCTAAAGGGTCTGTGCCTAATTATTATTGTGGCCGCCTTGGCGGCATGTGCTGCCCGGGGTCAGGACGGGCGGCTGCGTCGGTTGCGTAATTCGGTTAAAAACGGTTCTTTGTTTTTGCGGATGAAATCCAGCGTTGCCTGACAAACCGCTTCGCCAAGGCCGCTGATAAACTCGCAGCCTGCCCCGTGGCACAGGGCGGCGTCATCTGCGGGTGCGTCTGTTTGTCCGGTGGCTTCATTTGTCTTCGGTGGTGTTGCTGCTGTTGCTGCTGTTGTCACTGTTGCTGAGGGGGCCTCGTGGATGCGCTCCAGCATGGCTTCCTGGCGTGCGGCATATTCGTCGATTAATGCTTCGCACAGTTCGACCGGAAGCTCGTGGGCAAAGGACAGCAAAAACAAAATATCCGACCGGTATCGATCCTCGCCAGGGCGGGTTTGAAACAGGGTGCGCAAAAAGGTCCGACGGCCTTCCGGGGTCAGGCTGTATACCTTTTTGTCGGGGCGGTTTTCCTGTTCCTGGGCGGTAAATGTTACCAGCCCGTCCTGGCCCAGTTTTGTCAGCGCCGGGTAAATCGAGCCAAGGGAAGCCATTTGAAAATAGCTGAAAATGCCATCTTCAAACATTTTGCGGATTTCATAACCGCTGGCGTCGCCTGCCATCAGCGCGCCCAGACATAGGGATCGGATATCCATCGCCGTTTTTGTCGCCTTGAAACATGAAATAACTATATCGGTTCGATATAGATCGAATTGTTATATATCGAACCGATATAGTCAATTATGGTTTGGTCGAGGTGTGTGATTTTTCTCACAGGTTGTGTTCGTGATAATCTGGTTGGGTTCCGGTAAGGAAACTGACGGAAAAACACCAAACTGGCGTCCGTTCGTGCAGGATCGGACGCACGAAATTCAATTCGGACATATAGAATAGATATAGACGGGCTTGCATAAGGGCCGGAAATGCCGGTTCGACCAGGGGGCAGGGCCCAAGAGATTGCGCGGGATGGACGTATTTTGAAGACGGTCGGTTTCTATGAAGGTGTTGATCTGCTGATCTCGGTTTTGGGATTGATGCAGGCGGGTTTTTTGTGCGTGCTTCTATTATCGGAGGGACCGCGTGCCCTTCGGGCCAATCGCTGGATGATGCTGTTTATCGCGGCTGTCAGTGCGAACCTGATAGAAGATGTTGTCGATGTTTTTGGCGGACCAGCACTTAACTTTTACGGTCACCTTTTATTTCTGCCATTCAATTTCGTGATTACCCCGGCGATTTATCTTTATTTCTGCGAGGTTTCCGGCCGGACAAAGTTGAAATACGGGCTGCATCTGGCGATTGTGCCAATTATTGCCAATCTTACATTCTGGTTGCTGTTGGGTATCGGGCCAATGCCAGCCAATGGTGCATTAACCTATGGTCTGGTGGAAAAAAGCGGCCCGTTGATGGTGGCACTGCTGAATATTCTGCATTTCGGGCTGTATGTGCAGGCGGTGATTTATGTTGTTTTGCTGTGGCGGGTGGCGATGCGCTATTTCCGGCAGGTGCAAAGGCAGCTTGGTGCCCAGCGTCAGGATATGG
Organism: Thalassospira sp.; assembly: GCA_050299455.1. Lineage (GTDB taxonomy): Bacteria > Pseudomonadota > Alphaproteobacteria > Rhodospirillales > Thalassospiraceae > Thalassospira. The sequence continues at coordinate 16,336 of JBNKVZ010000024.1, forward strand.
TGCGCTGGTTACGCAATGTTTTGGGCAGCGTCTCGTTCATTTTTCTGGTTTTTGTTGTGCAGGAAGTGGCATCCGACTTTCGCTGGGATAGTTGGCTGTGGTCGTTTCAGTTTTTAAACGTAGCCTTCCTGCTGGTGTTTTTCTGGCTGAGTTACACCCTTGCGACCCAGCAGGTTGTTTTTGTTTTACCCGATTGGGAAGATGCCAACGGACATAACCTTGCCGATGATCTGGACGATGATGAAGACGATGAGGGTGATGATGGCCGGGGTGGGTATGCCGCCTTTGGCGGGGGACGATCTGCTGACGGGGCATATTCAGCATTTATCAGTTTATATGATAAAGGTGCGGGCGAAAAAATAAGTGGCGGAAATTCAGGGTCTGCAGAGTCACCGATTCGTCACTTTCTGGACAAAAACGACTCCGACCTTGCGAAGGTTGACGGAGAGGGGCCGGTAAACGGTTTGGCCGGTCAATCTGGTATGCGCCTTCGCACTGTTTTAGCGGGTCCTGAAAGTTCTAAGGGGACGTATAGCGCTACCGGAATTATGGAGCCTGGCGGAGCCACCATGCCCGGTGATCCTGCCGTGCAGTCGCATGATAAAACGGCACAGGGGCAAAGGCAGCGGCAGACGCAGCGGGGCGCCGCATCAACAAAGCTGTCGATAGATGCAGCCGTCTCGCGGCCGGTGCTGGATGATGAAGATGCCGCGCGGGCACAGCGCCGCCTGATGGTCATTCACGGGCAGGGGGATTTATTGCATGATCCGATGATCTCGCTGCCCAAGCTGGCGCGTGCCGTTGGCATTTCCCCCAACCAGCTGTCTTATGTTTTGAACCATCATATCGGGCAGAACTTTTTTGATTTCGTGAACAGTGCCCGCATTGCCAAAGCACGGCATCTTTTGCTGAATGAACCGGACCGGCCCATTCTGGATGTGGCGCTGGCGGTGGGGTTTAATTCAAAATCGACCTTTAATCTCGCCTTTAAAAAGATCACCGGCGAAACACCCAGTAGCCTGAGAAAAAAGGAAAATGGCACGTCCTGATGCACATTCGCACGCTTTGGGCGTCCGAACGTATCGGGACGGACGCCGTGCGGGCGTAATCCCGGCATGGTGGTTTGAAGATTGGGACACGAGCAAAATGGCGTGGATGCCTGAGCCGTTGAAAACCGATCAAGACAAACCATCGACGGAGATTTCTTCAGGACATGAGAGCGCATCATTTATTTTATTGCCTGTTGCCGGTGTGCCTGGCCGCAGTGACATTGCCTGTTGGCGCCAAGGCCGATAACGCAACCACACCACAAACGGTCAATACCACCGTACCGGCAAATGGCGAAGAGGGCGGAAAACCCAAATCCTATCGGGATCAGTGGTTAAAGGGGCATTTCCAGTTAGGGGCGGTGGGCATGGTCAGTTCATCGCCTTATCGCGGCGATGATAACGCCAATTTCAGCGGCTTGCCCTGGCTAGCCTTTGACAGCGAACGTTTGCATGTTGGCATTGATGGCATTCGCGCCAAAATCGTTCAGGGCAATTGGGGCAGTGTTTCCATTTTGGGAAATTTGCGCAGCAAACCGTTTGACGATGATGACAGCAGCTATCTGCGGGGCCTGCATGAACGGGATTGGGCCTTTGAAACCGGCGTTGCCTATGACCGCAAATTTGGCCCGGGGAATGCCCATATCGCCTTTTTGCACGATGTAAGTGGCGAGCATGATGGCAAGCAGGTCGATGCAACCTACACCGTGCCGTTTCAGACCGGGCGTTTCCATTATGAAGTGGGCGGCGGCGTGATGTGGCGGGATTCCGACCTGAATAACTATTATGTCGAGGTTCGTTCCAACGAGGCGCGGGCCGACCGGGCAGCTTATTCCGCCGACAGTGCGTTTTTGCCGCATCTTGATGCGTCAATTGCCTATCAATTGACGGAACGGATGAAGGTGCACGCCAATGCCAGTGCCACCTTCCTGCCCGATGAATATACCGACAGCTCCATCATCGAAGATGATGTGATTTACGGTGTCAGCCTGGGGCTGGTTTACCAGTTTTAATCCCTGTTGCCAGGCTGGCAAAGCAGGCAGCGCATTTCCCCCACCTGCTGCGCTGCCTGCCTTTGCTGTGCGATGTGCTGACGGGACATGTTCCGTCAGGTCATGGCGTTGGCATGGCGCAAAATTAGTGCGGTGTTAATGCCGCCAAAGGCAAAATTGTTCGACATCACATGTGTGGCCTTAATATGCCGGGCGCTACCCTTGATATAATCAAGTTCGGCACAGTTCGGGTCCACCTGTTCCAGGTTGGCGGTGGCAACAAAGCGGCCTTCGCGCATCATTTCAATGCCCAGCCAGGCTTCAATCGCCCCGCACGCGCCCAGCGAATGGCCAAAATGCCCCTTTAGGGTATGAAGCGGCACATCGCGGTTAAAAACCGCGCGTGTGGCAAGGGTTTCGGCCAGGTCGCCATGATCGGTTGCCGTGCCGTGCCCGTTTACAATGTCGATGTCGCGGGCCTCAAGCCCGGCATCATCCAGGGCCCCTTGCAAGGCAACCTGCATTTTATCGGCTGCCGGCTGGGTAATGTGTGTTCCATCCGAATTGGTGGCAAAACCGGCGATTTCGGCATAAATCGTCGCCCCGCGCGCACGGGCATGGTCATATTCTTCCAAAATCAGGGTGCCGGCGCCTTCGCCAATCACCAGCCCGTCGCGCCGTGCATCATAGGGGCGCGGGGTGTGGCTGGCATCGTCATTATTGGTGCTGGTGGCAAACAGGGTATCGAAAACCGCGACCATTGTCGGGCAAAGTTCCTCCGCCCCGCCGGCAATCATCACATCCTGCATGCCATATTTGATGGCTTCATAGGCATAGCCAATGCCCATGCTGCCCGATGTGCAGGCCGTCGAGGTGGGAATAACCCGCCCGCAAATGCCATATAACACACCGATATTCACAGCCGCGGTGTGGCTCATCATTTGGATATAGCTGGTCGCGGTGATGCCGTTGGACGACCCGGTTTCAAAAAGCTGGGTAAAGCCCAAAACCGGCGGTGTGCTGCCAAAGGATGATCCATAGGATATGCCCATCCGCCCGCCGCGCAAAATGGCGGTATCATCGCGCAGGCCCGCATCAATCAGGGCATTTTCGGTGGCGGCCAGCGCCATTTGTGCGACGCGGCCCATGCTGCGCAATTGTTTGCGGCCAAATTTGCCCGCCAGTGAAAAATCCTGTACCGGGGCGGCCAGGCGGGTGCGCAGGTCATATTTGCCGTCCCAGTCTTCCATGCGGCAAATGCCGGTTTCGCCGTCATTCATCCGCGCGCGGATGGTGGGCCAGTCATTGCCAAGGGCGGTGACACCCGACATGCCGGTAACAACCACGCGGCGCGGGAAAGGCCCACTCATAACATGCCCCCATTCACGCTAATGACCTGGCGGGTGATATAGGCGGCATCGTCACTGCATAAAAAGGCGATGGTGGCGGCAATTTCGTCGGTTTTGCCAAAACGGCGCAGCGGGATCATGGCGCGCAAATCCGCCTCGGGCAGGTCGGCGGTCATTTGGGTTTCAATGATGCCCGGTGCCACGGCATTGACCGTGATATTGCGTTTCGCCAGTTCCAGGGCCAGCGATTTGACCGCGCCAATAATTCCGGCCTTGGACGCGGCATAATTAACCTGGCCGCGATTACCGGCAATGCCGGCAATGGATGTTAAGGCGACGATGCGGCCGGGCTTGCGGCGCTGCACCATTGGCATCACCAACGGTTTGATCACATTGTAAAACCCGCCCAGATTGGTGTTGATCACCGTGTCCCACTCGTCATCCTCAAGTGCGGGAAAAGCGGCGTCACGGGTAAGACCGGCATTTAAAACCACACCATAGGGCGCGCCATTTTCGGTAAGCTCGGCCTCTATCGCGGTGCGGGTTTGCTCGCGATTGGCAATATCGAACTGGATGGGGCGGGCATTGCGGCCCAGGGTAGCAATATCGGCACATACCGCATCGGCCCCGGCACGGTCGGAATGATAATGCACGATAATGTCAAAGCCATCACGGGCAAGGCGGCGGGCGGTTGCGGCACCAATGCCCTTGCTGGCACCTGTGACCAAAATGCTATTTGTCATCGAACCCTGATGTCACGTTATGATTGCGGAGTTTGTTCTGCCTTTGGCTGATACACGTTTATCCGCGCGCTGACAATTATTTGCCCGTTTTGGCAAACGGTACCATCAAATACGCCCATCTCGCCATCTTCAAAGATATTTTCAACATCGATTGTCAAATGATCGCCCGCTTTGAAAAAGGCATCATGCAGGGTCATTTTGCGCGTGCCGAGCAAATAGCCAATGCGTGGTTCGCTTTTGCCGGTTTTGCTGGCCTCCCAGGCGCGCCACCCGCTATAGGCCGATACCGCCTGGGCGATATATTCAATCCCGACATAGGCGGGCACGCCGTTTTCGGTGTCATAAAACAGGCTGTTTTCATCAATGCCAACTTCCGCCTTAAGCGATGTGTCATCGGCGGCAAGGATGCGATCAATCAGCAACATGGGCTGCGCATGGGGCACTAGCGTCTCAATCGCGGGAAAGCCTTCCGTGCTTTGCGCGGCGTGATCCGGTGTGTTTGTGGCCGGTGTTTCTGTTTTGGTGACGGGGCTGTGCCGCTGTGGCATTCGCAAGGGCCTTGTTTAACGTGAGAACGACCAGATTGGGTGGGTGTTTGTGTTTTGTGTCTTGTGTGGCTAATCCCAGCCGGTTGCCAGAATAACCGCGGCATTGCTGCCGCCAAAGGCAAAGGAGGTGCTGAGCATGGCACATTTTGGCAGGGGGGGCAGGCGGTTATTGTTTTCCGAGACCAGTTTGATGGCAGGTAAGTCCGGGTCGGCGTCGCCATCCCAAATATGCAGTGGCAGGGTGGCCCCCTGTGGCGCATCAGACAGGGCCAAATATAAAATGGCGGCTTCAATGGCCCCGGCCGCGCCCAGGGTATGCCCGGTCAGCGGTTTGGTGGAACTAACCGGCACGTCGTCGCCAAACAGGTCATGAATGGCGCGTGATTCCATGCTGTCATTTAACGGTGTGGCGGTGCCGTGCATATTCAGATAGGCGATGTCTGCCGGTGTCATGCCCGCCTGGTCCAGGGCGGCCAATATGGCGGCCCGTGCCCCGGTGCCTTCCGGGTGCGGGGCGTTGGGGTGGTGGGCATCCGATGTTTCGCCAATCCCCATTACGGCAATGGCGGCAGGGTCACGCCGCATCATGAAAATGGCGGCCCCTTCGCCAATATTGATGCCGTCGCGGTTGGCACTCATGGGGCGGCAGCGCCCTTCTGCCACCGATTGCAGGGCGGCAAAACCGGCAATGGTCAGGTCACACAGGCTATCAACCCCGCCCACCAGCACCGCATCACACAAACCGGCCCGCAAGAGCCGTTGCCCGGCAGAAAAGACCTTGCCACTGGAGGAACAGGCCGTTGAAATGACATAGGCTGGCCCGCCAAGATCAAGGGCCTCGCGCAGGAAGTCTGCCGGGGCGCCAATTTCCTGGCCGGAATAGGTGAAATCTTCGGGCAGGGCCCCTTTTTGTAAATATTCCCGATAGGATTGTGTGCCTTCATCAATGCCCGATGTGCTGGTGCCCAGGATCACGGCAATGCGTTCGCGCCCATATTGGGCAATGGTTTGGGCAATACAATCGTCTATTTGCCGGGTGGCGGCCCATAACATCCGGTTATTGCGGGTATCGTGATGATGCAAATGGGCGGGCAGGGCCGCGGGTTCCTTGGCAATCATGCCCACGGTGACGGTGCGGTCGGGCAAAAAGGCATCGCTTGCCACCATATTGGCCGGGCGATGGCCGGCCAGGGTTTGCCGTGTTTCATCGCCATTCATGCCAAGGGCGGAAACCATGCCCATTGCATGAAGATAACAGGCCGGGCGCGGCTTGGTGCCGGCCCGGTTGCTGTTGGCGATGGGATCGTCAGACGTGGCTGCGTTCCGGTGTGGAACGGTTGCTGTCATTGGCTGTCAATCCGCGATGACTGGATGTCAATCTGATAGCCATCCCGCAGGTTTTTCAGGCTCGCCGCCCCTTGCCAGCGGTCGTGCTCGGGATAGGTGATGGTGCTGTAGGGGACACTTTTACCATCCTCGTCGATGGCGACGATCTGGCGGTTATCGGGGTTTGAGACGATTGCCATATTGGCGGGCAGGGCATCGCGGACGATGTTGGTGGGCCAATAGACCATCATGATATCCACCAGCATGCGGGCCGGGTCAAAGTGATCGGGCATCCAGTTGGCCATCTCGAAGCTCAGGTCCCGTTCGCTCCAATTGACCTGCATGGCACGGCGCCCCATCGGGTCGAGCATCACCATATGGACCTGGCCCGGGGCCAGGCCGATGCGGGCCTGAAAATCAATCGATTGGCCGTTTTTCCAGGTGGCATGCACCTTCTGGATGGCATCAACCCGCTCGGCAGTATCCGGCCAGGGCATTTGCGGCAACACAAACAGGGCGTTTTTATCCGTGTTCAGGGCCACAATATGGTCGGGTTCAGCGGCATTCAGGGCGGCTTCATGCCGTTCGGCATGTTCTTTTTGCTGCGACTTGGAAAAACTGAAGCTGCCCAAATCAATGGTCCCCAAATCAAACGGGAGTTCCATCGGTTTGGTGCAGGCCGCAGTTAACAGTGATGTGGCAATAATAAAGGCAGGACCAAATTTCACAGGCTTAACTCGTGTAACAGGTTCAAATATCGGTCTGTCTTGGCGACCAGCGGGTTTTCCATATTCCAGGCATATCCGGCCAAAATTGAAACCACCATGCGTTTTAACTGCAAATCGCGATCTGGCTGGTTAAAAATGATCTGCTGCAAGCGGCCATCATACCATGCCTCGACATAGGATTTGAATGTGGCAATCCCGGCATTTAGGGGTTTGGCAAAGTCGTTTTCCCAGTCGGGGGCGTCTCCGTTATGGCGGGAAATCAGGGTCTTGGCGGCCAGTTCTGCGGAATAGAGTGCAATGGTAACGCCCGAGGAAAAGACAGGATCCAGAAAACCTGCTGAATTTCCCAATAAAACATAACCGTCACCATAAAGGTGGTCATTGCCGCTGCTATAACTGGCAATCGCGCCAAGCGGGCGGGTTTGTTCCGCCTGTTGCAAAAGGGCGACCAGCCCGGTTTCGCCCAGCAGGCGGGCAAACAGGGTGTCGTCATTTTCGTGCGCGCTTGTATCTGCCGTGTCGGTTGTGGCTGCCGGGTCTGTCAGCGGATAAACAACGCCCACTGATGCGGTGCCATCGGCAAAGGGGATCAGCCAATACCAGATGTCGTGGCGGTCGGGATGCACGGTGATCAGGATTTTGTTGCGGTCATAACCGGGGTCGGTGATGTGGTCGCGCATATGGGTAAACAGGGCGCGGCGTGGCTGCAGGGTGGCTTTATTGGCAGTCCCGCGCAATTTGGGAATAACCCGGCCATAGCCACTGGCATCAACGACAAAACCGGCATGGATGTCGCCGGTTTGGCCGTTATCATCCTGCCAGGTCAGGCGGCAATCGTCCTCCGCCAGGTCGGCGGCAATGATGCGGTGCCCAAACCGGACGGGCACACCCGCCTTTATAACCGCGTCAATCAGGGTTTGATCAAAGGCATCGCGCTTGACCTGAAAGGTCGTGCTCCAGCCGTTATCCTCGAACCTGTCGTGAAAATCGACGCTGCAATATTGATCGCCCCGGGCAAAGGCGGCACCGTTTTTAAACTGAAAGCCCTGGGCGTTGGCCTGTTGCGCCACCGTGTCGGTCAGCCCGCAATTTTCCAGCACATTCATGCAAAAGGGCAGCAGGCTTTCGCCAATGACAAAGCGGGGGAAATGCGTTGCCTCCAGCACGATGACCGATAAACCGGCATCATGTAAAAACTTTGCCGCCACCGCCCCGGACGGCCCCGCCCCGATGATGGCAATGTCATATTTCGTCATTGCCGGGTTCCTTGCTTGTCCGTGGCGTGGTTGCGACGGGGTGGTTGATAATCGTCATACATGTCTTCGGTATCTTCGTCGTCATCATAGTCGTCATCGTTCCGGTCATGCGCCGGGCCGCCATTTGGATGGCCCACCGGGTTCATGCTGCGTCGCCCGGCCATCACCGGCGCCAATATCCAGGCGGCGATCAGGCCAATGGCGATAACGGTGCCAATATCGCTTACTAACGGGACGGAACTGGTTGCCAGCAGGCCAAAGGCCAAAACACTGCTGATGAGTGATAGCAACACCGCCAGGCTGGTATCCTGGTCATGGTCGCTATGGCGGCTTTCGGCCAGGAACAGCACATAATCGGCACCTATGGCAAACACCAAAAACAGGGCCATTGTGGTGAAAAAGTTATGCGGTACGCCCAGGGCAAAGCTGCCTGCCAGCGCACATAAAACCGCCCCGGCAGGTGCGCCAAAAACGCAAATGCCATCGCGCAGGCCATAGCGGAAAACCGCCAGCAACAAGGCGGCAAACATGGCAACACCCAATGCCAGATAGGCCCAGTGACGATAGCGGCCAAACAGGTCGGAAATGGCGCTGGCCGGGTCGATCAGGTGTACATTTTCCATGCCCTGCAGGGCAGTTTTTAACGCGCTGACATCCTGCACACCGCGCAGGCGGACCAAATCCCCCTTGCCCGATTGCAGGTTGGCCAGTTCGGGTAAAACCAGCAGGCTGGCCGCATTGGGCAACAGGAAGGAGGCTTCGTCCGGGTTGGGCGGCGTGATCTTGATGGGCAGGTCTTGCGCCAGTTTTGCAGCATAGGGGGTGTAAAGTTTGTCGCGCACCAGGGCCATATTTTCGGCCTGGCGTTTTTGCGACGGAATAATATCGGCCAGGCTGACCATGCCGCCCAGCGTGCCGTTTTTGAGCAGCGGGGAAAGTTTTTGGCGCAGTTTTTCTTCGGTTTGCAGGCGGTCTTCGCTGGTTTTGCCTTCAACGCGCAAAAACATCGGGCTGGCACCCAGACCCATCACATCGCGAATGGTGATGGTTTGTTTGATAAGGCTTTCATTGCCATGCCCCAGATTGCGAATGCTGTCATTGCTGGTGATATATTGGCTGCAGGCGGCAAAGCCCGCCAAAATAATGACTACCAGTGTTAACCGGCCCCAGGTGGGCGGCGTAATGCGATATTGGGCATAACGCAGGGCCGCAACAGAGCGGCGGATGGGCAGGTAATTGCGCACCGGCTGAACCGGCAAAAAGGGCAGCAGGAAAATGACGGTCAGATAAGCGGCAATCAGGCCTGCCACCGAATAAATGGCAATTTGGGTGAGAAGCAGGGTCGGGCTGATCGACAGGGCGGCAAACCCGACAATAGATGTCACCAGCCCCAATGTCAGGCCGGGTAAAATCAGGCGCAGGCGTTTGCGGGCATTGCCGCGTGCCGGGTCGATGCTGACATAATGCAGGGCATAATCAACGGCAATGCCAATCAGGCTGGCGCCAAAGACCAGGGCAATGGCGTGGACGGTGCTAAAAATCATGGTGACGGCGGTGATACCCGCCAAAATACCACTGCCCACCGTAATCAGTGCCGCCAGCAACGGCCCCCAGGAAAAGAAGACCAGCCCGACCATAAAGACAATCCCGGTGGTGGCCAGCATGGCAATGCGTTTGACATCGCTTTTGGCATGGGTAGCCTCGGCAGCGGCAAAAAACACCTGGCCGCTGCGGGCAACCTTTATATTGGCGGCCTTTTCAAGGGTGGTCACAACCCGGTTGGCATCATGGACCCACAGGGCATCGCGGTCCGTACTGGCAAGGCGCGGGTCCAGCGAGGCAATAACCGGCACATAAAACTGCCCCTTATGATGGACAACGCCGCTGCCATCGCCCAAATATCCTGCCATTGCCGCCAGATAATGCGGCAGCAGCGAAAACGGATCGTCCCGCAGAGAGCGCGCGGTAATGGTGCTGGTCGGCGAATAAATGCTTTGCAGGGCGCGACGATAAAGTTTTGCCCCCTGACCGTTCTTTAAGGCCTCGCGGTCCTGCGGGGAAAGAAGGGCGGTGGCATGGGGCTGAAAAAAGGCCAGCAATTCGGGTAGGCGTCCGGCCTGATCATCGGGGGTGGTGACTTTTTCCGTGCCATTGATCCAGGATAGCCGCCCGGCAAGGTCGGTTGCGGCATTAATGGCGCGTTCGCGCGTGGGGGCGGAAACCATAAAAATCGCCCGGCGGGAATCCTGGGCCAGCACATGGCGCACATTGTCGATATCGTTAAACATGGCGCTGTCTTCAGGGTTTTCCTGACCGATCAGCGAAATGAAATCGGCATCAATTCGGGTGTGCCCACCGCCAATTTGCCAGGCGCACCAGGCGGCTGCCATGACCAGGCAAATGATCCAGGCTGTTGCGTGACGGCCCGTCATTGCGCAGGCGTTCCGGGCAGAAGGGCCGCCTTGCCCTTGGGCAATGGCAGGGGCTTTGCCTGCTGGGCGGTCAGCGTGATGTCGTCATAATCACCACCCGGTTTGTTTAAACGCACCTGATTAACATAGTCGGTGCCGCTGGCCACAATATCAATGATTTGCCCGCCAATCGCACTTTCGCCAAAGGGGACGAGGCGCACCTGCCACGGGTTTTGCGCAGGCGGGGAAAATTCAACGTGAAAACGGTTTTCCAGGGCCGACCAATTGCCTTCCAGCACCGATGAGATCAGGTCCACAAACACGCCAAATTGCGCGTTGCCGCCCACAACACTGCTTTTTTCGCCATCCGCATCAATATTGGTAATGCCAGCCGGGCCTAAAATGGTGGTGCCGGGAAAGGGTTTTGTCGTTTGCCAGATCAGCCCGCTTCCGGGAACCAGCGTAAATTCCCCGTTTGATTTCAGCCCGTTGTCAAACCCGGCCAGGTGCCGGTCCAGGGAAAACTCCCCGGCCAGATATTGCCCCTTTTCCAGGGCCACAGCACCGGGGCGGGCGCTGGCAAGCCGGGGCAACAATACTGCACTGCCGATAAATCCAATAATCAGCAGGGAACGCACGAAACGGGCACGGTTCAATTCATTGTCTCCAGCTTTTCGATCAGAAAGTCGGGGCTGCGAAACAGCATTTCGCCGCTGGCCTTTTCGATTGCCACCTGAATGGTGAAACCCTTGGTCAGCTTTTCGCCGGTTTGGGCATCCGTGATCAGGTAACTGATTTTCAGTCTGTTTTCATATTCGATCAATGTGGCAGTGATTTGAATTTTTTGCCCGAAACGACAGGGACGGACATATTTTACCCGCATATCCACCACCGGCCAGACATAGCCCGAGGCATCCATTTGCGGGTAGTTATAGTCAATCAAATCAAGAAGGGCGCAGCGGGCCTGTTCAAAGAACTGCACATAATTGCCATGCCAGACCACATTCATCGGGTCCAGGTGGTAAAACTGGATGGTTTCGGTAACGCTGGCACTGATCATTTTTTGCGACGGCCTTTAATGTGGCACGGCCCATTATGTCCCGCATCCGTCCTCTGGTCGCGGTGGGGCGAAAGACTTTTTTCGCAACAGGTTTGTGCCGGGGCAGCATTGTTATTTTTGGTCATTTTCATCCCTTGGACGGGCCCAGAAATCAAAAAAATTGTACCATTGTAACGGATGCACCCGAACCCGTTTTTCCAGCCATGCCATATATTGGGTGGCATAATCGGTGATGGCTTCGGTGCGGGTGGCACGCGGCAAAACCAGGCGGTCGGTCAGTTTGTCCCAGGCAATTTCAAATCGCCCGTTTTTGCGCCATGCTGCCGCCATGTAAACGGGGCAGCCCAGCAAATGTGCCAAAATAAACGGCCCCTGCGGGAGTGGGGCGGGATCGCCCAAAAAAGGCACCATTACGGTTTTATCGCGCGCGCCAATGGCAACGCGGTCCGCGGCAATGACAACCCATTCGCCCTGTTCGACCTTCTGGCTTAACATAATGGCGGTATCAGGGCCGATTTCGGTAACTTCGATCAGATTGACCTGGGATTCCGGTGCCAGTTTTTTAAGGACCTTGCCAAAGCGGGCGGCGTTTTTTTGATGCAGCAAAACATTAACGCGAAAATCGCGGTCGCGGCTGGCAAGGGCACGGATGATTTCGATATTGCCAAAATGCGATACCAGTAAAACAATCGCCTGGTCCTTGGGGATGTAGGAAAAAATATTGTCATGCCCGTTTGGCAAGACAATATCATCCAGCTTCATTTCCCCGGTCCAGCCTGCGACCTTATCAAGGGCCGCCTCGCCAAAACGCCAGAAATGGACAAAACTGTCACGCCAGCGCGGCGGGCGTGTGCCGTTAACCCGCGCCATTTTGCGCAAATATTTGCGCGATGCCTTGCGGGCCGTTTCCCCGGTAAGAAAGAAATAGGCAATGACAGGAAACATCGCGGTCAGGCACAGATAGCGCCCCCCGGCCTTATAAAGCCAGCCTAAAAACCGCATGCCCCAATACATGCCGCGTTCATCAATATCGGCCCAGTGACGGTCCGGCGCGGTATCGCTTTTAAGCGAGAAGTGCGATGTATTTCGCATCGGGTTTGGTCGGCCATCGCTTTCATGGGCGGGGGCCGGTTGCCAATTACATCCCTGCAAGACAAAGCCGGGCAACCGCATGATCATGCCCAGAACCAGCCGGATATGCATCAGCGTGATGCGCACATTGTCCTGCCACATGCGGAAATTGGAAATATTGCCGTCGGGATAAATCACTTCGACCGGGACATGGACCACATCCACCCCACGCCAATATTGCCGCACCATGATTTCGGTATCGAAATCCATTTTCGCGCCAACACCTTCGCGCTGCCAAACCAGAAGGGCGGCATCAATCGGATAGACGCGAAAACCGCACATGCTGTCTTTGATGTGAAGCGACAGGGTTTCAACCCACACCCAGAAATGCGTGATCCAGCGGCCAATTTTGCGCCCGGCGGGGATGCTGTCATCATAAACCGGTTTGCCGGTAATAATGGCATTGGGGTTATTGCGCGCAGCACGCAGCATATCGGGGATGCGGGCCAGGTCGTGCTGGCCGTCGGCATCAACCTGCAGGGCGTGGCTATATCCGTGGCGGCGCGCAGCGGCAAGGCCTTTCATCACGGCAATGCCCTTGCCGCAATTTTCATTCAGTCGGTATACCGTCACCCCGTTTTCAGGGTCATGCAGGCGGGAAATCGCCGTTCGTGCCGCGGTCGCCGATCCATCATCGATGATAAAAACCGCCAAATCGTTGGCACGCAGGGCGCTGACCACGTCGGCCAATGCCGTGTAATGATTATGGGTCGGGATTACCGCGCAAATCTGCATGAAGGCATGCGTCCTTTAACTGGCTGGCGAGAACTTGATAATGCCGCTGGAATAGTCGGCATCCGTGCCGGAATAGGTGAATTTGACCTGGCTACGTGCCGCATCATGCGTCAATTGAAGGTGAATTTCATCATCAGGGGTGATGACCTTGCGGTATTTTAGCTGGGTTACTTCAAAGGGCGTGATCACAATATCGAAAGCATCGCGGGCATAGTGAACGGCCCAGTGCAATTGCACAACACCCGGTAAAACAGGGGAACCGGGGAAATGCCCTTGAAAATAAAGCATATCGGCCGACAGGTGCAGGGTAAGAAGGGCGGTATCATTTTCTTGTGATCGCATGACAATGCCGGGCAACAGCGCCGGGATGTTGGATGCGGCGGGGGCCACGGGGGCTGTTGGTGCCACGGGGGCCGGGCGGGATGATAATTGTTCTGGTGCCATTGATGATGTCGTTGCCGGTGTTGCAGTCGTTGTTGCCGCAGGTGATGCTGGCTTGGAAAACAGGGCCCGCAGCAGATGTAACGGTTTTTTGCCCTGGCTATCAGTTGGCAGGGTTTCAACAAACCGCCAGCGGCGCGGCAGGGCGGCGGCCTCTTCATAATTGCTGATATGGCTGCGTAAAATCCGCCCGGTTTGAAACGCGCCCTGTTCTTGCAAATGATGCTGGCCCTGCGGGGTCAGCACGACAATGGCGCCCAGCCGATGATCACTTTCATTGGGCAGCAGGGCAACAGCCTGTTCCACCCAGTCATGGTGGCGCAAATGCGTTTCCACCCGGTCAAGTGAAATGCGTTTGCCTTCGACCTTTATCACGCGGTCTGCCCGGCCTAACAGGCGAAAACGGGTTTGCCCACTAGCAACGTTACCGCTGGCAGGATCAAAGGCGACGCGATCCGCAGTATGATACCAGGTGTCCCCGTCAATATGCGGGGCGGCAACCATCAGGCAGCCTTCGGCATTTTGGCCGGTTTGCACATCAGGCAGGGGCTGCCATGGGGTGTTTGGGCTGCTTTGCTGGCGCCAGGCAATGCCGCCGGTTTCGGTGCTGCCAAGAATTTCGGTCGGCCAAATGCCAAGGGCGGCTTGTGCCAGTTCGGCCGATTTTGGGTCCAGCGGTCCTCCAGAACAAAAGATCCGTGCCGGTCGTTTCGCATGTGCCAGGTCGGGGTGCAGGCGCTGTAAATGGGCGGGGCTGGCAATGATGATGTCGCCCGTGCCCAGGTCTGGCATGATGTCTTCCCAAAACCGGGCCTGGCGCGCCATGAAGGGGACTTCTACCATCACCGGCCAGATCACGCGAAACAACAGGCCATAAATATGCTGGTGCGAGACCAGCCCCCAAATGCGGCAAGCTGCCGTTAAGTCCGCCTGCCATAAGGGCGTTTGCAGGGCCATTTCCGCCTCAAGCTGGGCCAGCGTTTTGGAAATTGCCTTGGGCGCGCCGGTGGAGCCGGAGGTATAAAAGGTCGCAAGGCAGGTTTCCGGGGCGGGGATATTTTGTGTCAATGTCGCGATATTGACGTGGGACGTCAAAGGGGGCTCGGGTTCTGCCAAAATGGCGGCAATCGCCGCATCATCAAGGAACAGGTCAAAGCTGTTGGCAATTTCATCAAGATAGCCGCGCCGGTCACTGGCGGGCAGCACCGGTGTCCCCCGGACCAGCCAGCTTGCCGCCAGTGCAATTAAAAACAGGCGGGTTGACTGGCAGTGAATGGCAATATTGGCCGCCGCATTGCTTTTGCGCAGATGTGTTGCCAGTTTGGCGATGTCCGCGGCAATCATGCCCCGGTCAAAGGCGGTATTATCCTCGAAACAAATAAGGGTTTCGCGGGATTTGGGCATGAGAAGGCCGGTTAAAAAGCCCTTCATGCCGTTGGTTTCCTGTTTTCGTGGCGTTGGCGCAGCCAGTGGCGTACCGGCCATTCCCCGACAAATAAAATGCCCGTCAGCACATAGGAAATCAGCCCGTTATACAGGGTCCATTCTTCCAGCGTGCCCCACAGGGCCGTTGCGGCGGCAATGCCGGCATTACACACTAAAAAGGCGACCCAAACGCAGGTGAGTTTGCGGGTATAGGCAATGCCATAATCATCAAGGTCGGGGTGGCGCAGCCGGGCAAAGCGTTCAATCATCGAGGGCGGGTATTTTAACGTCAGGGCAAACATGCCGGCCAGCACCAGATTCATGAAAACCGGATACATCCGCAGCGCCTGCATATGTGCCTGATAGCTGATCGCGGCAATCACGGCAGCAATGCCCAGGGTGACAAGGGCGGCGGTGATTTGTTTCGAGATTAAAAAAAGCACCGCGCGGGCGATAATCAGAACCAGCAAAACCCCCAGCACAATCTGGCTGGAGAAATGCGTTATCCCGTAATAGGCCAGGATCGGATATGCCGCCCCGATCATTGCAAGAAGGATGGCAAGAACGCGCTTAGGTATTGACCAGGGCATGTATCTTTTCCACCACATCGTCCACCGTGCGCACGGAGCGAAATTCCGTCGCCGGGACCTTTTTGCCAATCAGTTCCTGGAATTTGACGATCAGATCCACGGCATCAATGCTGTCGAGGTCCAAATCCTCGAACAGGCGGGCATTGGGGGAAATGTCCTCGCTGGGCACTTCAAACAGGTCCACCAGATAATCGTGAAGCTGTTGATAAACCTCCTGGCGGCTTTGCAGGGCTGGTGTTGTCATGCTTTCCCCCGCGACATTTCAATGAATTTTGCCAAATTATGCACCGATGCAAAATGGGTTTTCACATCATCACTTTTGGCATCAACCCGCACATCATACTTTTTTTGCAGGGCAACGCCCAGTTCCAGGGCATCGATGGAATCAAGGCCCAATCCCTCAACAAACAGGGCCTCGTTACTATCGATATCCTCGATACGCAAATCTTCAAGATTAAGCGTATCAATGATGAAAGCTTTCAGTTCGGTCTCAAGCGTGGTCATGGCGTAGCCTGTCGCAGAAATAATTTTTTATGACCGCCGTTAAGGCGCGGGCCTGGCGGGCGCGCCCTTGTGACGGGTCTGTCTGTTCTGTAACGGGTATAGTCGATCCGACACGAACATTATATTGTATTTTTGTGGGTGGTATTCGGTACCACGGTGTCCCCTTTTTAAGGGTGTCGTGATTACAATGCACAATCACGGGAATCAAGTCGGCAGGGGCGTTAAGCGCAATATTTGCGACACCGCGTTGCAAGGGCCCCAGTTTTTCACCGCTCGCCGTGCGGGTTCCTTCGGGGAAAATCATCACACAATCGCCATTTCGCAAATGCCGGGCGGCATCGGCCACCAGTTTTTCCGGGTTGTCATCATTGCGAATGAAGCCTGCGGCACGCACAACACCGGCCATAAACGGGTTGCGAAACAGCTGGTGTTTGATCACACACTGGCAGCGGTCCATTTGGGCGAGAATAATGACCACATCCAGCAAGGTGGGATGATTGGCAATAATCAGCTTGCCCTGTGCCTGGTTCAGCTTTTCGCGCCCGTCAACGTCAAATGAGGCCACCCCGGCAATGTCGAGGATAAAGCAAAACAGCCGAAAGCAGCGACATATGACCAGTTGGGCTGCATGGCGGCGTTTGGTCTGATCGCGGACAACCAGCATCATCAGGGGAAACAGGGTTAAGGCCAGCAATAATGCGCCGCCGCCAAAAATGCAAAAAGCCAGGCCGGTGGCACATAGCCGCCACGCCTGACCGATTTTTCCACCCAATTTTCCGCCGATATGTTCGGGATGATTTTGGCGGTGATCATGAGGCGGCGGGCGCATGTTATCCATGATGCACCAGGTTCCAGGCAAAGCTATGCCCGGCCAAAAGGCATGTTGCATCTTCCCCGTTGGCGGCGCTGTTTTGCAGTTTGGCTAGAAAATCCGCCATTTGGCAGGCATGGGCGCACGGGAAGGTGGCATTTCGGGCGGGTGCCTGTTCCGGCGGGACGGAAACCGGCTGAAATTCCAGCCTGATTGCTTTTGTATCATCCGGTTGTGTGTCAGGTGTTTGGCGGGCTTTGGGTGTTTGGGGCGCATCAAGGCGCAGGGCAAAGGCGGTGCCCTTCATGCCTTCGGGGTCGTTGCGCGCATAAACATCGGGCAGGGGAAGGTCGATATAAACAATGGCAACCCGGTGCCTTGGGTCATCAGCCAGTTGGGTGAGTGCTTCGGTCAGGGCGGCGATGAAGCTGTCATTGCCTGCCGAAATGGCGCTGTGCGATTGTGTGATGCCCCAATTGATCGAGGCAACGCCCACCAGCGCATTATGCACCGACATGCTGAAATCGGCCGGTGAGGGAATTTCCGCCCGCGCGATTTGGCCCAGCAGTTTTAGGGTGCGTTCGATATTGCCATGTCGTGATGAAAAAATAACCCGGCAATTGCGAATGTCATCGGGGGAGCTTCCATCAAATATCCGGGCCAGGACTTCGGCGCTGGCACGGCCAAACAGGTCCAGACGCCGCCGCCAGGCGGGGGCAATGCCGCGCGCCAGGTCCTGATTGTCAATCCCGGCTGCTTTTCCGCCAGACAGATGGGTCGTCAGGGTGGGCTGTTTGGCATTGTCCTGCCACAGTGCCCATCGGGAAATAGAAGCCGGGATAGACTGCATCTTGGACTTTTTGCTTTCCTCAGGAAGCCGCAGCAACAGCAGCGGCAACTTCGCGCTGGATATCAACCTTCAGATTATTGACCCAGCGATTGTAGTTTTTATGAATGGTGCCGCCACTATATTTCAGATTGGTGCTGTCGACATACAGAATTGAAAATTCCTGCTGGGAAAAATCGATCTCGACCTTGGCAACATGATCCCGCGGGGCATAGGTTGCCAGAAGTTTGCCCGTCGAAAGTTTTTTAACCGTCCATTCCCGCGAACTGGCCGCCTTGATGATGGCGTCCTGAATTTGGTCCATTGTCAGCTTTTGTGTGGCATCGGGAAAAGGCTGGCTTTCGACCTGCATGATAGGCGCGGTACAAGCCACAACAAATATTGTCAGCATGCCCAATATGGCGAATTTGAGTGAACGCATCATGCAGTCAGGCTCCTTTATACTTTCAATGGGGTAAGACAGGGGGCGAAATATGCTTTGGTACGGGGTGGGTTCCATGTTTTGGAACTATTGATATCCTGTTGTAGGGCATTGAAAGTGATCAAGTAAACAGGCCAGGCCATAACCTATCCATAAATGTGATCAAACTGGTCGCAAGGATCAATGGTGGCGGGTTTTCATTAAACGCGCGGCCCGCAAGGCGGTTCCGGCTGATTTTGCCGTCTTTTCAGGGTGTTTTAGGGCGTTTTCTGGCGTTTGCTGTCTTTTGTCGCCCTGTCATTTGTCCTAAAAGGCAGCTTTGCAAGATGTGCCTGTGGTGTGATTGGGGCAAATGCGAGAATATGGAAACGGGATGGCGCAATGCAGATAATATCCGCCTTTGAAGGCCGGGTTTTCTGGGGCTGGCAGCAACTGCATAACCTGCCGGAAAACCGCCTTGAACGGCGCAAGGTGACGTCTGACTTGGCGCGCGTGGCGCTATGTGACCTTGCCTTTAGGGTAACGGGCGAAAGCGGTTTGACCTATCATCGTGATGCGGAAGGCAAGCCTGCCCTTTGCCGGGCGGGAAATGCCGGGTTTTATGGCGCAAGCATTTCGCATAGCCGCGATATTTTTGCCGTGGCCTTTTGTCGGGACGGGTCGGTGGGCATTGATGTTGAATATCGCGATCCGTCACGCAACATTGCCCGGCTGGAAAAATGGCTGTTTGGGGCGGGGCGGCGGGATGATCCGAACCAGTTTGATCAAAACCGGATGCGCGACATTGAAAATGACCCGCGACAGTTTGATTTTTACCAGCAATGGTGTGTGTATGAAGCCATCTTTAAATGCACCGCGATCAATGACCCGGCATTAAGGCTGCCCGCCGATACCCGTTATCTTGATGCCTGGCCCGATTATGCGGGGGCCCTGGTTTGGCAAGCGGGCAAAAAACAGAACATAACCTAAGGAAAAACTTCGCGTTTGATCTGGCCGGGTTTGGGCTATGATGGGGATATCTCATCATTTTGGCGGCGGTTCCATGCGTTATTGAGTGCCTGCGATCAGGGCCATCATCGTTTTACCGTGTGAATGGAGCCTGCTGCCTTTCCTGACAGGAGACGGCATATGGATTATGTTAAATTCGGTTCCACCGGCCTGGAAGTTTCGCGTTTATGTTTGGGCTGTATGACCTATGGCACGCCTGATCGCGGGGCGCATCCCTGGACCCTGCCCGAAGAAGAAAGCCGCCCGATCATTCGCAAGGCCCTGGAAGCCGGGATTAACTTCCTGGATACCGCCAATATGTATTCCGACGGATCGTCAGAAGAAATTATTGGCCGTGCGATCAAGGATTTTAGCCGCCGCGAAGATGTGGTTTTGGCAACCAAGGTGTTTCACCGTATGCGTCCTGGCCCCAACGGGGCGGGCCTGTCGCGCAAGGCGATATTTGATGAAATTGATGCCAGTTTAAAAAGGCTGGGCACGGATTATGTCGATCTGTACCAGATCCATCGCTGGGATTATGGCACCCCGATTGAAGAAACCCTGGAAGCCCTGCATGACGTGGTCAAGGCAGGCAAGGCACGTTATATCGGCGCGTCATCCATGTATGCATGGCAATTTGCCAAGGCGTTATATGTGTCGCGCGTCAATGGCTGGACGCCGTTTGTCAGTATGCAAAATCATTTGAATTTGCTGTACCGCGAAGAAGAACGCGAAATGCTGCCGCTTTGTGCTGATCAGAAAATTGCCGTGATCCCGTGGAGCCCGATGGCCCGCGGCAAACTGACCCGCGACTGGGATGAAAAAACCAACCGCGATGAAAAGGATGAAGTCATCAAACGGTTATATGAACATACACAGGATGCCGACCATAAAGTGGTTGATGCCGTCGGTGAGATCGCCAAGGAACGCGGGGTTCCGCGCGCACAGGTGGCTTTGGCGTGGCTGTTGCAAAAAGACGGCGTTACAGCACCAATTGTCGGCGCATCCAAACCGCATCATTTGGATGATGCAGTTGCGGCGATGACGCTGGGGTTAGGTGATGATGAAATCGCCCGGCTTGAAGCCCCTTATGTGCCCCATGCGGTGGCCGGGTTTAAATAATATTTGCGGGTTTTATCGCCCCAAACACCCGGTCATTCTGGCCGGGTGTTTTTTATGGGCACAACCTTTATTTTTCAATCTTGCGATAGCGGGGCGATGTCGGTTTTGCTGAAACCCTGCGGGAGGATACTGCACCTGTGATGTCGCCCTTGGGCGATAATGGTGTAAGCGAAGCCCTGTTTGATGCAACCGAACTTTCCCACATTGGTCTTGAACTGAGCGTAGCAGAAATAAAATCACATCAGGCCCCGCCCGTCTGATGTGGGCAGGACCCGTTTTTGCGCCATGCTGTTGTTTCGCCAGCCGGTATTGTGGCAGGCAGCAGGGTCATTTGCTGGTGTGGTCGGGTGGGGCAACTTGTTTTAAGGCCGATATTGGCGAGTGGCACTGGCATCCCAAAGGGCGTGTGTCCTATCTGGTTTCAGGGGGCCTCGACCAGGGCGGCAAAGTATGATGCGCCATATGGCAGGGCGTCGTTGTTAAAATCGAACCATGCGCTGTGAAGGATACGGCCATTGTCATCCGGGCCATTGCCGATCCAGCCGTAACATCCGGGCCGGTCTTCAAGCATGAAGGCGAAATCCTCGACAATCATGGTTTGGGGCGGATTTGTATCAACCTTGTTAAATACCGATAACCCGGCAGCTTCGGCCGTAAGGGCTGCTGCGTGCGAATTTATCAGGGTTGGATATTGCTGATGGTAGGAGAGTTTGCATTGCGCGCCGGTTGACAAGGCAATGCCATCGATAATCCGGCGTATTGCCGGTTCGGCGGCGGCGCGTGCGGCGGGCGAAAAGGCCCGGACCGTGCCGCAAATGGTGACCTTGTTTGGCAAAACATTATAGGCGTCGCCGCCGTGAATTTGTGTTGCGCTGACAACGATCGCGTCAAGGGGGTCTATGTTGCGGGCGGAAACTTGCTGAAGGGCGACCAGAATGTGCCCGGCGGTTAACACAACATCAGCCCCTTTTTGCGGCTGGGCGGCGTGCATTCCGGTTGCTGTTACCTCGATTTCAAAGCTGTCGCCTGATGCCATCATCGGGCCAGCTTTTACCGCAAAGGTGCCAATATCCATTCCCGGCCAGTTGTGAATGCCATAAATTTCGTCGCATTGAAATTTTGTAAACAGGCCTTCGCGGATCATGCGGGCTGCGCCGCCGTCTTTACCGCCCATTTCCTCGGCTGGCTGGAAAATAAAAACAACGCGGCCTGCAAAATTTTTGGTTTCGGCAAGATAGCGCGCCGCACCCAGCAGCATGGTGGTGTGCCCGTCATGCCCGCAGGCGTGCATAACGCCCTTGTTTACCGAACGATGGGCAAAATCGTTGCGTTCTTCAATTGCCAATGCGTCCATGTCGGCACGCAACCCGATAGAGCGGGCGCCCTTTCTGTTGCCATAAAGAACCCCGACAACCCCGGTTCCTCCAACGCCTTCGGTGACCTCGATCCCATAGGATCGTAACTTTTGCGCAACAAATCTGGCGGTTTCATATTCCTGATAGGAAAGTTCGGGATTGGCGTGCAAGTGATGCCGCCACTGGCTCATTTCGGTGTGAAATTCGGCTATTCTGTTGATGATGGGCATTCCCTGGGGTTCCTGTTTCGAATGTCATGATGGGCCAATTGTAAATGCGTGCCAAGCAATGCAATCGCGCCGGTTTCGTCGCCATTTTTGCACGCTTCAAGCAATTGCCGGTGTTCAGCCGCCGACTTTTCAGGCCGGGCGACAATTGAGCTTGCGATGACCTCGGCAAGGGCCGAGGCCTTGTTGAGATGTTCGATGGTGCGTAACAGCGTGTGTCGGTTCGAGGGGCGATATAGCGCGTCGTGAAAGGTCCAGTTCAAATCGGAAAGGCGCGAGGGCTGCTGTTCGTTTTCGGCGGCATCAAGCGCCATTTCGGCGGCGGCAAAATCAAGTTTGGTGTGATGTTGAAAGGCCGATTTCAGGGCAAGCGGTTCAAGCAGCATCCGCATTGCAAACAGATCATCGACCATTCCAGGGTCGGGCTTTGCAACGCGAGCCCCTTTAAATCCGGTTGTTTCAACCAGTCCGTTTTCGGCAAGTGATTGCAAGGCGTGCCGCAACGGAGTGCGGCTGACATTAAGATGTTCTGATAGCGCCTCCTGCCGCAATGGCTGACCGGGTTGAAATGTGCCGTTCAGGATCAAGGTCCTGATTTTGTCGGCAATCGATTCTGCCTGTGTTTTATTTGTATCCGAAACCATAATTGTATCCAATATTGATTTAAGGGTGTGTTGTCAACGCCAAATTCGTACCAGAACTCGCGCATGTCGGCCTGTTGAATTTGATACAAAAAAGCGAGACGCACGGCTTTTGCGTCAAAGGCGGGCGACAAAAAGCCATACCGAAACCGGGGGGAGCGTGGTTGCAATCTGTACTTTGGCTAGGCCAAAGCAATGCGCCGTTGCCCTGAACTGCCTTGATTGATGGCAATATTTACGTGGAGCATTTGGGGTATGTGGGGCATGATTTGCGGTTAAATCAGCCCCGGCGTTTTAAACGAATTATAGCCCGCCCAGGTGACGATGATGTGGTCATGCACATTGATTTTCATGGCCTTGGTGGCCGCGATCATTGTGCGGGTTATGTCGATATTGCCGTGTGACGGGGGCGGGGGCGCGCGTTGCCGCTGGGGTGGTTATGTACCAGGATCAATGCCGGTGTGCGCAGTT
>JBNKVZ010000025.1:0-39132 GCA_050299455.1 Thalassospira sp.
TTCCGATCTATAGCGGGCTAATCAATGCGGCCGATACCGCAAATGAGGTGCAGGGCGTTATCGCCCATGAATTGGGCCATATTACCGGCGGTGCCGATGCCGACAGCTTTCAGCCAATGAATGTGAATTTTGGCCTGTTTCCCGAACTTGAACTGACAAAACGGGTTAAAGGCCGGGATCGTAAAAAACTTTATACCGACCGCGCCATTCCCGCCTTTGATGAATGGCTGGTTGAAATCGGCAATTAAGGCGGCACCGACGCAAGCCCGCCCGACATAACAAAACGCCCGTGCAGCTTGCGCGGGCGTTTTTCGCGAATGTCTTCAGATCACGCTATGTTCAATATTTAACTCGGGTCAGTTTGCCGGTAATTTCGCGAATGCTTTTACCGTTGCGAAAACGTTTAAAAACAAGATCCAAATTACCCTTGGCATCAAGGGTCCGTTCATAGACCTGCATTTCATAACCGCCATCATCGAGAATATACATGGCATGAACCGTAAGCGTTTTGCCAACGATACGGGCCCAAACGAAGGGCTGGCCTTTTAACGGGTCATTGGGCACGCGCTTGCCAAACAGGCCGGTGCGCATGGCGCTGCCATAAATATCGGGCCGTTCGGTATTGAAAAATTCAATATTAAGGGTCTTCTTTTTTTCCCGACCATCAGGTTTGTAAATGACCGTTGACCAACCGACCGAGAAGCCGTCATCGACCTTTCGAATCTTTACATCAAGGTCACGGGCTTTCATTTCATCAGTCGCTTCGGAAATCGCCGTCCCGTGATAGGTTCCGACAAAAGGGTCAATCGAGGTCGCCGCGGCCTGATTAGTATGCGACCAGAATGCCATCAGCAAACCCACCGGGATGATAACCAAGATCGCAATATTTCTGAATATTTTCATTTTGGACCCCGCAGGCTTTGACCACCGGTCACCTGACAAAAACAGGTTCTGAAGCAGTTGATCTATAAAGATTTATAACCTTTTTTTGGGTTGTAAAGCTACTGTCTTACCAATATCCAGAAAGTGCCCTTAAAGTCAGCTTGAAACTGGCAGGGCGTGCCAGACCAAATTCAGCCGAAAACGGGTCAAAACCTGCCTTCTTCAGCTTCTTTAAGTAATTTTCCGCCAGGACAATGGGCAAAACGGCCGGTACAACTTTTTTAGGGAGATGACGGCGCATCTTACGTGCCGCAATGATTTTATCCTGCGCCTGACCGGCAAGGTCTTGCGTCATTGCCTTTACCGCGTCTGTCTTGCGGAACTCGAAAATATCCCCTGTCGCCACACCATGTTTTTGCAAATGATCCTCGGGCACATATTGGCGTTTGGCACGGCCATGAAACACCATTGCGCGCAAAATCCCCACCAGGCCATAGGCATTTCCCGCAAGGCGTGCTGCGGCCAGTGCATCCTCATCCTCTGTGCCCAGCAGTGTGGCTGCGACTTCACTTAACCGGCCCGATGTTTCATCAACATAATGTTCAAGGGCTGCCATATCTTTGGGGGCTTGATCAAACAAATCAAACTCGCGGGCATCAATCATGGCTTCCAGGGTTTGGGGGGCAAGGCGCCCCTGCCCGATCAAAACCGCAAGTGGCTCGACAACCTCGTGTTTGCGAATTTCACCTTTGGCGATATCCGCCACGGCATCACGCCACCATTGCAAACGGATTTGCCCCAGCATGGCCTCGCTGACCATTTCGCGGGTTTTCGATATTTCCTGATTAAAGGCATACAGCGTAAAAAGATCCTCACGCTTTTCAGCCGGCGCGAATAGCGCGCACAGAAAACGGTCCTTGTCGTTCCGCCGGACATAATCGGCACAATAGGAAAGGCTGGGTGTATCACTCATTGATTTCTAAATATCCGTCACTCACCCGCCGTCATCTCAACCAACTTTTTCAGAGCTTTCAGCATGCGGGGGTGCTTCATTGTTCTGCTCGTCACGATCTGCCGCCACGTTGGACATTTTCACATCCGGCATGCTCTCCACATACAGAGACTGGGACGGGAATGCAAATGCTGCCCCTTCTTCTTCGATAATGCGTTTAAAAGCAATGATATGCCGGTTCCGAATGTCACGCCATTTCAGCCAGTCGGTCGTTTGGGTAAAATAATAAAGATCGATATTGATTGAACTGCGCCCAAAATCGGCCAAATGCACCATCTGCGGCACATCTTCCTGCGCAACATCTTCGTCTTCCTGCAAAAACGTACGCAAACGTTCAATGATTTTTTCAATCTGATCGGCCGTCGTCCGATATTCAACGCCAATCACCATTTTGATGCGGCGATGGGTCATGCGGGTCCAGTTGATGACCGGGGAATCGACAATCTCGGCATTTGGCATCACCACCAGCGCCTTGGAAAAGGTGCGCACCTTTGTTGCCCGCAGACCAACAAATTCAACAACGCCTTCAAAATGCGGCGTTTCGATCCAGTCGCCGCGCTTAAACAGCTTGTCGGCAAAAATGGTCAAACCGCCAAAGACATTGGCAACCGAATCCTTTGCTGCCAGCGCAACCGCCATGCCGGCCAACCCCAACCCACCCAAAAAGGCGGTCACATCGATGCCCCAATCTTCAAGCAAGGCAACACCGGCCAATACGACCACCAGGGTGCGTACACATCGAATGAAAAACTGTCGCAAATCATCGGCCAGGCCTGCGCCAAACCGACCGGCAAAGGTATTAAAACCAAACGCCAGCGGTTCGACCATGCGGTAAAATGCCCAGAAAATCGTGGCAATAACAAAAACCCGCAAAACACTGAAAATGGCGGCGTCGGTTTTATCGGAAAAGTCGATAACTTCGGCTGAAAAATAAAAGCCAAGCAACACGACAAACACTTCAACAGGCGTTTGTATCGCATTGAAAATCATCGCAAGGGTTTGGTGTTTCCGATTACTGGCAAGCCTGCGCATGCCCCCAACCACACCATGCGCCAGCAGCTTGCGTATCAAAATGAAAAACAGCAAAACGGCAATTGCGACGATCACACGCCCGACATCGCCGCCACCGACCAGGTCAGCCCAGCCGGAGAATTTGGCAACGATCTGTTCGGTCAGGCTGTGCAGGCCCGAAGTCAATTCTTCCATAAATTAGCAGCCCTTACCGGCAAAACACCCATCATCGCGTGATAGGTGCCCCACCGTCCCCTGTCTGTACGAATATTCTTTCTATCCATACAACGCGCCAGGGGGCGGGAAAGGTTCCCGCAAAGGCCATAAACCATTCGGTCAGAAAAGCCGCGTTACGGCCCAGTCAAACCGCAATCAATGCCGCAGCAACCCGGCGTTCCTCGGATAACAGGACATTAAAGGTCCGGCAGGCAGCACCCGTATCCATTGGTTCAATAACAATGCCGTGCGGGCGCAAGGCGTTACGCCAGGCGGTTTTGACCGGCTGCATTCTCGGGCCCATCCCCAGCAACAAAATATCGACCTCCCCGGCACGGGAAATAACCTCGGCAAACGATTCCTCGGTCACAGTGGAAATATCCTGATGTGGCCAGGAAAGGAATTCCCCCGGAAACAACAGAACCGACCCTTCCGCCTTCTCGTTGCCAAATCTGAACAGACCATCCCCGTAACTCGAAACAATTTTACGACCCGATGCGACCATCGGTGTAACGTCTATCGACATGGGAGACCTCGCTTATGATAACGGATGGGACAGACCTTATAGAGCCTGCATTGGGCACAAAAAAGGCCGGATCGTTGTCGCACGAACCCGGCCTTTCTGTAAATGTCTGGTGCGATCAAATGTTACCGCAGTCCGAAATTACAGCGCATTTGCC
Source organism: Thalassospira sp. (assembly GCA_050299455.1). Lineage (GTDB taxonomy): Bacteria > Pseudomonadota > Alphaproteobacteria > Rhodospirillales > Thalassospiraceae > Thalassospira. The sequence continues at coordinate 3,802 of JBNKVZ010000025.1, forward strand.
TCTTCGGTATTGGCTTCTTCGCCTTCCGGAATCTTGCGGCGCAATTTCAGCAAGACCAGCAAAGGTGACGCGACACAGATCGAGGAATATGTCCCGATCACGATGCCGAAAATCAGCGCGAACGTGAAACCACGAATGGCTTCACCACCAAACAGGAACAGCGCGATCAGGGCCAGCAATGTCGTAAAGGACGTCATCACGGTACGCGAAAGCGTTGTGTTGATCGACAGATCGAGAAGTTCCGGCAAATCCATTTTACGATATTTGCGCATGAATTCACGAATACGGTCAAACACAACCACCGTATCGTTGATGGAATAACCCCCAACGGTCAGGATTGCGGCAAGCGTTGCCAGGTCAAACTGAATACCTGAGACAACAAACAAGCCCACCGTGATGATCACGTCATGCAGCAAGGCAACGACTGACGCCACGGCAAACTGCCATTCAAAACGAAGCCAGATATAAATCATGATCAACGCAAGCGAGATCAGGACCGAATACAAACCGGCTTCTTTAAGTTCGCTACCGACCTTCGGCCCGACAAGCTCGGACCGGCGGATGCTGACCCCGTCGCCAAGTGCCTTGGTCACGGTTTCCAAAGCCGCCATCTGGGCCTTTTCATCGCCATCCTGGCGCTGAAGCTGGATCAGAACGTCGTCAGGTTCGCCAAACTGCTGAATGGCAACGTCACCAAGCCCCAGGCTGCCAAGCTTGTTACGCAGGCCTGTGACATCTGCCGGGCCATCGGTTTTGACTTCGAGCAGAATACCGCCCCGAAAGTCGATACCGAAATTAAGACCCTTGGTGAAGAACAGGACACCCGAAACAAGAACCATCGAGAGCGAGAAGATATAAAACAGCTTCCGGAATTTGAGGAACGGGATGTTCACGTCATCCGGAACCATATGCAAAGGTTTCATGTGCGTATTGCTCCCTTCCTCACAATACCAGCTTGGTGGGACGACGATATTTGACCCAATAGGCCACAATCAGTCGCGTCACCCAGATGGCAGCAAACATCGATGTGATGATCCCGATCGCCAGCGTCACGGCAAAACCCTTGATCGGGCCAGAACCGAAGCTGAACAACACCAGTGCCGCAATCAGCGTGGTGATGTTGGCATCAAGAATGGTCGACATCGCACTACGGTAGCCGGCATCAATCGAACTGATAATGGATCGTCCGATTTTTCGCTCTTCGCGGATACGTTCAAAAATCAGAACGTTGGCGTCAACCGCCATCCCCACTGTCAGAACGATACCGGCAATACCAGGCAGTGTCAGAGTTGCCTGCAATATCGACATTACCGCCAGAATAAGGACGAGGTTTATCAGCAGCGCAATATTGGCAAAAATACCAAACAGGCCATAGCTGATCGCCATGAAGACCACGACAAACACCATGCCAAGAACAGCGGCAATTTCACCCGAATCAATGGAATCCTGACCAAGCCCCGGACCAACGGACCGTTCTTCGAGGATTTTCATCGGCGCAGGCAAGGCACCGGCACGCAACAGCAATGACAGGTCGTTTGCTTCCTGCACGCTGAACTGGCCGGTAATGATGCCGCTGCCGCCCATAATGGGTTCATTGATGCGCGGGGCCGAAATCACCTTGCCATCAAGCACAATGGCAAGACGGCGGCCGGTATTTTTGCTGGTCACATCGCCAAAACGCGCCCCGCCTGCCGCATCAAAGCGGAAGGAAACAACCGGACGACCGTCATTAAAGGTCGGCTGACTGTCAATCAGGTTATCGCCGGAAACAACAACGCGACGATCCACCAGATATTCCTGTGGTGCGCCAGGCGACGCATCATCCGCTGCCGGCATAATCACGGCCCCGGGCGGAATACCGGTCTGGCGCGCCTGTTGCGGCGTTTTACTTTCGTTGATCAGATGAAAATTCATCTTTGCCGTCCGGCCCAGAATATCCCGCAAACGCGAGGGATCATTCAGACCAGGAACCTGAACAACGATGCGGTCTTCGCCCTGACGCTGGATCGACGGTTCCGTCGTCCCCAATTCGTCAACACGGCGACGCACAACTTCAAGCGACTGGCTAATGGCCCGATCGACCATTTTGCGACGCGCTTTTTCGTTGTAGGTCAGCATGATGTGGTTGCCTTCACCACCAACAACCGTTTCCGGGTCCAGCTTCCCAATCAGCGAACGGGCCTTTTCAACATCACCAGCATTGACGATGGTGACAGATGCCCCTTCAGCCGAGCCGCGCAAACCGCGATAACGGATACGGGCTTCACGCAAGGCATCACGCATGTTTTCGGTCAGCGAATCATAACGTTCACGAATAACGCTATCGACCCCGACTTCCAAAAGCATGTGTGAACCGCCCCGCAGGTCAAGACCCAGGCTGATCTGCTTGCCGGGCATCCAGCTCGCTTCGGTAGGGAACGTGTTTTTGGGAAGGAAGTTTGGCGCGGCATATATCACGCCCAAAACGCACACCAGCAAAACCAGTGTCGCTTTCCATTTGGTAAAATAAAGCATGTGTCCTTTAACCAGAGATGTCTGGGGAACATTGCGACATCGGGCTTAGGGCTCAATCAGGAAAAATGGAAGAACTTGCCCGGCCGACCGCCAGTAATATGCAGAAAGGCGGAACCGCGAGGTTCCGCCCGAAGATTTGACAAAAATCAGTCTTTTTTGACTTCGTCAGTTTTTTTAACGTCAACCTTGTCTGCGGCATCCGAACCACCCTTGGCCGGTTCAGTGCGCGACAGAACATTCGAGATCATACCGCGTGCGACTTTGACTTTCACACCGTCAGCAATCTCGACAGAAACTTCTTCGTCCGACACCACCTTGGAAACGGTTCCGATGATCCCGCCAGCCGTAACGATTTTATCACCGCGGCGAACCGCAGCCAGCATTGCTTTGTGTTCTTTCTGTTTCTTCTGCTGCGGACGAATGAGCAAAAAATAGAAAACCACAAAAATCAGGATCAGCGGCAGAAAGCTGGTCAGCATATCCGCTCCGCCAGCAGCGCCACCAGCACCCTGAGCAAAAGCCGGTGAAATCAACATTAGGAACTCCTAACCTAAAACAGAAAAACCAATCAACTGCCGGAATATAACGGTGTAATGCGCCGTTGCAAGAAAGATCGCTTCTTTTTGCCTTAAACTCGCCCAGCCGTGCCTTATAAATCACACATCCTTGCGCATTGGCGGTTGAATTTCCAACATCCACGCGTCTTTGTGACCAGATTCACAGTTCCAACGCCACCTCATACAGGCTATTCCCCCCAAAGCATGCTGTGCTAGGGTTCGGCCATAAAATGCAGGGACGACCCTTCCCCGCCACCAAAAACGAAAACATCCAAGAGGCCCCGATGACCGATACCCTTGCCAATTTGCTGCCCACATTAACCCGCATTGCCGATGCGCTTGAACGGATGGCCCCGCCGCCGCGCCAGCAAAACGACATTTCCTGTGCGGATGCGTTTGTCTGGCATGCGGAAACCGGATATTTGCAGCCCGTCAAACAGGTAAACCGGGTTGATATCGGGCTTTTGCAGGGGATCGAACAACAAAAGCGCATTCTATATAATAACACCAAACGCTTCGCCCAGGGCCTTCCGGCCAATAACGCCCTGTTATGGGGCGCACGCGGCACGGGCAAAAGCTCTATCGTCAAGGCAATGCATGCACTAATTAATCAGGAGGCACCGTCTTCCCTGGCATTGGTGGAAATTCATCGCGAGGATATTCCCACCCTGCCCGTTTTGCTCAAAATCCTGCAGGATGGTGGACGCAAGACCGTTCTTTTTTGCGATGACCTGTCTTTTGATTTGCAAGACGAATCCTACAAGTCACTTAAAGCCGTGCTTGATGGCGGGATTGAAGGCCGCCCGGAAAACGTCATTTTTTACGCAACATCCAATCGCCGCCACCTGATGGCGCGCGACATGATTGAAAACGAACGCTCAACTGCAATCAACCCGTCCGAAGCCGTTGAAGAAAAGGTTTCGCTGTCTGACCGTTTTGGCCTGTGGCTTGGCTTCCATAATATTTCCCAGGACGTCTATTTTGACATCATCGCCGGTTACGCCAAGGAATACGGCCTGGATATCCCCGAAGATGACCTTTTCGCCCGTGCCAAGGAATGGACGGTGACACGCGGCAGTCGTTCAGGACGAGTCGCCTGGCAGTTCATTCAGGAAGTGGCCGGCGAACAGGGCAAAAGTATTTCCTGATTATTGCACGCAAGACGATAAAACGACAAAACCGGCCTGATCATACCCAAGCCGGTTTTGTTTGATCCTTATCGCGACGCCACAGCCCGGGGCAAATATTTGACCGGATTGCGCGATTTGCGCCCCTTGCGGATTTCAAAATGAAGCTGCGGCCTATTCACGGCCCCAGTCGAACCAACAGAAGAAATCTGCTGTCCCCGCCTTACGATATCGCCGCGTGCCACCAGCGGATTTTCGGTATGGGCATAGGCCGACACATAACCATCGGCATGCTTGATCAAAATCAGATTACCAAAACCGCGCAGCTCATTGCCAACATAGGTCACAACGCCATTATCCGTTGCCAGAATGGCCGTGCCCCGTTCGGCGGCAATGTTGATGCCGTCATTAAACAGGCCCCCGGGACCGGCACCATAACCCAAAACAACCTTGCCCTGCACCGGCCAGATAAAACCCTGGCGCCCGGCGGGCACGATATTATCGACATTGACCTTTGCCGGGCGCGTTGCCGTATGCGACGCCACAGCCCCCGACCCCGCTTGGCTACTTGTCGCCTTATTACGTGATGAATCATGCCAATTATTGGCCGAGGCAAATTTTCGTTCCGCCTTTGCCGCCATATCCTGCGGCTTAATACCTGGAACAGGTAAGCGAGCCCCAGCGATAACTTTGCTTTTGGATGCGGTAATATCCGTAACCGGGCTCAGATCCGACCGTGCTGCAGAAGCAGCAGACGACTTTCTGGCCTGCGAAGGGGGGCTAAGCGGCGAAGACGTCACTTTAACCGACTGGGAGCGCCCGGCAATAACAACATTTTTCCGCCCCGAGGAACGACGCGAGGATTGCGCCACAGCCGTTTCCGGCGGGGAACTGTCATAGTCAGCCTGCCAGGGCGGCAAAACCAAACGCTGGCCCGGATATATCACATAAGGCGCACGAAGATTGTTTCTGGCGGCAAATTTGCGAAAATCGGCATGATACCGTTCAGCCAGCACCGAAACACTGTCCCCGCGCTTAACCGTAATGACACGCTCGCCATTACGCAGCTCCGGCATTGCCGACAGCGCATAATTAGAGCCCTCATCATACACGACCGGGACGGGCTTGGAATTAAGCAAACACCCACCGAGGGCTGCTGTTGTCCCGCAGACAAACAGCAACGTCCGGACGTTATGAACGACGTGTTTGACATAATTTTTCATCATGTCGCAGATTTTCCCCCATCACCGGTTAACAATCGGTAACGAGATCAGAATTTTCGTGCGACGCGGAATTTCAGAATTCTTCGGTGCCGGCTAACATAGGCACAAAACGCACCGGCATCAGTTCCGTAACATCAATGCCGGTCGGAGTGCGCATCACACGCAACAAAATCTGCGTATGCGAAACCTCGCCAACCGGAACCACCATAATCCCACCAATAGCCAGCTGATCGACCAGAACCGGCGGCACATCCTGTGCTGACGCCGTTACGATGATGCGGTCAAACGGTGCCTGTGGCTTCCAACCCAGCCCGCCATCGGCATGCAGGGTTGAAATGGTGTGCAGCCCCAACGTGCGAAAACGTTCTTCGGCTTCGCGCAGCAACGGTTTATGACGTTCCAGGGTATACACGCGGCGCGCCAAACGGGCCAAAATGGCCGCCTGATAACCAGACCCCGTTCCAACCTCCAGAACCTTCATGCGGTCATTTAACTGCAGCGCCTGGGTCATTAAGGCGACGATATAAGGTTGGGAAATGGTTTGGCCTTTGCTGATTGGCAAAGCGACATTTTCCCATGCCCGGCTGGCAAAGGGCGGTGCAACAAACATTTCACGCGGGATTTCGGCCAAAGCACTTAAAACGGCTTCGTCATGAATACCGTCCTGGCGCAACACGCCAAGCAGGGTTTCAATTTCCGCTGTACGGGCAATGGCAGACGTGCTCACTGAAATGCCTTTGTCAGTTTTTCGAGGGTCACATTATCGGTAAAATCAAGTCCGATAGGCGTTACAGAAATATCGCCCTTTTCGATCACATGTAAATCAGCGTTTTCATCTTCGGGCAATTCCGAGTGAATGGCCCCCACCCAATAATAAGGTTCGCCGCGCGGGTCCAGACGTTCTGCAACGTGATCGCCAATTCTTCGCTGCCCCTGCCGGGTGATGCGAATTTTGGCACCGCCATCGCGTTCCTTTTCCGGGAAATTCACATTCATCAATACGTTACGCGGCCATCCTTGTTTAACAAGTGAGGAAATCACCGTCGCCAAATGGGTCCTGGCAACGTCCCAACTGACCATTTTTTGTGAAAAATATTGGGAAAAAGCCACGGCCGGTACATTAAGCAACGCAGATTCCATGGCAGCCGCAACGGTGCCCGAATAGGTCACATCCTCGCCCAGATTTCCGCCGCGATTAATACCGGAAAACACAATATCGGGCGGTGTTTCACGCATGATCACCTGAAGGGCAAGCAAAACACAATCCGTTGGCGTGCCATCAACGGCATAATGGCGATCATCGCGTTGATGAATGCGCAGCGGGCGGCGCAGGGTCAAAGAATGCCCTGCACCACTTTGCTCGATCGATGGCGCCACGACCCACACATCATCTGAAAATTGCCGGGCAAGACTTTCAAGAAGTTTGATACCCGGTGCATCGATACCATCATCATTGCAAATCAGAATGCGGGCCTTGTGCAGATCGATCATGTAAAAACCTTACTTCGTCGCGGAAATTTCAGTCAGTCCGCCCATATAAGGCAACAAGGCTTCGGGAACCTTAATGGAACCATCGGCCTGCTGATAATTTTCCATGACCGCAATCAGGCAACGCCCAACAGCCAATCCCGATCCATTCAGGGTATGCACAAACCGGCTTTTCTTGTCGCCCTGTGCCCGACAACGGGCATTCATGCGGCGTGCCTGAAAATCACCCGTGTTCGAGCACGAAGAAATCTCGCGATAACGTCCCTGCCCTGGCAACCAGACTTCAATGTCATAGGTTTTCCGGGCCGAAAACCCGGTATCGCCCGAACACAGCAAAATCGTGCGATATGGCAGGTTAAGGCGCTCAAGCACCTCTTCAGCACATTTGGTTTTGCGTTCCAGTTCGGCATCCGATTGATCAGGGTCGACAATCGAGACCATTTCAACCTTGGAAAACTGGTGCTGACGGATCATCCCGCGGGTATCGCGCCCGGCAGAACCGGCTTCAGAGCGAAAACACTGCGTTAATGCGGTGTAACGCAATGGCAGATCAGCCACATCGACGATTTCACCGGCAACCTGGTTGGTCAGGGTGACTTCCGACGTCGGGATCAACCAAAAATCATTGGTCGTTTTAAACGAATCTTCGGCAAATTTCGGCAACTGGCCGGTGCCAAACATGGCATCGTCCTTCACCAGCATCGGCGTGGTGGTTTCCTCATAGCCATGTTCGGTAACATGCAGATCAACCATGAACTGTGCCAGGGCACGTTCAAGGCGTGCCAGCTGGCGCCGCAAAATCACAAAGCGCGATCCTGATAGTTTAGCGGCCGTGGCAAAATCCATCATGCCCAGCTTTTCACCAAGATCGAAATGTTCGGCTGGCGTAAAGGCAAACTCGGCTGGTGTTCCCCAACGACGAATTTCCACATTCTCGTCTTCATCGGCCCCTTTGGGCACGGACGCATCAAGAATATTGGGAAAAGACGTCAACAGCAGGTCAAGCTGCTCGTTCAAGTCAGCCTGTCCATCTTCAGCAGCCTTGATACGGTCCTTGAGACCGCCCATTTCGGCCATTAACGCGTCGGCATTTTCGCCGTTCTTTTTTGCCTTGCCAATATCGCCGGAAATGGTTTTGCGACGTGCCAGCAATTCCTGATGTTCGGTCATCAGGCGGCGGCGTTCGGCATCAATATCAATCAGGCGAGCTGCTGTAATATCGGCATTGCGCATGCTCATGGCTGCGTCAAATGCTTCGGGGTTTTCACGAATCCATTTTATGTCGTGCATGAAACCGCACCTTATTTGTCTGAATTTTTCGGGCTGCTTATACGACGGGGTGAACCATTGGTCCACCCCGCCAAGCATTTCTTGTTTTTTTGCGAGGTCTAATTACCGGGCATTATTAAAATCATCTTCGTCATCATCCCCCGTCATTCCGGAAGCCGATGAAGCTGACGGCTTTTGGGATTCTGATGATGTTTCATCGCCAGCATCACTGGATGAAGCCTCATCCATATTGCCCGCCGATGCCGCAGCAGCAGACTGCGCATTTACATCATCTTCATCGCTTTTATCGCTTTTATCCTGCGCCGCGTCATCATCGAGCTCATCCTCTTCCATCTTTGCGGCACGCTTGCGCTCGCTAATACGGGCCATGATGATCGAGATTTCGTAAAGCAGCATAATCGGCACCGCGAGACCGATCTGTGAAATCAGATCAGGCGGCGTCATGACAGCGGCAACGACGAAGGTAATAACAACGGCGTATTTACGTTTTTTCGCCAAACCCTCTGCGGTGACCAACCCTGCCCGCGCCATCAGTGTCAGCAATACCGGCAACTGAAAACTAAGGCCAAACGCAAAAATCAGCTTCATCACCAGCGAGAGATATTCCCCCACCTTGGCTTCAAGCTGAATGGCCAGGCCCGTTTGGCTGCCGGTTGATTCAAAGCTGAGAAAGAATTTCCAGGCCAGCGGCATGATGAAATAGTAAACCATCGCGCCGCCCAGGAAAAACAGGACGGGGGTGGCAAACAAGAACGGATAGAATGCCTTGCGTTCGTTTTTATAAAGGCCAGGTGCAACAAACGCCCAGATCTGGCCCAAAACAACCGGGGTTGAGATGAAACAGGCCGCAAAAAACGAAACCTTGACGTAAGTAAAGAAAACTTCCGTCAAGGCGGTATAAATCATCCTGCGGTCACTGCCCGGCCCCATCGCCTGAGCCAGGGGGCGCACCAGAAAACCATAAATATCTTCAACGAAATAATAGCAGATGCCAAAGGTCACAAAGAGCGCCAGCACCGACCAGGTCAGGCGATTCCGCAACTCTATCAGATGCTCCATGATCGGCATCTGCGGGTCTTGAAGCTGCATATTCACGCCTATTTCTCCGGCTGAGTCCGGTCGGTTGCCGGTTCGGGTTGATCTTTGGGTTTATCTTTTGCGATATCCACGGCTTCTGTCGCAGGCGAAGCCACGTCAGCTTTATCACCTGAAGCATTTGAAGCATCTGACGACGGCTTTTCCGCTGCGGATGTTTCGCCAGAATCAGATTGTGCCGGAATATTCGCATCCGCCGGAACCGACGGTGTATCGGCCTTTTTTTCAGCAGGCGGGGTCGCCTTGCTGTCTGTGCTGTCTGTACCACCAATCTGTTTTTCCAGAAATTCGGTGGCACTGGTATTTATACTGCTGGCCTGCTTGCGCAGTTCATCAAGCTCGGCCTCTCGGATCAAGCTATCAATACCACCCTGGAACTCGCGCGCCATACCGCGCACTTTTTTCCAGTAATGAGCCATTTTATAGAGAACATGGGGCAGATCCTTGGGGCCGACGACAAAAAGCGCGACGACGGCCACAAGTGCCATTTCGGTCCAACCGATATCAAACATGAAAAGCGCCTATCAGAGCAAGGCCAGTCAGACAGACGGGATCAGGACTTAACCGAATCTTGGTCTTTGCTTTCGTTAGAAACGGAAGCAGAGCTGTTATTGCTGATTTTGCCGGATTCATCATCGTCTTTTTCATTGATACCGGCTTTAAAGCTACGAATACCTTTGCCCATATCTCCCATGACACGCGGCAACTTGCCGGCGCCAAAAATAATCAGAACGATGGCCAAGATCAGAACAATTTGCCAAACGCCGATACTCATAACCTTATTACTCCAATGCGGTACTCGCCCTTAAACGGGTCAAGGGATAATGGCAGAAAGCCTGCGACCGCGCAACGCGGTGTTTATCAAATTAACGCTACTGCCATGTTTCTAGTCTCTAGGAAACACAAAGGTCATCTCGGGATCAAGTGTTATAGACACCACCCCACCTTTATCGACAGCCTGCGAACGCGGCACACGGGCGTGAACATGGGGGCCATTCTGAATGGAAAGGTGCATCAAACTGACCCCGCCCAGCGACCGCACGGCATCAATATTGGCCAGCACATCACCATCGCGCCCCTGTGATCCGATGCGCAGTCCTTCGGGCCGAATAAGCACATCAACCGCTGTTCCGCTGGGCATATTTTCAGCAATAACGTCCCCCAACGGCGTTGTGGCAATGTTGCCCTCCACGCGTGACGGAAAGACATTTACCTCGCCAAAAAAGGATGCCACGAAATGATTTGCGGGATGAAAATAAAGCGCCTCCGGCGTGCCATCCTGCATCACCTGCCCTTCATTCATCACAATAATGCGATCCCCCATATACATGGCTTCTTCCGGGTCATGTGTGACCATGATGGTCGCAATACCGGCATTTTTCAGAACATGCAGCGTCGTGTCGCGCAATTCCGACCGGCGGGCAACATCAAGCCCGGAAAAGGGTTCATCAAGCAACATCACGCGCGGCACAGGGGCCAAGGCGCGTGCCAAGGCAATACGTTGCTGCTGCCCGCCGGATAATTGATGGGGAAATGCATGAAGATATTCCGCCATGCCAACCCGTTCCAGCGCGTTTATAACCGCCTGCTGGCGCTGCGCATTTCCCAGATGGCGCAAACCAAAGCCGATATTTCCCGCCACATCGAGATGCGGAAACAGCGCATAATCCTGAAAAACCAGCCCAACACCGCGCTTTTCCGGCTCCAGATACTGCCCGGCGGAGGCCACAACCTCGTCATGGATCAAAACCGTGCCAGTCTGCAAGCGCTCCAGCCCCGCGGCAATCCGCAGGGCCGTGGTTTTACCGCAGCCAGAAGGCCCCAGCAGGCAAACCAGTTCCCCCGGTTCGACATCAAAATTGATATCGCGCAGCACCCGGCTGCTGCCAAATTCATGACTGACATTTCTAAGGCTCAGGCCAACCGGCATGACATACCCTTCGTGATGATATCGGACGACACGTCACTGCCCCATACGACAATGCGAATGAAATTCAATTACGGCGTCAGGTTTAGCGGCATGACTCACATCATGCAATAGTTTGCCTTACGGCTCATAATCAGGCCCGCTTAAGGCTCCAGATCATCACCGGGCAAAGACTCCGCGTAAATTTCGGCATCCAGTTCAGCCAGGTTGCGGCTGGTAAGCGCCTCCTCCACGGCCGATTCCGTACTTGCCTCGTCATCCTCGGGTTCCGGAAGCAGGCTGTCCTCGCCCGAACTGGCCCCGTAGCGCCCCATACCAGGCCGGCTATCAAGCAAACCTGCCGCCTTAAGGTCGGACAGGCCGGGCAAGTCATCGCGGTTTTGCAAGCCAAAATGATCCAGGAATTCATCGGTCGTGGCCCACAAAACCGGCCGGCCGGGCACGCGCTTGCGCCCGCGCGGACGAATCCATTTGGCCTCCAGCAGAATATCAAGTGTCCCCTTCGATAAGGCAACACCGCGAATTTCTTCGATTTCCGAACGGGTTACAGGCTCATGATAGGCAATGATCGCCAGCGTTTCCAGCGTTGCCCGAGTCATTTTCTTGGACTTCTCAACCTCGACATGAAGGTCGCCTGCAAGATCATGGGCCGTCCGAAAAGCCCATTTCTCGCCCACATGCACCAGATTGATTCCGCGCTCGGCATAGGTTTCCTGCAATTCCGCCAGAATGTCATTGATATTGGCCTCTGCAGGCAAACGTGCCGCAAGCAATTTCTCGCTTAACGGTTCGCTTGAGGCAAACAACACAGCTTCAATAATGCGCAAATGCTGCAGATCAATGGCTGGCTTTTGCTTCATGCCATCCATTTCAAGCTGTTGGGTATCATCCGCGCTCATCTTCGTCCCCGTCGCGTTCAAATGCTTCGTCGTCCAAGTTCTCTGATGGATCATCCTTCATCAGGATATCATCATTCTGGCCCCCGCCCGCCCGATCATCAACAATGCTATCGCTGCCCTCAAAAGCATGTTGTGCCTCATCGGCATCCCGCCTTTTTTGCGGTGATCGCAACATGATCGGCCCAAAGACCTTTTCCTGGGAAATTTCAAGTTCCCCGTCGCGGCACATTTCAAGGCTGGCAACAAAATGCGCTGCCAGGGCGGAGCGTGCCTTTAACGGCGTTCCCAGGCCACGCGGCATGAATTGCAACAGCAAGGTCCATTGCGGCACAATGCGCCGTCCAAACAGGTCACGCAAACGACGAATGGCATCATCCATCGCATAAAGGTCGAAGGCCTCAATTTCGAGGGTCTTGGCCTCGGCTGTCAGCATGATCTGGGCATAGGATTTTAACAGGTCATAAAGCGACGCATCGTAAACCGACGATGTTGTGATCTTCATTTCCTCGGGCGCGCCCCGGGCGAAAAAATCGCGTCCCAAATTGGGACCATCCAAAAGCTTGGCCCCAGCCGCCTTCATCGCTTCAAGACGGCGCAATTGAAAGGCCAAAAGTTCGGCCATTTCTTCTGCACTCAGTTCTTCCTCGTCATCATCCTGCTTGGGCAACAGCAAACGGGATTTCAGATAAGCAAGCCAGGCCGCCATGACCAGATAATCCGCTGCCAGTTCAAGGCGCATTTCCTGGGCACGGCTGATAAATTGTAAAAACTGTTCCGCCAGATCCAGGATCGATATCCGAATGATATCAACCTTCTGGTCCCGGGCCAGTTCCAAAAGAACGTCAATAGGCCCTTCAAAACCGTCCAGATCCAGCACAAGGCGATCCGCCAGAGTGCCCCCATCCACGGGGGCAACATCAAACGCTTCGTCGCTTATGTTTGATTCTGGTGAAACGGGTTCGGCCATTCAATTCTCGTATGACGGCAATGAAATCAATCGCGCGATCAGGTAATGATACCGGCAAGGAAATTGATCAAGGCAGATGCCGGTTCAATAACAAGCCAGCGGAAAATCGGCAGATCAATACCAAGCTGGGCTGTCACATAAGGCAGCAAAAATACCAGGGCAATCAGCAAAACCATGCCGGCTTTTTCCATCCGCATCAAGACACGGGCCATAGGTGCCGGCGAAATCGCGGTCAAGACACGCCCGCCATCCAGCGGCGGAATGGGCAGCATGTTGAAAACCGCAAGGACGCAATTCAACGCGACCGAGTTTTGCAAGGTACGGCCCAGCCAGTCATTCACGACCGGTGAAAAAGACGGCAACCATGCCAACAGCATGATCGAAATAATCGCCAACACGATATTGATGGCCGGTCCGGCAATGGCGACCCCAATAATGCCCAGGCGTTGCGGGCTCAGCCGATAAAAGGCCACCGGAACCGGCTTGGCATAGCCAAACAAAAATGGCGCCCCCGTTAACAGCAACAGACCGGGAATGACAATCGTCCCCACCGGATCGATATGACGGATCGGATTAAGGCTCAGGCGCCCGGCGCGCTGTGCGGTATCGTCACCAAACGCTTTGGCGGCATAACCATGCGCGGCCTCGTGCAATGTCACAGCAAACAACACCGGCAAAACCCAGGTGGTTGCCGAGACAATCATTTCAAAAACGTGATTCAAGCACCTTCTCCTTGTGCCGAGGCCCAGACAGGGGCAAGCAACTGACCAAGACGTGCATTCCAATCCGCCAGGACCGAACGGGCGGGCACGTCTCCTTTCAGTGAAGATATATGATTGGTAACAGCCAATGCACGTTCCAGGGCCGCACCTTCCAGCATCGGCGACATGGAAACCACCTGTTCAAGTTCGGTGCGTTTGCCATTGCAATGAAGCGCAATATCGCACCCTGCCGCCAGGCATTCATGCGTCCGGCTGGCAAGGGACCCCCCAAGGGCTTCCATCGACAGATCATCGCTGATCAGCAGATTTTCAAAACCGATATCATTGCGAATAACATCGCGTATCACCGTGGGCGACACCGTTGCCGGGCGTTGGTCATCAATCGCAGTAAACAGGATATGTGCCGACATTGCCGCCAAAACATCCTTCATCTGGCGGAACGGTTCAAAATCATTGACCGACAGGCTGCTTTTGGAGGCACTGACCACCGGCAGATCCTTATGGCTGTCAACAGCGGCACGCCCGTGGCCCGGAATATGCTTGATCACCGGGATAACACCGCCATCCAGAAAACCCGCCGACACCGCGCTGGCAAGTGCCACAACATTGGCCACTTCACTGCCATAGGAACGATCACCGACAACGTCGCTCATGCCCGGAAAATACAGATCAAGCACCGGGGCACAGACAACCGAAATACCAGCATCGATCAAATCAGCCGCCAGCAGGCGCGCATTGAGATAGGCCGCCTCGCGGGCATCATCGGGCTTTTGCTCGTATAGCTGTCCAAACACGCCGGCAGCGGGCATTTTGCGCCAGTGCGGCGGCTTTAAACGGGCAACGCGCCCGCCCTCCTGATCGACCAGAATGGGCAAATTGCTGCGCCCGTTAATGTCGCGCAATTCCGCTGTTAACCGTTTAAGCTGATCGGGGTCAGCCACATTGCGCGCAAACAGGATGAAACCATACGGGTCAGCCTCGCGAAAAAAACCTTTTTCCCAATTACTTAAGGCCGTTCCTTCAAGTCCAAGGATACAGGCTTTGGGTCGCTTAAGCTCAAGGCCGGACACTGAGGCACCCCACATTACGTTGTTTCAGTTCAGAACAAATCTTATCGGCTGCCGCCCGTCCATCCAGCGGACCCGCCTGCAAACGATAAAAAACACCTTTATCAGCCAGATCCACCCTTTGGATGAACATTTTAAGATTACTCAGCAAATCTTTGTTTTCAGAAGATATTTTATTCCACGCTACGCTGGCCTGCCCCTGATCGCGAAAGGACGCCATCTGAATACGAAATTCCCCATCGGATGCGGCCTTTGTTGCCGCCGTTTCCGCCACGGCCTTTGCCCCATCCGCATTTGTACCCGGCGCAGCAGTCGAATTTTGGGGATTTGAGGGGGTGGGAACGGCTGGTTTTACAGGTTCCGTTGCCACCTGTTTTTGTGGTTCTGTTGCGGGTTCGCTGCCTTGCGGGGCCGTCGTCTCGCTGCTATTGGCAATGTCCATTTCGCCGCCAACGATTTTACGGGCATCGGGCGGCGGCCCCAGTTCAGAGGCATCTGGTGCCCGTGGCATGTCGGGAATGGGGTCAATAACAACGGCAACATCCCCGCCACTATCATCAAGTTCCTGATAAATGGTGGTATCGCGATGGGGCACTTCCATGCCGCCCGGATTATCAGGCCGCACCTTGACCGGCCCGCCTTCCGGCACCAACACAGGAAGGTCGCCTTCCTGCATCACATGCTGGCCGTGACCATAAAACCACCAGGCCCCAAAGCCAATGCCGCCGCCAATAACGGCAACACCAAGAATCACAGTCGCGGCACCGCGTTTCCAACCGCTGCCGCCAGGTGTGCCCTGTGGTGTGCGGTGGTCTTCGGTGTATAATCCGCGGCTGTGATCCCCGGACATTCTTACATCTCCTCGAGCGGGCTAACACCAACCACGGCAAGGCCCGATGCAATCACCAGCCCAACCGCCCGGATCATGGCCAACCGGGCCTGGGTTGCGGCAAGGTCATCGGCCTTGATGAAACGCAGTTCGGTATTATCGCGGCCCCGGTTCCACAGCGAATGGAAATCCGCTGCCACTTCGCTCAGGAAAAAGGCAATACGATGCGGTTCATGCGCAGTTGCGGCCTGTTCGATGATACGCGGCCATTCTGCAACACGGCGTACCAGGCGCATTTCTTCTTCCGAATTCAGCACCGAAAGATCACATCCTGCCAGGGCGGCATCGGAAAAATTCACGTTGCTAAACGCTTCGGCAGCCTGACGGAACACCGAACTGATCCGGGCATGGGCATATTGCACATAAAAAACCGGGTTGTCTTTTGACTGTTCCGTCACTTTGGCAAAATCAAAATCCAGCGTCGCATCGTTTTTGCGCGTCAGCATGATAAAACGGACAACATCCTTGCCAACCGTTTCAACCACTTCTTTCAAGGTCACAAACGTACCGGAACGCTTTGACATTTTGACCGGTTCGCCATTGTCAAACAGGTTCACCAACTGACACAGCTTGATATCCAGATCACCCTTGCCATTCGTGACGGCCTTTGTTGCGGCCTTCATCCGTTTGACATAACCACCGTGATCGGCGCCAAAAACATCGATCATGGTGGCAAAACCACGTTCATATTTATCGAAATGGCAGGCAATGTCAGAGGCAAAATAGGTCCAGCTTCCGTCCGACTTTTTCAGCGGGCGATCAACATCGTCGCCAAAACCGGTTGAACGAAACAGGGTCTGCGGGCGCGGTTCCCAATCATCGGGCTTTTTGCCTTTTGGCGGTTCAAGCACACCGACATAAATGTCGCCCTTGCCTTCAAGATAATCAAAGGCAGCCTGCACCTTGCCTGCCGCAACCAGGGCGGCCTCGGATGTGAACACATCATGTTCGACACCAAGCTGGGCCAGATCTTCGCGGATCAGCCCCATCATTTCGGAAATGGCAAAGCCCCGGAATTCCTGCAACCAGGCTTCT
Source organism: Thalassospira sp. (assembly GCA_050299455.1). Taxonomy (GTDB): domain Bacteria; phylum Pseudomonadota; class Alphaproteobacteria; order Rhodospirillales; family Thalassospiraceae; genus Thalassospira. Next base: position 20,602 of record JBNKVZ010000025.1, read on the forward strand.
TCAGGCTGATCAAGCCATTTATCCCCGTCACGCGCGGCAATTTTTTTGCCCGGTGCCACCAGATAATCACCAGGATACAAACCCGCCGGAATTTCACCAATTTCCTGGCCCAGTGCCTCGCGATACCGCAAATGCAGGGAGCGGGCCAACACATCGACCTGCGCCCCGGCATCATTAACGTAATATTCCTTGGTAACGTCGTAGCCTGCCTTTGCCAGCAGATTTGCCAGAACATCCCCGACAACAGCGCCACGGCAGTGCCCAACATGCATCGGCCCTGTCGGGTTGGCTGAAACATATTCAACATTCACCCGTTTTCCCTGCCCCAGATCACTGTTGCCATAGGCCGTGCCGACATTCAAAACCTCGGCAATCTGCGAAAGCCAGAAATCATTTGCCATGCGCAAATTGATAAAACCGGGACCGGCAATTTCAACAGCGGCAATACCGGGAACGGTGCGCAATTTTTCGGCCAGCTTTTCGGCCAGATCGCGCGGCTTCATTCCCGCAGGCTTTGCCAGCAACATGGCGGCATTGGTGGCGGCATCCCCGTGTGAGGAATCGCGCGGCGGTTCGACCGTGATACGCGCGGTATCAATATCCCCGGTCAGGACACCCTCGGTTTGAAGGGCGGCAATTTGCCCTTCGATATCGCTTTTCAACTGGCTGAAAACATTCATGACATTAAAGACTTTTGCGGTTGTGAGTTTTGACCAAAGGCCAACAGTCTGCCGGTGTTTTGAGCCATTTCACAGCAAAACGCAAGCAGCGGCTGCCAACAACATGGCAGACTTGCCGATCCTGTGTTTTGACATTTAGCGCAGACGCGCTAAATACAGGTTAAACAGCCATGTCTGAATGTGATAGAATCCTGTTCAGCATGAAAATTCCCCTTCGTTGGGTTGAGCGTCAAGGAGTATGTAAATGGCGGAAGCATCCCGGCAAGTACAGATGACAGAAAGTGCCGCAACGCGTATTCAGGAACTGATCAAAAATGAAGGCAATGGCGAGCTTATGCTCCGCCTTCAGGTTTCCGGCGGCGGTTGTAGCGGTTTTCAGTACGAATTTTCGCTGGATGACAAAAGCGGCAGCGACGATCATGTCTTTGAAAATTACGGTGCCAAAATGGTTGTCGATGAAGTATCGCTCGACCTTCTTGGTGGTGCCGAAATTGACTTTGTCCGTGAACTGGTGGGTGCGGCATTCCGGGTAAATAACCCTAATGCGTCGTCCTCTTGTGGTTGCGGATCAAGTTTCTCGATTTGATCGGCGGCTTTTAAAGCGTTAAATATTTTCGGGACCTGTGATATCGCAGGTCCCGTTTTCTTTTTCGGCACTGTTTTAGGCAAATTCGAGGACCCAATGAAAATCGCCACCTGGAACGTCAACTCGATCAAGGCACGCCTGCCCAATATCCTCGAATGGCTGGAAGCCGCCGCACCCGATGTTGTTTTGCTACAGGAAACCAAAACCGTCGATGAGGGTTTCCCGGCTATGGAAATTGAAGATTTGGGCTATAACATCGCGGTTCACGGGCAGAAAACCTATAACGGTGTTGCCATCCTGTCGAAATTCCCGATCGAGGATGTTCAACGCGGCCTGCCCGGCAATGATGATGACGACCAGGCACGATATATCGAAGCCGTCATTTCCGGCGAAAACCCGGTGCGCGTCGCCTCCATCTATGTGCCCATGGGAACCGAGGTTGGATCAGAGAAATTTGCCTATAAGCTAAATTTCCTGGATCGGTTGATCACCCGCTTTGATAAAATTTTTGCCAGTGGTGAAGCTGCGGTTATGGGCGGAGATTACAATATTGCGCCCGATGATTCCGATGTTTACGACCCGGAAAAACTGCATGAAAAGGTTCTGTGCTCCACCCAGGAACGCAAGCGCCTGCGCAACATGATGAATATGGGCTATACCGATGCCTTCCGCACCTTTAATGCCAGCGGCCATCAATATAGCTGGTGGGATTATCGCGCCGGGGCCTGGAACAAGGATAACGGCCTGCGCATTGACCATTTATTGTTAACCCCGGCCGCTGCAGACCGCTTAAGTGCAGCAGATATTGACCGCGACCCGCGTGGCAAGGAAAAGGCATCGGACCATACGCCTGTCTGGTGCATGATCACGGACTAAGTATGCTCAAACAGCCTGATGCCAAATGATTATACGAAAAAAGGGACAGCAAAAACGCCGTCCCTTTTTTTATGACCATAACATTCGGGTAGAACAGGTTACTCGGCAGCTTCCTGCATGGATTGCCGATAGCTCGCAATATCTTCGATGCTAATCACGACCATGTCGTGCTTTTGCCCATATGCGATCAGTTCGGGCAGCCGTGCCATCGTACCATCCGGGTTGGTCACTTCACACAACACACCTGCCGACTTCAGCCCGGAAACACGCATTAAATCAACCGTGGCTTCGGTATGACCACGGCGTTCCAAAACACCACCTGCCCGCGCACGTAGCGGAAAAACATGCCCGGGACGGGCCAGATCATCGGCTTTTGCACCGTCAGCCGTGGCAGCCTTGACGGTGGTCACACGGTCCGCTGCGGAAACACCGGTTGTCACGCCAACCTTGGCCTCGATCGATACGGTAAAGCCCGTTCCCATGCTTGAGGTGTTGTTTGCCACCATTGGCGGCAAATCAAGCAACGTTGCCTGGGCATCCGTCAAACACAGGCAGACAATGCCCGAACAGTCGCGAATCATCATCGCCATCTGTTGATTGGTAAGATGCTGTGCTGAAAAAATCAGATCGCCTTCATTTTCGCGATCTTCGTCATCGACAACCAAAACCCCTTTGCCCATCTGCAAATCAGCGATGGCACGTTCCATACGGGTTAGTGAGTCGCCAAAAAGCGACAATATTGGTTCTTGATGAACACTCTGATTCATAACCGTCCTCCTTGATGGCGGCTTACGAATCAGGGCACGCAAGAAAGGTCAAAGGTCCGGTACAAAACCTGCACCGTCCTTTGTCGATACCCGACAAAACAGGATATCCGGGTGAAATCGTTCACCCGTCCCGCTTCGCCACGCTTTATCCTCTCCCATCCGGACTATTACCGTCGGCTCTGGATTTACACCAGATCTGCTAGACCCTGGCAGATAACTGCCAGGCGCTCGCGGGCTTCCCCTTTCGGAGTTACCGCCGGTCAGGAATTACACCCTGCCCTGAGAATAAGCGCCGTTTAATAACGACATACCGGCCAACAACTGGCCGGAAACCTGACAGTAAAAAATCATAACAGAATTGGCAAGGGCAAACCGTCCGCCCCGTTTCCAGCCAACCAGACATATTGGGCGCACCCAACCTTCAGAAGCCCTCTCAAACCATCACAATGGCGGCAGGACCTTCCCTGCATGGAAATGAAAACTGCACCCATTGCTTTCGGTTTCGCGCGGGGCCCATTGGCAAACGGCACAGCGACGCTCGTTCCCGGCCGCATTCGGAGAATCGCACTCTTCCGCCAGATAAGCGCCCAACAAGGCATCGACATAACTGCCCTGAAAGGCATCCACGCCAAGGCTACGCCCCATCCGCAAGGCCGTTCGGCTGTCACAACGGGTCAGGATCAGGTTGCGCGCGCCCAGCACGGAAGCAAATTCCCGCAAACGTTGGGCGACTGTCGCACGTTTTGAGCCAATAATGTTTTGGTCCCAAATAACCTTAACGAAATCGACATTGATTTTGCGCGGCGATAAAAATTCAAGGGCGGGCAGCGTAATGCGGTCCAGACCAACGCGCACCCCTGCCGATTGCAGCAATTTGCAGGCATCTTCAAATTCCCACCAATCGGCAATCGCGTTTTCAAGCGACACTTCAATGGCGAGGTTGCGGGCAAAACGGCTATCGCCGCTGTCAAGGAAACTGGTGAACGCATCGGAAAAGATGGTTTGCACCTGGATGTTTAAATGAAGCACATCGGGCAAAATACGCGGGGCCAGTTGCTCGGTTAAGTCCATCACCTTTTCATCAAGCACGCGCGACAGGATTTCAATTTCCCCCGGCCCTTCAAGCTGAAAGCTCGACAAGTGATTGTGGCGCAGAAAATCCAGCGAACAATATAATTCATGACCAATGATTTCGCGCTGGGTCTCGCGAATTTCCAGGATGGCCTGGCGACGACAGGAATCGTAAACCGCTTCTTTTGAAATGGCGTTTTTCAGCATATCGGCCAAATCGATTTTCTTTTTGCCCGTCGGCAGCAACGCCCCTTTTTCATCGATATCGAGTATGTCTTGCAGGGCGGCGGCATCATCGGGCCAGCGAAATTCGTGTCACAGATTTTCGGGCAAACTTCCCAAGCCCTGTCGCGATATCACCTGTTCGAGCATGGCTGAAATGCTGTCAACAAACGGATCAACATTGCCAAAACCCCGCGCCAGCCGCACAAAAGCGACCATGCCGTTATCCAGTTTATATTGCTGGGTGCGCTCGGGCAGCAGACGAAACCCCTCGCGCATCAGCAAGGCATAATCTTCGGGGTATAATCGCAAGGAAACAGGAACATCCAACAGGCCAACAAACAGCTTCTTGCCGGACTGATCATTCTTTTTCAGCAATTCCAGCAAACGGATCGCTGTAAGTTCTTTTAATTTGCCGTTTTCGCCCATTATCTCCCAACTCTCATCGTTCAGGGTGCTCAAGAGCCGAACGGCAATTAACTGACACCTCTGATGCTTTTTTCAAGATGTTGCGAAATCTTTTCATATATTTCCAGTCCATGCGGAGATGGCATCATTTGCTGGCCATTTACCACGTGAACTTCGCGAACACCCCGTAATGCATTACATATAAAAACACGATCAGATCGATAAAGTTCCATGACAGGAAGCGGATCGTAACATATTGATATTCTGTTTCTTTGCGCCCAATCAATTATCTCTGCCCGCGCCAAACCGGCAAAAATCCCGGTTTCATGCGATGGTGTGCACAACACATCGCCAAAAAGCGCAAAGATATTGGCAATGGTCGTTTCACCAACAAAACCGTCCTGGGTCAAAATCAGGCTATCCTCGGCCCCACGAGCATCGACTTCCTGACGGGCGATGATATTATCAAGGTAATTCAGGCTTTTAATACGGCTTGCCTGCGACCAGGGATTACGCCGCACCTGATCTGATACAATCAAAGACACCGCCTGCTGGCCGGCATAAGGATCAAACGGCTTTGCCGTGATCAGCACGGCAGAATCCGTTGCACCGCGCGGCAACAGCCCCTGCCCGCCCTGCCCGCGTGACACCGTCATGCGTATCACCCCATGCGGGGTCGCTATATCCTTCGATAAGGTTGCGATGATCGCGGCCAGTTCGGCCTCACCCGGCAATGAAACTGGAAAACCACCCAATTTTTCAAATGACTGCGTTATTCTTTTGATGTGGCGCGACAACCAAGACACCCGACCATGCGTTGCACACATGGTTTCAAAAACACCATCACCGAGCAAAAAACCGCGATCCTGCACCGGAATGACGGCATCCTTTTGCACCAGGAACTGACCATTGAGCCACAACATTAAATGGCCCCCTTTGCAGCAAGAGCACCGGTTTCGCAATGCCCCGGTTTTGATGCGTTGAACTGATCGGCAATATTTAGAAAATTCTGCAAAAGGTCATGCCCATGGGCGGTTAATACTGCCTCGGGATGGAACTGTACGCCAAATAACGGCAGGTTCTTATGCGCCAGCGCCATGATCTCCCCTTCACTGCTTTGCGCGGTTATTTCCAAGGGACCATGATGGTCCGGCAATTGGGCAATCAGGGAATGATAGCGCGTCACCGTTAGCGGGTTTGGTAACGCCTTAAACAGGCCCTGTGCGTGATGCGTGATCGGTGTTGTCTTGCCATGCAGCGGGCGCTTGGCCCGGGCGATCACACCGCCAAAGGCCTGGGCGATCACCTGATGGCCCAAACATACCCCAAGGATCGGAAATTCCGCCCCGTTTTCCCGCACGATATTTAGGCACTGCCCCGCCTGATCCGGCGCACAGGGGCCTGGCGACAGAATCACCGCATCGGGGGCCAAATGACGCAAGGCCGCCGGGTGAATGGCGTCATTTCTGACCACCATGACCTCGCGCCCCAGCTCGCGCACATAGCGGGCCAGGTTAAAAACAAACGAATCGTAATTATCGATCAACAGGATCACGCGGAACGTCTTTCATATACGATGCCCATATCGGCCTTACGCGGTTATTGCCCGGCAAGCACAATGCCCAGTGCCGCCATCAATTTCGCCGCCTTTGCCAGCGTTTCCTCATATTCTGCTGCCGGTTCGCTATCCGCGACGATACCACCCCCGACATTAAAGGCCACCTTCCCTTGATGAAACGTAAGGGTGCGAATGGCGATATTCGTGTCCATGACGTCATCAAAGCCAATAAAGCCGATGGCCCCGCAATAGGCACCGCGGCGCATCTGTTCAAGCTCGGTAATAATCTCCATCGCGCGAATTTTGGGTGCGCCGGTAATGGAACCGCCGGGGAAACAGGCCATCAACACATCAATCGCCGTTTGACCGTCTTCCAGTTGCCCTTTTACCGTCGAAACCAGATGATGCACATTGGCATAACTTTCCAGGTCGCAAATTGGATCGGCAGTGACGGAATGCGGCAGGCAAACGCGCGATAAATCGTTGCGCAGCAAATCAACGATCATGACATTTTCCGCCCGGTCCTTTTCCGATACCAGCAGGTCCTGCGCAAAAATGGCATCTTCGACCGGCGTTTTGCCGCGCGGGCGCGTGCCCTTGATGGGTTTGGTTTCAACCGCACCGGCATCATTGAGCTTTAAGAACCGCTCAGGCGAGTTTGACAGCAGGGCAACATCGCCAAAATTCAGAAACGCACCGAAGGGTGCCGGGCTCATTCCCCGGATACGCCGGTAAAGCCCCCAAAGATCGGCAATCTGTGCAGGCTCATACTGGGCTGAAAAAGACTGTGACAGGTTCGCCTGAAAAATATCGCCGGCAAAAATATAATCCTTCACCCGTGCGACGGCCTCTTCATAGCCTTTACGGGTAAAATTGGACTGCCACGGCGCGATTGACGGCACACCTGGTGCACCTGGTGCCCCCGGTGCGCCCGGTGTATCAGGCAAGCTGCCCTCACCGTCGCTCTGCAGTCCTGCCAAGGCCTGCTTCACATCCATAATTTGCGTTTGCGCCCGCACATCGGATGCGGTTTGAGATGGCGCATCCACGCCATGGGCCACAATCCACATCCGCCGTTTTGCCAGGTCAAAGGATATCACCACATCATAGATGCCCGCCAACATATCGGGGATGTCAATGAAGTCACATTGCGAGGTTGGCAGGGCTTCAAGCTGCTGGCACAGGTCATAGCCAAAATAACCAACCAGCCCGCCCTGGAATGGCGGCAATGCCGGATCATGGGCAAACCGATAATTGCCCAATAGGTCACGTATGGCGGCGAATGGCGTTGCCTTTACAGCCTGCCCATCCAGTGTCACCGCACCATCGCGTGCCGAAATCATATGTACCGGGTGAACCGCGATATAGGAAAATCCGCTATCCCCGCCGGAATCAAGAAAATGCCGCCCCGTCATATCGGCAAATACCGAAAATGCCTGTTCAGGGTCGATATAGGGATGTTCAACCGCCCGCATTAAGCCTGTTCCGGCATGTCAAAATCATAGGCCCGTTCCACGCGGGCGACACGCAAGGTGTAACTTTTATACCACTTTTCACGGCCCATATTGCGCGCAGCCGTATGATCAAGCTGCTTTTTCCAGGCAAGAATGGATGCTTCATCGCGCCAATATGAAACGGTAATGCCCATACCATCCGCATCACGCGCGGTTGAATCATCGCCAAGATACCCGTCCTGCTGGGCGGCAAGGCGGCCCATCTCCATTGCCGTTTTGGCATATCCCGCATCGTCTTCATCAGTGCGCACCGATGCAAAAATAACGGCGTAATATGGTGGGGATGGCAAACGGGAAAGCGTCATATGATGTCTCCTGCGCAATGATCAGGGCGTCAATTTATGCGATTCCCGCCATATTGCCAGAAACAAAAAAAGGGGCACGGCATTTCCCGCCCCCCTTTTTCAAATCACTTATGCAAGGGCACAACCTTACATGGCAGCAACACGATCATAGCCTTCCTGAAGCTTGCCAAGCGTATTGCGGGCTTCTTCCAGTTTGGCCTTTTCGGCCGCAACGATTTCCTCTGGTGCCCGGCTGACAAAGCGTTCGTTGGACAATTTGCCTTCCTGCGCCTTGATATATTTCCCGATCTTTTCAAGTTCCTTTTCAAGACGGGATTTTTCAGCAGCCACGTCAATAAAATCGGCAACCGAAACAAAAACCGGCACACCATCAACAACGGTCTGGATTGCACCCTTGGCAATGGTTTCAACCTGGTCCTGCCCAACCAGATTAATGCTGGCAACACGTGCTAACCGTTTAATCTGGGCTTCCTGTGCATTAATGGCCGATTTCATCGCATCGGTCGCATCAACCAGATAAATCGGCACTTCGGCAGACGGCGGCACATTCATTTCCGAACGCACGCCCCGAATATTGCCAATCAGGCGCAAGGCCAGATCCATTTCCGATTCCACACTGGTATCGATCAAATCCTCGCCCAATACCGGCCAGGCCTGCGACATCAAAAGGCCGCTATGTTTTTCGCTGGTCTGTGCCCAGAGTTCTTCGGTAATGAAAGGCATGACAGGATGCAGGATCAGCAAAATCTGATCCAGAACCCAGGCCGCGGTCGCACGGGTTTCAGCCTTGGCATCGGCATCGTCGCCCATGAAAACCGGTTTTGCCAGTTCCAGATACCAGTCACAGAAGGTGCCCCAAACAAACTGGTACGCCCCACCTGCGGCATCATTGAAACGGTAATTTTCAATCGCGGTTGAAACGGTTTTGGCAGCTTCGGCAACTTTGCCCACGATCCAGCGGTTCAGCGTGGTTTTGACCGATTTAGGATCAAAACCATCCACCACCTGGCATTCATTCATTTCGCAGAAACGCGCCGCATTCCAGATTTTGGTCGCAAAATTGCGGTATCCCTCAACACGGGATGTTGCAAGTTTGATGTCCCGCCCCTGGGCGGCAAGGGCCGTCAGGGTCATGCGCAGGGCATCACAACCAAATTTGCCAATCAAATCCAACGGATCAATCACATTGCCCTTGGATTTGGACATCTTCTGCCCATGCTCGTCACGGACCAGCGCATGAATATAAACATCACGGAACGGCACCTGCCCGTCCATGAAGTGCATACCCATCATGATCATGCGGGCAACCCAGAAGAAAATAATATCAAACCCGGTGACCAAAACATCACCCGGATAATATTTACCCAGCTCGACCGTTTTTTCCGGCCAGCCCAGCGTCGAAAACGGCCACAAGGCAGACGAGAACCAGGTATCAAGAACATCGGTTTCCTGGGTCAGTTCCACATCCTTGCCGTAATGCGCCTTGGCAGCGGCAATCGCCTCTTCTTCGGTTTCTTCAACAAAGAAGGTGCCATCCGGGCCAAACCAGGCCGGAATGCGATGCCCCCACCACAATTGACGGGAAATACACCAGGGCTGGATATTGCGCATCCATTCAAAATAGGTGTTTTCCCAGTTTTTGGGCACAAAACGAATGCGGCCATCTTCAACCGCCTCGGTTGCCGGTTTTGCCAGCACTTCGGCATTCACGAACCACTGATCGGTCAAATAAGGCTCGATCACAACATTGGAGCGATCGCCATAAGGCACCATATGAACGGTGTCTTCGATCTTTTCCAACAGACCAAATTCATCCATCCGCGCAATAATCAGATCACGCGCCTTGAACCGGTCCATGCCGCGATATTCTTCGGGCGCATTTTCATTGATGCAGGCATGGTCATCCAGAATATTGATTTTTTCCAGATCGTTCCGCTTGCCAACTTCAAAGTCGTTAAAGTCATGCGCCGGGGTGATTTTAACCGCACCCGAGCCCTTTTCCGGGTCGGCATATTCATCGGCAACAATCGGAATACGACGGCCAACAATTGGCAGGATGCAATATTTGCCAACCAGGTCGGTATAACGTTCATCATCGGGATGAACGGCAACCGCCGTATCGCCCAGCATGGTTTCAGGGCGGGTCGTGGCAACGGTGATAAATTCGCCCTCACGGCCTTCAATCGGATATTTGAAATGCCAATAATGCCCTTTGACCTCTTTTTGAACCACTTCAAGGTCGGAAATCGCGGTCAGAAGTTTCGGGTCCCAATTCACCAGGCGCTTGTCGCGATAAATCAGGCCCTGTTTATGCAAGGTAACAAATACCTTGCGAACCGCAGATGACAGGCCTTCATCCATGGTAAAGCGTTCACGCGGCCAATCAGGCGATGCACCAAGATGGCGCAACTGGTTGGTGATGGTTCCGCCGGATTGTTCTTTCCATTCCCAAACCTTTTCGACGAATTTTTCCCGTCCAAGGTCGTGGCGCGTAACATTCTGCGCCCCAAGCTGGCGTTCAACCACCATCTGGGTCGCAATACCGGCATGGTCGGTGCCCGGCTGCCACAGGGTGTCCTTGCCGCTCATGCGGTTATAACGCACCAGAATATCCTGCAAGGTGAAAGTCAGGGCGTGGCCCATATGCAGGCTACCGGTCACGTTGGGCGGCGGCATCATAATGACATAGGGATTTTCTTTGCTTTCCGGATGGGCGGCAAAGGCCCCGGATTTTTCCCATTTTTCGTAGAGTTTGGCTTCCACGTCTGCCGGGTTATAGGTTTTATCCAACATCGTCTTTCTGATCCGCTGCGGGTTTTATGACTAAAAGAAAAAAGCGGCGCACCAAGGGCGCGCCGCTATATTCTGCTTATCGGCTCGCCTAGAGGTCTTCGGCGCGGCTCACGATCCGCTCGATTTCCTTTTTCACAAGGCGTTCGATCATATAAGGCAAATTCTCGTCCAGCCACTCTTTCAAGATCGGGCGCAACATATCGCGCACCAGATCTTCCAGCGTGGCATGTCCGGCATTAAGGCCCAAACCAATTGCACGTTTGCGGGCAACTGCCTGGGCAAGTTCGGTCATGCTACCGGCAGCAGAAGATTCCGTCGTGCCCGAAATCAGGGCCGGTTCGTCATCCTCTTCCTGCTCATAAAAAGCGGGCATCGGCTGCCGGGGCTCTTCGCGAACGGGTTCAGGCTCCGGTTCGGGTTCGGGCTCAGGCTCTTCCTCTTCGACCTGCTCTTCAAAATCCAGCAAATCGTCAAGGTCCATGCTTTCAGGCTCAAGTTCCAGTTCTTCTTCATCATCAAGATCAAGAGGTTCCGGTTCCTCGTCTTCAAGCTCCAGTTCTTCTGGTTCATCTTCAAGAACCAGTTCGTCATATTCATCTTCCGGCTCGTCAAAAACCTCTGGTTCCGGTTCAGGCTCGGGAGCCGGGGCCGGCTTCGGTTTTGCCGGTTCCTTTTTTTCATCCTCACCCTCATCCGCAAGAATTTTGCGGATAGACTGAAGGATGTCCTCCATTGAAGGTTCCTGTTGCCCATCACTCATTGGTTTTCTTCCGCGCTAAAATAACCACCGAACGGGTCCGGTCGATTATACGGCCCTTCTTTTCAGGGCCGGTTGTTGGCACTTCCGGATCAATCAGTTCCCCACAATTGATCCTTAACTTTATTATAGTTCTGTTCTACATCGTAAATTTCAACCGGCAAGCCAAGAACTTGCGCATTTAGGGCGCCGATTGCGGCCTTAACCTGGAACTCGGCAACGGCGGCATCACGACGTGACTGTACCAGTGCAACGCGCGCCTGTAAAAGTTCCTGTTCCTGGTCAAGAACGTCAAGAACCGTCCGCGACCCGACCGAGGCTTCACGCTGAACACCATCCAGGGCAACTTCGGCTGCGGAAACTTCGGCCTGCTGGCTTTCGATACTGGCACGCGCTGTGACCAGGTTTTCCCAGGCACTGGTTGCACTTTCAATCACTTCACGACGGGTCTGATCCACAACAATCCGTGCCTGGCTCGCCGTTTGCTTGGCGGCGCGGATGCTGGAATATTCAGCGCCCTTCTGATAGATCGGCACCGTGACTTCTGCCATCACTTCAGCATTATCGGTGGTGGTATCCTCGGAACTGGTTTCGCGGCTACGCGACAAACCGGCCGTCAAATTAACCACCGGATAAAGGGCCCCCTCGCTCAGCCGGATATTGTCATGGGCGGCTTCTTCGGAATATTGCGCCTGCAAAATATCGGGATGCTGGGAGCTAGCGGTATCAATCACCTGCTTAACGCTGGTCGGCAACCCACCCAGAGGATCCGGAATTTTAAGGTCGGTCGGCGCATTCCCAACCAGACGTTCGTAAACCGCACGGGTATTGGCAAGTGTTCCCTGGGCAGCAATCAGGTCTGCCTTGGCACGGGCAAGGCGCGCCTCGGCCTGGGAAACGTCGGTACGGGTCACTTCACCCACCGAAAAACGATCCCGGGTCGCTTCAAGCTGACGTTCAAGAACACGAATGTTATTCTGGTTAAGTTCAACAACGGCGGTATCACGCAGAACGTTGAAATAGGCCGTCGAAACATTCAAAAATACAGATTGTTCGGTTGAGCGCAAAGCCGCACGCTGCGCCTCAATACGGGCTTCTGCGCGTTTGGTTTCGGCTTCTGTCCGACCACCACGGTAAATCGGCTGGGTAACATTCAGGCCAACCTGATAAGGATTAAGCGTTGTGTCACGCGTTGTTGCGGCCTGACCGGTATCAACATCAAGCCGACGCACACCCGCACTACCGTTCAACTGAACCGTCGGGCGCCAGTTAGACAAAGCCTGAGAGATTTCTTCATCCGTCGCACGCAATTGCGCCCGGCCCGCTTCAAGGGTCGGGTTGTCCTGATATGCTTTGGCAAGCGCATCATCGAGGGTTTCAGCAGACGCCCCCGTAGAGATCACACCGGCCGTTGCCAGAATGCTACAGGTGAGCAAGAACCGTTTTATCATTTATACACCCTTGTCAAAGTCCTACACTAAGTCCCGACCCCAGCGCAGTTCCGATATGGTAACGTTGCCAATAAAAATGTCTAAAAAAAGAACCAGTTGGAAGTGAAATTTCCAAAAATTCCCTTATTTAACCGAATTCATACATTCACGTCAGTCATATCGTGGCATCCCTGGCGCAATTTCCAAAGCCCACTTTTCTATACCACCAGAAATATTAAAAATATCCCCTAGGCCATTTGCCGCCAGAAACATCGCGGCATGACGACTGCGAACACCGTGATGACACAGGACCGCAACCGGCTTGTCGGTATCAATTTCTTGAAAACGTCGGGCTATATCGCCCAACGGAATATGCAAGGCACCATCAATCGAACAGATATCGAGTTCCCAGGATTCACGAACATCAACAAGCGTAAACGGAACCGATGTTTCCATCATGCCTGCCACTTCCTGAACCGAAATATCCCGGACCATGTCCAATTAAAACAAACCCTGCAATATTAAATAGCGCAACGATGCGTTCCGGTATTGGTACACCAGCACCGGAACACCACGATCGCCAAATCAGAAGACAAAACTTTCAACCGGCTCAAAACCGGGCAGATACGGCACATTGGCATCAAACAGCTCGCGATGGCCAACCACACCATGTTCGCGTTCATAAAGGCGGGCAATGCCGACTTTATCTGCTTCGCGCACAACAGCAAGCAAACGCCCACCTTCAGCAAGCTGGGACAAAATGGCTTCGGGTACTTCTGCAACAGCCCCGTCAAATACGATCACGTTATAAGGAGACTGCTTCGGATAACCGGCAACCGCATCGCCTTCGACAACGATGACATTGTCATAGTTGTTTTCCTGCAGGATCTTTTCGGCCTTCTGAACCATGTTTGCGTCGCTTTCAATCGCAACCACAGTTTCGGCAACCCGCGACAACAGGGCGCTGGAGTAACCAAAGCCGGCACCAATCACCAGAGCAACATCGGTGGTTTCAATTTCGGCAATCTGCATCATGCGTGCAATCACCATCGGCTCGATCGCATAACGGCCATTGCCAATCGAAATGTCTTCATCGACATAGGCAACGCCCTTCTTGCCTTCGGGCAGGAACAGTTCGCGCGGGACCTCTTCCATCGCTGCAATGACCAAAGGATCCGTCACCTTGTTGGCACGAACCTGATTTTCCACCATGTTGTGGCGCGCGACTTGATAATCCATCATATCTGACCTGAAATTCCCGCAAGAAATGCACTATGACCCACCGGAAACATACCCGGACGAGCCTGACGAGGTGTGACGTTTATAATCAGCCTGCGTGCGCCTGACAACATTGGAAATTGCTGCAAAGCAACACCGGCCCCCAAATTCCCTGTTTGATCCGGCAAAGTATTCGTTTTCCAACGCAATTCCCCTGCCCGCTACGGCCTATCCTTTGGCAGGATTCCCTAGCCCCTATTTTATATATAAGATCTTATACATTTAATATACGCCGACACCAGCACCAACAGGTGAAATCACGATATTTCCGGCTTCTTTGCGATCAAAGAATCGCGATTTCCTCCCCTCCTGACACCACGCCAACCCCTTTCAAGCGCCTGGAATTTCTCAAAATTATCCGGCAACAAGTTGGTAAAGCTTCTCAAGATTTTCCCTGTTGATAATACCATCGGATAGTATAAATATCTGCCCCTTCTTGAATCATCGTTTATGAAAAAAATCAAATATTACGGTGCGTTATCGATGCTTTTCGCTGGCACACCGAAAAATCATGCCAACAACTTCAGAGGGGATCATGCGGGATACTGGACCAGTTACAAACCATGAAGTCGAATTGGAAAATGACAGCATTCTTGTCTCGCGGACTGATCTTGGCGGCAAAATTGTTTTTGCCAACAAAACCTTTATAGAGATCAGCGGTTTTTCCGAAAACGAACTGTTGGGATCGCCTCACAATATTGTCCGACATCGCGACATGCCCAAAGAGGCCTTTGCCAATTTATGGTCGACAATCAAGGCAGGCCGCCCCTGGCAGGGTATTGTGAAAAACCGCTGCAAAAATGGCGATCACTATTGGGTTCGGGCCAACGTCACCCCCGTCATTGAAGATGGTGCGGTTACGGGCTTTATTTCGATCCGAAGCAAACCCACGGCCGAACAAAAACAACAAGCCGAACGAGCCTATGCCGCCCTGCGCAACAAGGAAGGTGACGGCATCGGCCTTGATGACGGTCAGATTGTGACCAACAGCCTTGCCACCCGGTTCAGGAATCGCATTGCCGGTATTCGCGGCAGCCTGACCCTGGTTCTTGGCTCGCTGATTGTTTTAATGTCGATAACCGTTGGCTTTGGCATATGGACAGCGCAAAACAGCATCAATCATGTTTCAGACATTTATGAAAACCGTGTCAAACCGCTTAACCTTCTGAAATCCGTATCCGATGGTTATGCTGTTTTCATCGTCAATGCGGCACATAAGGTCAATAACGGCAATTTGGACTGGGAAAGCGGATTAAAGGATATCAAAGCCGCACAAAACAGAATCCACACCGATTTTGCCACCTACATATCCCATGACCTGCATCCCAGCGAAAAACCGCTTGTGCAAAATATTACAGCCATGATGACGGCGGCAGATGCCCTGGCACAAAAGCTGGAACAAAGTTTTCAGTCCAAAGACCGGACTTTGCTGGACAATCTTGTCAAACAGCAACTTTATCAAACCATTGATCCCCTAACGACCGCCCTTGGCAAGCTTGCCGATTTGCAGGCAGAACTGACAAAACATGGCCTGACCAATGCGAAAGACGATCTTTATTCGGGCCTGACGGTGAATATCCTTCTGATCGCATTTGCCATCGGACTTACCATTCTTTACGGCAATCTTATCATTCGCAAATTACGCAAGCCCTTGCTTCGCATGGAAGAGCATTTTGCCGCCATCGCCCGCAATGACCTGTCACACGACATTGAACAGCCCTCCGTACCGGATTTCAAACCCGTCATTCAGCAATTGCGCGCTTTGCATGCCAAACTGGCCTACAACACCCTTGAACGCCGGGAAAACGAAGAAAAGGTTCAAGGCCAGCGTGTTTCCGCCCTGCACAATTTGGCGGAAACGGTTGAACGTGAATTGCAAATTGTCGTTTCAAACATCGTCGAACAAACATCGCGCCTTAATGCATCAGCTGCTGATATGGCGGGCTCTTCAAAACAGGTGTCGTCCAATTCCGACAGTGTTGCCGCCGCCGCACATCAGGCTTTTGCAAATGCAGAAACCGTTTCAGGGGCGTCCGAGCAACTTGCCGCCTCCATTCGTGAAATCACCCATCAGATTAGCGAGGCGACATCCGTCACAACTGAAGCCAGCACGTCAGGAGTTGAGGCCGAACGTACTGTTTTATCCTTAAAAGACAGCGTTGATCGCATTGGTGAAGTCGCCGAACTGATTGCCGACATTGCCGCCCAGACCAACCTGTTGGCCCTGAATGCGACAATTGAGGCCGCCCGTGCTGGTGAAGCTGGCAAAGGCTTTGCCGTGGTTGCGCAGGAGGTCAAAAACCTGGCCAACCAGACGGCACGCTCGACCGAAGAAATCACCCGTCAAATTGTTGATATTCAACAAGTCACCGGCTCGGTCGTTTCAACGGTTCAGAATATGAGCCAGAATATCCGCCGGATTGACCATGTCGCCTCAAGTGTTGCCGCGTCGGTTCACCAACAGGATAGCGCGACACAGGAAATTGCCCGCAACGTTGTTGAAACGGCCAGGGCATCCAATGAAGTCACCGAAAAAATCGCGATTGTCGCCCGGGAAACCGATCATAACCTTGAACGGGCCGAAAGCATGAATCGCATCGCAGCCCAGGTTGATCAAAGCATTGCCGAATTGCGGGCCACACTTGTTCGCATCGTGCGCACGGCAACGCCCGAGGTCAATCGCCGCCGCGACCCGCGCTTTGATCTCGAAACGCCGATCAAAGTTACCGTCAATGGTGAAACCATCGAGGGCAAAACCCTCGACATTTCAAATGGCGGCAGCAAGGTGAAACTGCAAAAGCAGCTCCTGCCCGGATCACGCGGCACGTTTCAGATTAACGGTACAAATGTGAACCTGCCCTTTGAGGTCGAAAACAACCAGCAAGACATCGCCAATCTTTATTTCACGGACCCATCCAGCCGCGAAAAAATGCTGCAGCCATGGCTGGAAAAACAGATAAAACGCCGCTCATAACGCGCCAAACATCATAATTTAATCCGCAGCTGCCGGCCTCTAACCGGCGGCTGCGCTGCTTTTTGGCCTAAATTCCTGTCATTGTACAAAAAATGTAAAATTGGGTGCTTGACGGCCTGCATTCGATAAGGCTATACACCGCCCTGCCGACGCGATGGCGCGATGGCGGAGTGGTCACGCAGAGGACTGCAAATCCTTGTACGCCGGTTCGATTCCGGCTCGCGCCTCCACTAATCCGGCATAGCTCAGTTGGTAGAGCAAATGACTGTTAATCATTGGGTCGCAGGTTCGAGTCCTGCTGCCGGAGCCAATGTGAAAAGGGATCGAACCTCGGGTTCGGTCCCTTTTTCTTTTCCGCCTCGCAGCCCCCCGCCATCACTCTGCCCGTTTCCCAATCATTCCGACGATCCGAATAATCGGACAAACAGCATCGCGGTAACCGCGCCTGCCGCGCCTTGCCCAATGGTATGCTTGGCGAACATATATAGACAGTTTACCGCGCCCGGCTGGCTTGCTAGGACAATGCCAGAAACCAAACCAACAACAACTGGCCCTTCGGCGCAAAACCATACTGTTTTGCGTGCTGACGCGGGGCAACGGGGACTGGATATGTCACTATCACGCCGAAAAATTGCCGATGATCTTAGCTTTTCAACACTGGCCTGGGGGGCATGGCGCCTTAAAAACAGCCCGGACATCAATAATGGCGACGATATTCTGCGCCTTGTCGAAACGGCACTTGATCTGGGCATTACCACCATTGATCACGCCGACATTTACGGCAATTACAGCTGCGAAGAATTGTTTGGCACGGCACTGGCAAACGCACCGCATTTGCGACAGAAAATGGAAATCGTTACCAAATGCGATATTGCCCTGGTTTGTGATGCCAAACCGGAAAATCGCATCAATCATTACAACACCACCAAAGACCATATTCTGGCTTCAGTCGAGTCCTCGCTTCGCAATCTTCGGACCGATCATATCGATACGCTGCTTTTGCATCGGCCCGACCCGCTGATGATTGCCGATGAAGTCGCCGATGCCTTCAACCAGCTACAACACGATGGCAAAGTCCGTTATTTTGGGGTGTCCAACTTCACGCCATCACAATTCAACCTGCTGCAAAGCCGTCTGGATGCGCCATTGGTCACGAATCAGGTGGAATGTTCGGTATTGGAGCTTTCGCCCCTGTTTGATGGCACCTTCGATCTGATGCAACAAAATCGCATCAGCCCGATGATCTGGTCGCCGCTTGGCGGTTCCCGCCTGTTTCGTGACAAAGACGATGCAGTCGCCGCCCATTTAAGGC
>JBNKVZ010000026.1:0-38657 GCA_050299455.1 Thalassospira sp.
GGTGCCCCCGTTGACATGGCCGGGGAAAGCTGGCTCGGGGCATCAAACAGGTGCCGTTCCATGCGTTTGCCATCGCAGCCATCTTCGTAATAATCGGGCAGGGCTTTAATATCGACATAGCCATGGCGTTCATAAATGGCGCGGGCGGAATGGTTGTCATCGCGGACTTCCAGGCGCATTTTATCGCAGCCCGCTTCAATCGCGACACTTTCCAGCCCGGCCAGCAATTGGGTGCCAAGCCCTCTGCCGCGCCAGTCATTATCGATGGCAAGTGAATAAATGCGTGCCGTGCTGCTGTCTGCGCGCAACAATAACATGGCATAACCGACAACGCCGGATTCTCCGGCATCGGCAACCAGAACCCGGGCGGTTGGCTTGCGTAAAAATCGTGAAAAGGTTTCGCGTTTCATGCGGTCGGATGTAAAAACGGCCTCTTCAATGGCACAAAGGCCGTCAATATCGGCTTTTCGCGCGGTGCGAATAACAATCGGCGTAGTTTCAGAATCTGGCATTGACGTAACCTTTTAGCCCGATATCGGGACAGTTTGTGATGTGGTGGCACCCCACAACACTTTTATTATTTGATAGTGCCGTTCATTTGCATGAAGGTCACGTATAATAACGCCGAAGTTACGGTCATGCGGTTGCCATTTTTTTATGGCACACATGGCAAATTGGCATTGAATGGCCACATCGAAGAAACGTTCCGTGAAACATTTGGTCGCGGGTCGCGTATAATATTCCGAAAGACAATTTCGGACACAGGCACAAAAAAGGGACTTGGGTGTTTCCAGAAAAAGTTTATCCGCCATCAGGGGGATTAAAAAAACGGTTGATGATGTTGTCGCTCTGCGTTGGGGCGTCGATGCTGTCGGCCTGTTCATTTACCGACAAATTGCCCTTTGGCGATGGCGCCAATGCCGAAACGACCCAGGATGTCGGCCAGGCCATTCCGTATTCGGTAACGTTTCAGGGGGTGGACCCGCAGGAAGAACGCCTTTTGGCAACCCTTCGCGAAAACAGCACCGCCATTCGCCTTAAAGACCGTCCAACACCGACAAAGGCCGGTTTGGAACGGCGTGCTGATGACGATGTTGAACGTTTTACCCGGGTTTTGCGTTCTTTTGGCTTTTATGATGCCATTGTGAATTACGATATCCGCAATGCCGATACACCGCCGGCCAATGGCGAAACTGAAATCGCGTCCGACGATATTGAAAGTGTCGACACGGCAGATGACAAGGATCATGACGGGGATACAGACGCCCCCTCTGCAAAGACAGAGGACGCAAATTCAAAAAATGCCAATGCGCCCCGTGCACTTGTTTTGCAATACCGGATCGAGACGGGAACGCCTTATCTTTTGTCGGATGTGGAGCTGAAAATCGTTCATCCCGATGGCAAATCTGATACCCGGTCGATGACAGACAAGGAATTGAAAACCGCCAACTTGTCGATTGGGATGCGCGCCGAGGCCGAGCCGATCATTCTTGCGGAACAAAGTGTGCTTGATGTGTTTCGCAATGAAGGCTATCCGCTGGCAAAGGCGGGTAAAAAACGGGTTTTGGCCGATACAGCGGAAAAAACCATTCGCGTTATTTATGAAGTCACCACGGGCAAAAAGGCGACCTTTGGCAAAATCAATGTTGTCGGGGCCAGGGATGTCGATGCCGATTTCATCCGGGGGTATCACAGCTGGGATGCAGGCGATGTTTATTCGCCGGAAAAAGTCACCGAAACCCGGCGCGACCTTGCGCAATCCAACCTGTTTAATTCCGTTATTGTCAAACCGGTGGGGCCGGTTGGCGACAATGGGGAAATCCCCATTGAAATGCGGGTGCAGGAAAGTGATCATCGCACCGTTGGCGGCGGGTTGGATTATTCAACGGCGGATGGACCCGGTGCCAATGCCTTTTGGGAACATCGCAACCTGTTTGGCAAGGGCGAAAAGCTGCGCCTGAAGCTTGAAGGTTCCGGGTTAAAACAGGGGGCATCGGCCAGTTTCCGCAAACCGCAGTTTTTACGGCGCAAACAGGCGCTGGTTGCCGAAGGCGAAGCCACCAATTACACCACCGATGCCTATGAGGGTAAGCTGGCAAATGCCTTTACCGGGATTGAACGCAAATTCTGGAAAGACTGGTCGGCGACCTATGGTGTGACGGTGGAATATTCCGATCTGACCGGTGCAGATTCCCCGAACGAGGAATTTTATCTTGGTGGTCTGCGCGGCATTTTGCGCCATGACAGTACCGATAATCCACTGGACCCGACAAAGGGCGACCGGCTGGAGCTATCGGTTTCGCCCTATATCAGTCTTGCCGGGGCGAATACCCAGTTTACCTCGATTTCCCTGGATGGGTCGCAATATTATGCCTTTGACAAAAAGGGGCATTATATTCTGGCGGGCCGGGGCCGTATTGGCAGTATTTTTGGCGATGAACGTTCTTCGTTGCCGTCAAACAAACGGTTTTATTCCGGGGGTGGCGGTTCGGTTCGCGGGTACAAATATCAAACCGTTGGCCCGTTAAATAAAGACGGTGATCCGATTGGCGGGCGTTCCGTGCTGGAAGCCGGGCTGGAATTTCGCGCCCGCATAACCGACAGCATTGGTCTGGTGCCATTTGTTGAAGGTGGCAATGTTTATGAAACCGTCACGCCAAAGGATTTTACCCTGATGTGGGCGACCGGCCTGGGCTTGCGATACTACACCGCCATTGGGCCGGTGCGATTTGATTTTGCTGTCCCGTTGGATAAACGCGACAATATTGATGATGACTACCAGATCTATCTTAGCCTTGGTCAGGCATTTTAATGGCTGAAAAACACACGTCCGATCAAACAAATAAACAGGGCCCAACACCAGGTAAGGCTGGTGGTTTTATGCGCTGGGTAAAGCGCGGGTTGCTGGCTGTTTTGGCCCTGTTTGTGGTGCTGTCATTACTCGTTTTTGTTGCCGGGACTGGCCCTGTATTGCGCTCTGTCACCCCTTGGCTTAATCGCACGGTTTCCGATGCGATTAATGGTCAATTTGCGCTGGGCCGGGTCGAAGGCAGCTTGTGGAACCGGCTTTCGGTTTCATCCCTGACACTGGATATGCCCGATACGGGGTTGAAGGTTGCGGGCGATGATCTGGTCCTGGCCTGGTCACCCTTGGCCCTGTTGGGGGCAAAAGTTGATATTGACCGCATTAGCGCGTCACAGTTGGACGTGACATTGCCCCATGCTGCGTCGTCCAGCCGGGATGAGCCTGAAACAGACGATGGCGGCAGCTTTGCCTTGCCGGTTTCCTTTGCTCTTCACACCCTTGAAGTGCCGCAAATTCATATCCGCAATCCGGCGGATGGGCGGGTTTTTTCCTATCAGCTTGAGGGGCATGCCCAGGCAAGCCAAAATCTGTCAGCGGTTTTGGGGGTAAACCTGAAGCCGCTTGATGGCGGGGCGGATTATATCCGTGCCGACCTTGATTTTGATGCCGAAGGCCAAAAGCTGAAGGCCGATATTGAAGGCCATCTGGACCGCAATGGTCTGGGCATGGCCCTGGCTGGCCTGACCAAGGCCGAAGCCCCCGATGTTACCCTGTCGCTTAAGGGCAGTGGCCCTGCCACTGACTGGAAGGGGGATTTACAATTTTCCGCAACCAACCTTGCCCGTGTTAATGGCACCGTCAATGTTCAGCTGGGCGAAGAAAAGCATATTGGCTTTGGGCTTGATCTCATTGCGCAAAGCCTGGGGGATTTGGCAAATTCCCTGCCGCCTTCCTTGCGTGGCAAGGTTGCCTTGAAAACCAGCGGGGCGTTTGATGGCAAAAACAGCCTGCTGGATGTTAGTGCGCTGAATGTCAGCAAAGATCAGCTTTTAACGGCCAGTGGCAGCGGCAAAATCAATTTTGCTGATAACAGCATTGATGCCAATCTGACATCGGATATTGATGGTGCGGCAAGTGCGTTGCTTGATCATGCGGTTCGCTGGCAAAAATTAAGCCTGCATGCGAATGCCAAGGGTGATTTGGCACTGCCAGTGATCAAAGCCGATATTTCCGCGCGCGGTGTTGAAACCCCGGTCTCGAAAATTGGAACGTTAAAAGGCACGGCGGATTTAATCCCTGACAGGGGCGATTTTGCCCTTAAGGCCAATATTCATACCCTTGATCATCACTTTGACGATGCCGCCCTCGGCGAAATGGCGGGGAAGACACAGGATATTTTGCTAACAGCCAAGGCTACAGGCGATTTTAGCAAAATCAATGTCAAAGAGCTGGATGTTAAAACCCCGAATATCAACGCCCGGGCCACAGCGCAGCTAGACAATACTGGCAGTGTCACGGATGCAAAGCTGACGGCGGATATTGCCGACCTTGCCGTATTTGCACCTGTTTCCGGCATGGATTTAACCGGCCAGGGGCGGGTGGATATTTCCGGTCTTCGCTGGAACGCGCAACAGGGCGGCCAGGCACAAATCACTATCACAACCCAAAAGGCTGGCTTCGGGATTGCCGAATTAAACCATGTGGTTGGCGATAGCCCGATGATAAAAGCTGACCTTACCATCAGCCCGGCGCTGGATATGTCAGTCGATTTAAACACGATCCAGGCGGCAAATCTTTCGGGTTCCGGCAAGGTTAACATCACAAATGATTTCAATCATTTGTCCGTTACTTCTGATCTTGGCTTGAAGGCCGGGATCATCCCGCCTGCGATCCCGGTATCGCTTAAGGGACAGGATGCCAAACTGACAATCGCGCTGGATGGGCCGCTTGCAGCACCCGAAGGTAAAATTACCCTTGCCGCGCCAAAGGTTGAAACATCCGGTCAGGTGTTTTCGAACCTTAAATTTGTCACCAGCATGGTTTGGCAGCCGGAAAAGGGGGATGCGGGCAAGGCATTGCAATTGCGCAATCGTGGCGGGTTTTCATGGCAAAATGCGCCTTATAAAATCAATGCCGATCTTGCACTGCCATCTGGCGGGTTAACGGTTTCCAATATTGCTTTTACCGGGGATCATGTTGATCTGACCGGTAACCTTGCCATGCCCGATAACGCTGTGCCCTTGCAGGGAAAGATAACACTCAACAAGCTTGATGCGGTTATGACGCAGGCCTTTGGCGTGCCGTTGGCCAATGGTCGGATTACGGCCGATATAACCCTGTCGCCCAAAAATGCGGCGCAGCATGTTGCCTTAACGGCACAGGCAAAAGGGCTGCGTATGGTTGGAGCGGACGGCATTGAAACGGCCCGGCTGGAAGATGTGCGCCTTGAGGGCAGTGTGGATAATGCCTTTGCCGATCCAAACCTGAGCCTGACCCTTAACGGGCGCGATATTGGTGGTGAACAGGACCGGATTGAAACCATAAAGGTCACATTGGCGGGCCTTTTGAAAAAGCTGAATGTTGGTGTTCAGGCCGAGGCGATTGTTCAAAGTAGCATTCCGGTCAAGTTTGATAGCCAGGCGGAAATCGCCCTTGCCAACGATATTGCCGTGACAGCCAGCAAGCTTGATGCCGACATTGGCACACAGCATATATCGCTGCGCCAGCCCCTGGAATTTCGCCGTGGATCAAATGGCAGCCTGGCATCCAATGCCGATATGGCCATTGGCAAGGGGGCGCTTAAGGCGAAACTGGACCTTGTGCCCGGTAAAAGCTTTGTCGGCAGTGCGGATATCTCCGATGTTGCCCTGGGGCCTTGGGGGGCGATGTTTGATGTTTCCGGGCTGGATGGCAAGTTAACCTTAAAGGCCAATGCCGAAGAAAAACCCAAAAAACCGGCAACCGCCAGCATCGAGGGTACCATCAGCAATATCAGCGTTGCTGCCGCCGCGCAGTTGCCGCCATTGGCACTGGAATTAAAGGCCAGCCTGCAAGATGGCGACGTGAATGCCGATATTGAGATGGGCCGCAAGGATTTGAAGGTGTTAACGGCACAGGCAACCTTGCCGGTGGATGTGTCTTTCCTGAAATCCCGGTTTGCCGCACGCGATAATGAACCGCTTTCTGCCAGTGCTAAAATGGACGGTGATATCGGCCAGTTCTGGCACTATGTGCCGTTGCCGGATCATTCCCTGGCCGGCAAGTTAAAGCTTGATGCCAGTGTGAAGGGAACGCTGGCCAATCCATTGTGGCAGGGAACGGTTTCGTTGCGCGATGGTCGTTATGAACATTTGCAATACGGCACCCTGGTCCAGGATATTGTGCTTGATGGTGATTTTAATAACGATGGTTTCCAGTTAACCCGTCTGACGGCCGATGATGGCGGGCAGGGCACCTTAACGGGCAAGGCGGATGTCAAGCTTGGTGCGGGGGTTAATTACACGGCCAACCTTACCATGCGCAATATGGCCATAACCCGCATGGATGAATTGCGGGTTTGGACCGATGTTGACGTCGATGTTAAAGGCGATGAAAACAAGGCCGATATTGACAGCACGGTAACCGTGCGGCGCGGCGAAGTGGATTTAAGTGTTGCCCTGCCTGCGTCGGTTCCCGAATTGAATGTGCAAAATCTGGCAAAGACCAGCGACGATGGAAAGAAGAAAAACGCCAAAAAAGGTGCCGGCGGTTTTGTTGCCACCCTGAATGCAAAGGTCGATGTGCCTGGTCGCCTGTTTGTGCGCGGCAAGGGCCTGGATTCCGAATGGGGTGGGCATCTTGATATTACAGGCCGCGCCGATAACCCGAAAATTGTTGGTGAATTGCGGGCCTTGCGCGGCCAGTTGGACCTGATTGGCAAAACCTTTGTGATCAAGAATTCCAAAATCACCTTTTCGGGGGCGCAACCACCGGACCCGCTTTTGAAAATTGCGGGCGTTTATACAACTGCGGATCTGACTGTGACGGCATCTTTGTCCGGCCCGGCAACAGACCCGCAACTTAGCCTGACTTCTCAACCATCGTTGCCACAAGATGAAATTTTATCGCAGATTTTGTTTGGTAAGTCCCAAGGCAACCTGAGTGCGGTTGAGGCGGTTCAGCTTGCCAATGCGGCCGCACAATTGTCGGGCAATGGTGGTGGTTTGGATGTGATTGGTACCATCCGTAACTTTATCGGTGCAGATGTCCTGAGTGTTGATAGCGGTGAAAACGGGCCAACGGTCAAGGCGGGTAAATATCTGACCGATGATATTTATGTCGGCACCAAGCAGGGGACCTCACCTGGTTCCGCCGGTGTCGAGGTGGAAATTGAACTTACCCCGCACATCAAAATTACCAGTGAAACCAGCGAAATAGACAGCAAGGCCGGTATTCAGTTCAAACTGGATTATTAAACGCCCGGACCGCATATAACAAAGGCCCCGTTACCAACGCATGGTAACGGGGCTTTTGGGTTTGAGCTGCGACTTTTACAGTGCGATTTCGTCTATCGAAACCAGCGCGCCGCGGGCGCCAATAACGCAGGCGGCAACCTTTTGGGCAACGGCAATAGAACCTTCAATGTCAATGCCTTGCTGGCGTGCCGCAAGGTAGCTTCCGTTAAATGAATCGCCCGCCGATGTGGTGTCGACAACACGATTAACCTTGGGCGGGGCAACCGTGCCTGTTTCGCCGTTTTGGGTCAGATAGGTCGAGGGCATGGCCCCGTTCTTGACGATCACTTCGCCTGCACCGGCATCAAGCCAGCGTTTGGCGCAGTCAACCGGGCTGCTATCACCAAAAAGGGTGGCTTCATCGTCAAATGTTGGCATCAAAATATCGCTAAGCGATGCCATTTGTGCATAGGCGGCCTTGGCGGTGTCGGTATCGGGCCACAGGCGCGGGCGGTGGTTGCTGTCAAAGCAAATCCGCGTGCCGTTGTTGCGAAGTATGGTCAGAATGGCAAACAGTTTTTCGCGGTCTTCCTGGCTTAAAATGGCAAGGGAAATGCCGGAAAGATAAACCATGCTGTAATCGGTCAAATGGGTTGTCAGGGTTTGATCATACCCGTCCTTGAGCAATTGCCGTGCCGCGGCATTTTCCCGCCAGTAGCTAAAACTGCGTTCGCCGCTGGCATCGGTCTGGATGGCATAAAGGCCTGGTAACGCCCCCTCAATTTGCCGAACCAAGCTGGCATCAAGGCCATCCTGTTTCCAGGCATCTATCATGGCAAGGCTATAGGGGTCGTTCCCCAGGGCCGTGACATAGGAAATCGGGGCTTCTGCCGCAGTGGCATTGTTGTCCAGCATCGATTTGCCCTGACGGCCAATCAGCTTGGTTGCACGGGCCATATAAACCGCAGCATTCAGGGTATCACCAGCATAAGACAGTTTTGCCGGGCCAAAGACGGATGCCGCCCCGCCGCCATCATGGGCAGTTGAGGCCGAAATCTCGATCATACATTCACCAATAAAGGCGGTCTTGGTCATGGCAGCAATCCTGTTTGCGGTTTATTCCCGGAATGAAAGCCGGTTTCAATTTTGTCGGTGCGCAACTTGACGTGAAGTTGACCATCCGTCAATCGCCGATCGGCAAACGTCCATTCGCAGGCAGGAGAGTTATCAAGGACGAACGGATACGGCGCAATTTTTCCTTGCTGCGGGCCGGGTTGCGCCGTGCCACGGCTGTTGCCAGCACATCTATGGTCGCGATAAAAACATGGCGGGTGGCTGTCGGCTTATAGATATCGGGGCTTTCAGGCAGGGTCAGCCCAATGACGATATCGCTTTCGGCGGCAAGCGGGCTGTCAGGTTTGGTGAGCGAAATCACCTTGGCGCCATATTGGCGCGCAATTGCGGCACTGTGTATCAGTTCTTCGGGGCGGCCACTGGTCGATATGGCAACAATGACGTCATCTTCCCCCAGGGTGGAGGCCAGCATACGTTGCAAATAGCCGTCATTTTGTGATTGCGCGGGAATGCCAAGACGGAAAAACCGGTTGGCCGCGTCAAACGATACCGTGCTGGAACCGCCGCCAACCCCAAAAAACACAATCTGCTTGGCATTTGCCAGAATATCGGCTGCGTCATCAATTCTGGCTTCGGCAAGCTGGTCGCGCAGGATGCGAAGACTGTCAATAATCGTGCCGATAACGTGACTGCTGAGAACATCGGGATCGGTAATATGGTCGTCAATGGGTTCCGGGGCCAGATATTGCATGCTGACGGCAAGGTTTTGCGCCAGCCGCATTTTAAAATCGCGAAACCCTTCGCATCCCAGGCTGCGACAAAACCGGATCACGGTCGGCTCACTCACGCCAATATTGTTTGCCAGCTCGGACAAGGCAATTGCGGTAACTTCTTCAAGATGTTCGACGACATAATCGGCAACCTTCTGTTCGCGCGCGGGCAGGGTTCCCGGCGGGCGGTGAAGCTGGCTGATAATGTCGGTCGTATTTTGCATTTGAAGGGTCCTGTTGGCAAAGTAACAGGGTGCCGATCAAAGCACCCTGTCGATTGCTATCATTATTCCGGTTTGTAGGCGATAGCTTCAATTTCGATTTTAGCATCAACCATAAGTTTGGCCTGCACGGTTGAACGTGCGGGGCGCTCACCCGGGAAAAATTCGGCATAAACGCGGTTAAAGGTCCAGAAATCGCGCGGATCGTCCAGCCACACCGTCATTTTGAAAACATCATCAAGCGTGCAGCCTGCAAGTGCCAATGCTGCCTTGACGTTTTCCATCGTGCGTTTGGTCTGGCTTTCGATGCCGCCATATTCGATTTCGCCATTTTCCTTCATCGCAACCTGGCCGGAAATATAAATAAAATCACCAGCCCGGACCGCCGGCGAAAACGGCAGTTTCTGTCCACCAGCACCGCTACGTTCGTTCCCGAAATGTTTGATCGACATGGAAATCTCCTTGAATCAACAGAGTGTTTTTCATAACCCCAAAAAGTAGCTTAACTACTTATAAGGTCGCTTATCTTGGGCAATTTTGCCCATTTTCAGGAAAATTGCTACAAAAATATGTAGACAAGCTACTAAAATGCGATAAATATGTAGAAAAAATACAAACACCAAATCAGTGGAGAGAATAGATGGGTTTGCAGCGCGTCGAGACATCGGCCCGCATGCTCAGTGACAGGCTGAACTGGCTTGTCGAGCGGGTTATCGCCGTTTTGATGCTGGCATTGGTGCTGGATGTCTGGCTGGGTGTGGTGGATCGTTATCTGGTTCACTGGCAGTTAAACTGGCCGGAAGAACTGGCCCGTTATCTTATGATCTGGGCGGCCTTATTGGCTGTATCAGCGGGGATTGCCCGGCGTGAACATATTGGCATTGGCCTTGTTGTTCTTGCTTTTCCCATGCGCTTGCAGCGGTTTGTTCTTTTTTCCGTCGATGTCATTGCGCTGGCCGCATTCATTTATCTCGCCGTTTACGGCTTCGATTTTGCGCTGGGCGGCATGAAACGCCACGCCATGATTTTCGGCATGACCCTGGCTTTACCTTATGCCGCCGTTCCGGTTTCGGCATTGTTGGCCGCCATTCAGCTTTTGTTGGTCGCGCTACGTGATCAGGGGCGTTACGTCCCGGTCGATTTGACGGAGGGCGCGGAATGATCGTCGCCATTATTTTTGTTGTTTTGATGGTTTTGGGCATGCCAATCGGTTTTGCCCTGGGTGTTGCCGGTGTCGCCGGGCTTTATGACATGGGCGGCGGCATGTTTTTGGCGCAGGGGCCCAGCAAGGTTTTTAACGGGCTTAACGTTTTTCCGTTTCTGGCGATGCCATTTTTTATTCTGGCAGGCGAAATCATGAACCATATCGGCATTACCAGCCGGTTGGTGAAATTCGCCCAGTCGCTGGTTGGGCATTTCCGCGGTGGCCTTGCGCATACCAATATGCTGGCAAGCGTGTTTTTCGCCGGTCTGACCGGGGCGGCCACCGCCGATGCGGCCGCCTTTGGCAAAACGCTGGTTCCGGCAATGGTGGAACGGGGCTATCGCCGTGATTATGCCTGTGCGGTGACAGCGGCCGGTTCCATCATCGGGCCGACCATTCCGCCGTCGGGCCTGATGGTGGTGTATGGTTCCTTGATGGGGGTTTCCATTGGGGGCCTGTTTGCCGCGGGTATTTTGCCTGGCCTGATGATTTGCCTGATCTGCATGACGGTGATTGCCGTCTCCGCACGTCGCAAAAACCTGCCCAAGGAAGAACGCCGCGCCAGCCTGCTGGAAATCTGGAAAATCTTCAAATCCTCGATTTCCGCCCTGATCATGCCGTTGATCATTTTGGGGGGTATTCTGGGCGGTATTGTCACACCGACCGAGGCGGCATCTGTTGCCGTGGCCTATGCCCTGTTCATTGGCGTGTTTGTTTATCGGGCACTGACGATGAAAGATTTCATCAATATGTTAATCCGCACTGCGCGGGTGACCGGTGTGATTTTCATCATTATTGCCTTTGCCTCCATTCTGGGCTGGTGGCTAAGCTTCAATCGTATTCCGCAGGAAATTGCCAGCGCGGTTCTGGGTGTTTCCAGTAACCCGTATTGGGTGATCCTGATGATCATCGGCCTTCTGATGGCGATTGGCATGGTCATGGATATCAATGCCATTTTGATCATTCTTGCCCCGGTTCTGGTGCCGCTCACCCTGCAGATCGGGATGGACCCAATTCATGCCGGCATCATCTTTGTGCTGGCGCTTAATATCTCGCTTATGACGCCACCTGTCGGGGCCTGTCTGTTTGTGCTGGCATCGGTGACAGGGGAAAAACTCGAAAAAATTGCTGTGCAGCTGTGGCCGTTTTTGATTGCCGAAATCGGTGTGCTGTTTTTGTTCGCCTTCTGGTCTGACTTGGCGCTGTTCGTGCCACGTATGCTTGGGTTTCGCTAGGCATCATCGTCATTGCCAGAATGACTGTTTATCCGCCCTGGCCCAGGGCGGATCACCCTGGGGATCGGGTGTCTGGGGCATCAATAAACCTAATCAGGAGAGGTATTTATGAAAACACTAAAACGTTTCGGGGCTGTGATGGCTGCGACAGCGATGCTGGCCGGTACGATTGGTACAGCACATGCTGAAACAAAGATTTTGAAATTCGCCCATGATAATAAACTGGACCCGTTTGATAATCCGGCCCAGGCTTGTACGTCGGTTTTTGCCAATATCGTCGAAGCCGATACCAACGGGGAAATCAAAGTTGAAGTTTACCCGTCCAATCAGCTGGGTTCGGCGGCTGAACATGTGCAAATGGTGCGCGATGGTTTGATCCAGGCAACCCTGACCTCCACCGGGGCCATTGCATCCTATTATCCGCGTATCGACGTTTTGAACCTGCCATTTGCCTTCGATAGCAATGCGGCAACCTATGACGTTTATGACGGTCCGTTTGGTGTGGCCCTTGCCAAGGACATCGAAGCAACCCTTGGCGATGTTGAAGTATTGGGTTTTCCCGATACCGGCGGCTTTTTTGTCGTTACCAACTCAAAACATCCGATTAAAAAACTGGCAGACTTCAAGGGTGTTCGTATCCGTACCATGTCCTTGCCGTCGCACCAGAAAATCATGCAGGCACTGGGTGCCGAAGCATACCCGATGGCCTGGGGCGAAGTTTATGCCGGCCTTCAGACGGGCGTAATCGACGGTCAGATGAACCCTGTCCCGACGATCACGTTTGCCAAGTTTTACGAAGTGCAGAAATACCTGACCCTGACCAACCATTTGTTTTCGCCCTACACCTTCATGTTGTCGAAAACCTTTTGGGACGGCCTGACACCGGACCAGCAGCGTATTGTTCGCTATGCAGCACAGTCCTGTGTGGTTGCCAGCCGGGGTGTTTCGCGCGTGATCGAGGCATCGGATCGGGGTCTTAAAGGTCTGATGGGCAAAATGGAAATTGATGCCCTGACACCGGCCGAACGTGAAAAGTTCAAAGAAGTGACCCAGCCGGTCATGGAAAAACACGTTCAGGAAACGCTGGGCGACAAAGGTGTTGAACTGCTCGACCTGTTTAAAACCGAAGTCGAGAAAGCCAACAAGAAACAGTATCTGACGGAATAATTTCCGTCTGGCGGGGAGGGGGCTTTACTCCCGGTTCCCTCCTGCCACCCTTTTTAAAAAATTCTGACGGCCATTATTTTTGCAGTCGATTTCATTGAACCCTTTACCCAAAACAAAAACCAAGAAGGACCCGGGTATGCGCATTTTCTGTGCCTCCATTGCGACCGAAACCAACACGTTTTCACCTTTGCGAACCGATATGTCCGATTTTCGCGAAAGTTTTTATGCTGGCCCTGGCGATCATCCTGAAACGCCAACTTTATGCAGCGCTGTTTTTACCGAGGCCCGCGCACGCGCCAAGGCCGAAGGCTGGGAACTGGTTGAAGGTACGGCAACCTGGGCCGAACCAGGCGGCATTGTTAACCGCGATACCTATGAATATTTGCGCGACGAGGTCCTGGCCCAACTGAAAGCAGCGATGCCGGTCAAGGGTGTTGTTCTGGGGCTGCATGGGGCAATGGTGGCCCAGGACTACCTTGATTGCGAAGGTGATTTGTTGCAGTCGGTGCGCGATATTGTCGGGCCTGATGTTGTGATCGGTGTCAGCTTTGATCCGCATAGCCATCTTAGTGCCAAACGTTTCAACGCTGCCGATATTGTGGTTGCCTTTAAGGAATTTCCCCATACCGATTTTGTCGAGGCCGGGGCGGCAACAGTTGATCTGGTTTTGCGCACCCTGCGCGGCGAGATAAAGCCCGTTAAGGCCGCCTTTGATTGCAAAATGATTGAAGTTTTGCCGACCTCGCGCGAACCAATGCGTTCTTTTGTCGATCGCATCAAGGCGATGGAAGGCCATGACGGCATTTTGTCCGTGTCGGTTATTCATGGTTTTATGGCCGGCGATGTACCCGATATTGGGGCGCATGTTATCGTGATTACCGATGACAAGCCGGAGCTTGCGGCGCAAACGGCACATGATCTGGGGATGGAACTGTTTGGCTTTCGGGGCACCACCCGGCCCGATTTTATCACCCCGGATCAGGCAATGGCAAAATTGCCCGATACCATTGCAACGCCGGTTGTTATTGCCGATGTGTGGGACAATCCGGGCGGCGGTGTGCCTGGTGATTCCACTATTTTGCTGCACAAAGTTATGAATAGCGGCCTTACACATTATGCCTTTGGCACGATATGGGACCCGATGGCGGTGCGCATTTGTTTTTCCGCCGGTGAGGGCGGGGTGCTGCCGCTCCGTTTTGGGGGCAAAACATCGTCGCATGGGGGCGCGCCGGTTGATGCGGTTGTGCGGGTGAAAAAGTTGCAGCGCAATTCCTGGCAAAGTTTTGGCGACAGTATTGTGCCCTTGGGCGACTGTGCCCTGATCGAATTGCCTGATGGCGGCTTGGTGATTTTGAACAGCAACCGGGCACAAAGTTTCGATCCGGATCTTTTTGCCAATATGGGCGTTGACCCTAAAGCAATGAATTATTTGTTTATCAAATCCACCAATCACTTCTACGATGCGTTTGCCAAGATTGCGGGTGAGATTATTTATGTAAATGTCGAAGGGCCTTATCCGTCAGACCCGAAGACGAACGGGTATAAAAACTTGACGCGCAAGGTCTGGCCGATTGTAGATGACCCGTTTGCGACCGCATCATAATGAAATCGAGTAGAAAATGACTGAATTTGCCGAACTCGACACGCCCTGTGCCATTGTTGATCTTGATTGTGTTGAACGCAATTTGCGTGTTTATCAGGAATATTGCGATGAACATGGCATTGCCTTGCGCCCGCATATCAAGACGCACAAAATCCCGGACTTTGCCATGCAGCAAATTGCCGTCGGGGCGAAGGGGATTACGTGCCAGAAAATCGGCGAGGCCGAGGTTATGGCGGATGCCGGTATTGATGATATTCTGATCACCTATAACATTTTGGGCAGTCGCAAACTGGCGCGTTTGCGCACCCTTGCCGGCCGGCTGAATGTGCTGCGTGTTGTTGCCGATAATGAGGCCGTTATTCGGGGCCTGTCGGGCGCCTTTGCTGATGCGGCAAAGCCATTGGAAGTTCTGGTAGAATGCGATACCGGGGCGGGGCGCTGCGGGGTTCAAACACCCGAGGACGCGGCAAAGCTTGCGACCTTGATCAATGACTTGCCCGGTCTGAAATTTATCGGTCTTATGACCTATCCGGCAACGGGCGGTACCTTGCAGGTCGAGGAATTTTTCCGGGCTGCGATGGCGGCGTGTGAAAAGGTTGGTCTGGAATGCCCGGTGCGCAGTTCGGGCGGCACACCCGATATGTGGCAGGCGCATTTGGCACCCGTGGTCACGGAATATCGGATTGGGACCTATATTTATAACGACAAATCCTGTTTGGCGCGGGGCGGCTGCCAGGAAGAAGATTGTGCCTTGCATGTCCTGACGGAAATTGTCTCTCTCCCGGCGCCGGGACGGGCCATTATCGATGCGGGATCAAAGGCTTTGACGTCTGATCTGTTGGGGATGGAGGGCTATGGTTATGTCGTTGGTCATCCTGATGTGATGGTCAAGGCCCTTAGTGAAGAACACGGTATTCTCAGTTTTGATCCGGCAACGCAGCCCTTTGAAATCGGCCAGCGCATCCGCATCATTCCCAACCATGTTTGTGTTGTCAGCAACATGTTTGATTATGTGCAGCTATGCCGGGGCGATATTTTTGAAAATCAAGCCTTTGTTGCGGCACGGGGCAAGGTTCTGTAACCGGTCTTTTCCTGTTGATCGGTTAATATGATAAAGGCGGCACCCAGGGGATGGGATGCCGCCTTTCTTGTTTGCGTTTAGTCGTTATTGGGCAAATAGCCAATGAAGCCGGTAATGCGCCATTTTCCGTCGGCCCCTTTTTGGCAGTAATAATGCGTTTTCCATAACAGGCGATCTTCGCTGCCATCCGCCTTTTTGATGCTGCCATTGAAATGCTTGCGCGCCAGGGCACGGTCGCCATTAATTTCGATATGTTCCAGTTTGGTCGCGGCAAAAACCGCATCAAACAGCCGTTCGGCATATTCGGTGTTCTGGCTGGCGCGTGCTTGCGACAGCCATGTATCGCGATAGGCGGCCAGGTCGGGAAAGGCCATTGTCCAGTCATCCGGGTTGGCCGATGTGTGGGCATCAATCCCGTAAAAGCCGTTAGCGGCAAAATCATTTTCCACCAATGACCAGTCCGCCAGCGCGAAGGCGGTAATATCGCGCGGGACAAGCATGTCCCAAATGGCGTTGCGGTCGGCATCCTTGGTTGGGAACGGGCAGGTTTGATCGCTGGTCATATTGGGTCCCTGTTTTGACAGTGGCATATTTTGCGGCTGCGCACTGTGGCATTTTTGGGCGCCTGGGAACAGGAATAGTCGCAAAAAATACGTAGTTTTACGTATGCAAGGAAAAAATTTTAAGCTTAAAACAAATGGGGTGTTGCAACAGTGTGCAAATTGAGGATCAATAGAAAGGCAACAAAGAACAAATCAAAATAAACCATTTATAGTCAGGCTTCAGGGAGACATTCAAAATGTCACTAAAAGGCAAAAAGGCGGTATTGCTGGGGGCAGCAGCCGTCATGATGGGAAGTTGTATCGCAACACTGGGGGCGCAGGCGGCTGAACCGGTTAAAATTGGCATGATCACCACCCTGTCAACCGGGGCGGGATATTTGGGCGATGATATGCGCAAGGGGTTTGAACTGGCCATTTCCGAACATGATGGCAAGCTTGGCGGGTCCGATATTGACCTGATTGTTGAGGATGACGGTTTAAAACCCGAAAGTGCCCGCCAAATTGCGACCCGCATGATCGAAAGAGAACATGTTGATCTGATGACGGGGATCATTTTTTCGAACGTGGCAATGGCAGTTGTGCCCAAAGTCGTGCGCGATGGCATGATTTACATTTCCACCAATGCCGGCCCCAGTGTGCTGGCCGGGGCCAAATGTAACCCGAACTATTTTAATGCCGCCTATCAGAACGACAATATCCACGAAGCAATGGGCCAATATGTGCAGGATCAAGGCTATAAAAAAGTCTACTTGCTGGCCCCGAATTATCCGGCGGGCAAGGATGCGCTGGCGGGCTTTAAGCGGTTTTACAAAGGCAAGGTCGTTGACGAGGTTTATACCAAACTTGGTCAGACCGATTATGCCGCTGAAATTGCATCCCTGCGCGCAGCAAAGCCTGATGCGGTGTTTTTCTTTTATCCCGGTGGCATGGGCATCAACTTTATCAAGCAATATGCCCAGGCCGGTTTGAAAGACGAAATTCCCCTGTTTGGTCCGGCTTTTTCGGCTGATGAACATTTGGTCGATGCCGTGGGCGAGGCCGCTGTGGGGATGAAAGATACCTCGCATTGGTCGCCAGATATGGATAATGCGGCCTCGAAAAAATTTGTCGCTGAATATGTTGCCAAATATGGCGCCAAACCCAGCCTTTATTCGGTGCAGGGTTATGATGCCGCCAATCTGATTGGCAGTGCCATTGCCGCTGTTGGCGGGGATATGTCGAAAAAGGATGATTTCCGTGCCGCGCTGAAAAAGGCCGATTTTACTTCGGTCCGGGGTAATTTCAAATTTGGCAATAATAACCATCCGATCCAGGATTTCTATGTCCGCGAAGTGGTGGCGGACCCGGATGGCGGTTATACCAACAAACTGGTGGGCAAAGTGTTTTCCAACCACGTCGATGCCTACGCATCCGAGTGCAAAATGTAATTCTGCTCGACGCAATTGGTGAATGGCTGGTTTTTAACCAGCCATTCCATTTTGGCACCGGAAAACGATTATGCTTTTATTCCTCGAACAGCTCTTGAACGGGCTGCAATTCGGCGTGACCCTGCTTTTGATGGCATCGGGGCTGACCCTTATTTTCGGGATCATGAACCTTATCAATCTGGCGCATGGGTCTTTGTTTATGGTTGGCGCCTATGTTGGGGCAACCGCGATTGCGCATGGCGCAGGTTTTTTCCTTGGCCTTCTGGCGGGTGTTGCGGCGGCGGCCATTACCGGCATGGCGATGGAATTACTTATTATGCGTCGCCTGTATCGCCGGGACCATCTGGATCAGGTATTGGCGACATTCGGGCTGATTTTGTTTTTCAATGAAATGGTCAGCATTATTTGGGGCCGTCAGCCGGTTGCCATGAACACCCCTGACTTTTTGTCTGGTACGGTGGAATTTATTCCCGGCGCGCCTTATCCGGCATTTCGGCTGGCGGTGATTGCCACGGGCATTCTTGTGACCGGGCTTTTGTATTTTCTGGTGATGAAAACCCGCATTGGCATGTGGATCCGTGCCGGTGCATCGAACCGGGAAATGATTGGGGCGCTGGGGGTTAATATTTCGCTGCTTTACACCATCCTGTTCGGGTTTGGTGCGGCCCTGGCCGGGCTGGCCGGGGTGATGGCGGCACCGTTTAGTGCCGTGCAATCGGGCATGGGCGAAAATATTCTTATTCTGACCTTTGTGGTGATTGTGATTGGTGGCATCGGGTCCATTCGCGGGGCGGTTGCCGGGGCCTTGTTAATTGGCCTGACCGATACGCTGGGCCGTGTTTACATCCCCGATCTGATGCGCCTGTGGTTGCCGCCATCGGTCGCGGATGGGGCAGGGGCATCGCTGGCATCGATGATGATTTACATTTTAATGGCCGTTGTTCTGGCCTTCCGACCGCGGGGGTTGTTCCAGACACATGGTTAAGAATATTTCGCGTAAAAGCTGGGCAACATTGGCGATTTTTGTCCTGCTGGCACTCGTCCCGCCTATTGCCCATGCCGTTGATAATTCCTTTTTGATCACGATGTTCAATCGTGCGCTGATCTATGCGATTGCCGCAGTTGGGCTGGATCTGATTATTGGTTTTGGCGGCATGGTCAGTTTTGGGCATGCGGCATTTTTTGGGCTTGGCGCCTATACAGCGGGGATTTTAGGCACCCATGCCTTTGATGGCAGTGACTTTATCTTGGGCTGGACGGGCAGTAATGATGCCTTTGTCGTTTGGCCGCTTGCCATGCTGGTGGCGGCGTTTTTCGGGGTGATAATCGGTTTAATCAGCCTGCGTACGTCGGGTGTTTATTTCATCATGATCACCCTGGCTTTTGCGCAGCTGTTTTATTTCTTTTTTGTCTCGTTATCGCAATATGGCGGCGAGGATGGCCTTTCGCTGTGGGACCGCAATACCATTCCCGGCCTCGACCTTTATGACCGTAATACCTTCTATTATCTGTGTTTTGCCATTTTGCTGGCGGTTTGGTTTGTCCTGTCGCGGCTTGTCGCCTCGCGTTTTGGCCGCGTTATTATTGGCTGCAAACAAAATGAACGCCGGATGCGCGCATTGGGCTATGACCCACTGCTTTATAAACTGGCGGCCTTTTGCATTTCGGCGGCCATTGGTGGCCTGGCCGGGGCGCTAATTGCCAATCATTCCGAATTTGTCAGTCCGGGGCTGTTGCACTGGTCGCGTTCGGGTGAATTGATGGTAATTGTTATTCTGGGCGGGCTGGGCACCCTTGTTGGGCCGATTTACGGGGCGCTCGCCTTGTTCCTGCTTGAGGAAGGCCTGGTTTCCTATACCGAGCATTGGCAGCTTATATTGGGACCCATCCTGATTTTGGTGGTGGTGTTTTTCAGGGGGGGCATTGTCGGTTTTCTTTCGGGCAATGGCAGGTCATCGGCAAAATCCGGGGGGGATCATGGCTGAACAAGGTATTATCGGCCCGGTATTTGAGGCCAGGAACCTGTTTAAAAGTTACGGTGGTTTGCGGGCGACCGACAACCTTTCCTTGCAACTTGAAACCGGTAAAATTCACGCTCTGATTGGCCCTAATGGGGCGGGCAAAACCACGGCCCTGTCGCAATTATCGGGGGAATTGCAGCCCGATGAAGGGCAGGTTTGGTTTTGCGGGCAGGATATCACCCGCCATTCCATGCCCAAACGGGCGCGTATGGGCGTGGCGCGTTCATTTCAAATTACGGCGATTTTCGATGATTTCACCGTTGCCGAAAATGTTGCCGTTGCCGTGCAATCCCGTGCTGCGCACCATTTTTCATTCTGGCGGGCTGTTGGCCGGGATAAAGCCATTAATCATCGTACGGATGCATTGTTAAACCAGGTGGGCCTCACTGCCTTTGCCAACCGGCGCGCGGCCGATTTGGCCCACGGGCAGAAACGCCAGCTTGAAATTGCAATGGCCCTGGCACTTGAGCCAAAGGTCCTGTTGCTTGACGAGCCAATGGCTGGCATGGGGCCGACCGAAAGCGCACAACTTGCCGAATTGTTAGAACAGCTAAAACACGATTTTGCGATTTTGCTGGTCGAACATGACATGGATATTGTTTTTCGCCTGGCCGACGTGATTTCGGTTTTGGTCAATGGGGCCGTCATTGCCTCGGGAACTGTGGATCAGATCCGTGAAAATGAAGATGTGCAAAAAGCCTATCTGGCGGAGGGATACTGATGCTGGAACTGCAAAATGTTGAAACCAGCTATGGCAGCAGCCAGGTTTTGTTTGGCGTAAATTTGCACGTTAATCCGGGAGAAATAGTCAGCCTTTTGGGCCGAAATGGCATGGGAAAAACCACCACGGTGCGGTCCATTATGGGCCTAACGCCGGCCGGGTCGGGCATCATCCGTTTTAAGGGCAATGACATTTCGCGTCATAAATCCTTTCGCATTGCCCGTGCCGGCATCGGACTGGTGCCGGAAGGACGGCAGATTTTCCCCAATCTTTCGGTTCGCGAAAACCTGGTCGCCACAGCCCGCGGGCAGGGCTGGGACCTTGCGCAGATTTACGATCTGTTTCCCCGTTTGGCTGAACGTGAAAACAATATGGGCAACCAGCTTTCGGGCGGGGAACAGCAAATGCTGGCCATTGGCCGCGCCCTTTTGACCAACCCTGATTTGCTTATTCTTGATGAAGCCAGCGAGGGACTGGCCCCTGTGATCCGTACCGATATTTGGGCCTGTATTCGCAAATTGCGCGATATGCGGCAAACGGTATTGATCATCGATGGCAATCTTGATGCGTTAATGGCGGTCTGTGACCGGCATTATGTGCTGGAAAAGGGGCGTATTGTCTGGAATGGTTCTTCGGAAGAATTTGCAAATGCACCGGAAATAAAGAAAAATCACTTGGGCATTTGATGCTTTTGATATTGGGCACAGCAAAATAGGGAAATCACAAATGGGGTGGGGTGGTTTTACAGCGGCCGAAGTGGAATGGCAGTATAATCCGCGCGAAACCGTGCCGGATTTTGCGGATCATTTTTCCCGCTTTGTCTCGGAATCGGAAAAAACCCGGGCAGATTTGCATCATCTTGCGGATGTGCGGTTTGGCCCCGGACCCAAGGAAACACTGGATGTTTTTCCGGCGGCCGATCCGAAATCACCGATCCATGTGTTTTTTCACGGTGGTTACTGGCGCAGCCAGGACAAGCGCGATTATGCCTTCATTGCCCGCAGCCTGGTGGCGGATGGGTGCACGGTTGTTTTGGCCAATTATGATTTGTGCCCAGATGTGACGGTGGCCGAGATTACACAACAGGCAATCAGGTGCATTGCCTTTGTGTACGACCATATCGATGACTATAATGGCGACCGGGATCGTTTCAGCATTTCCGGCCATTCCGCCGGCGGGCAAATTGTTGCCCGGCTGGCGGCCTATGACTGGCACGGAGAGATCGGAAATGCCTGCCCGTTTAACGCCGTTATTTCCGTCTCAGGGGTGTTTGATCTGGCACCTTTGTGCTTTACCAGTATCAATAAAGATATTCACCTGACCGAAGCAACGGCTGCGGATAATTCGCCAATGCTTGATGCTGTGCCGGTGGGGCCGAATATGATGTTGGTGGTCGGTGCGCTGGAAACACCGGAGTTTTTGCGCCAAAGCCAGGCCTATGCCGCGTATTGCAGCAAAAATGGATCAAATATTCCTGTCCATCAGGCGTGGGGGGCGAACCATTTTACCGTCCTGGAAGAGCTTTATACCAAAAGCGGCGCTCTTTATGGAAAGCTTAGGCATATTATAAGCTAGGGCCCAAAACCATATTGACCTGTTTGGTCCCGATATGGCGAAAATCAGCATGATGCAGGTGTGACCACCGGGTAAAACAGTGGTTTGTAGCGGTGACGATGCCCCGTCAACATGGTAGGGTTCTGTTGCGTTACCAATTGAATAATCACAAATTTTACAGGTAGGCCCCATGCGTTTCGTCACTGCCGAAGATATTGATCGTTCTGTTCCCCCGCGTGACATGGTTGAAGCCCTGCGCACCTGGTTTGCCAAGGGCTGTGAAACGCCTTTGCGTAGCCATTTTAATATGGAGCGCACAAACGAGGATGATGCAACCCTGTTGCTGATGCCATCCTGGGAAAAGAATGGTGCGGCTGGCGTCAAGGTCGCCGCTGTTGTGCCGGGCAATGCGCAGCGCAATCTTCCGGCGGTGTCGGGCATTTATATTTTGCTTGATGGTGTAACAGGCCAGCCTGCGGCCGTGCTGGATGGCACACGTTTAACAACGCGCCGCACCGCTGCTGCATCTGCCCTGGCGGCGGATTATCTGGCCCGTGAAGATGCAAGCCATTTGGTGATGGTCGGCACGGGGGCAATGGCCCACAACCTGATCGCGGCACATGCGGCTGTTCGCCCGATTAAGAAAGTGACGATCTGGAACCGCCGCCCTGAAAAGGCCGTTAACTTGGCGCGCGAGGTTGCCCTTTTGGGTTTGGATGCCAGCGGGACGGATGATTTGGAAGCCGCCTGTGGCACGGCTGATATTATTTCTTGCGCAACGCTAAGTACCGAACCGCTGGTGCGTGGTGACTGGCTGCCGGCCGGGGTGCATGTTGATCTGGTGGGTGCATTCAAACCCACCATGCGGGAAACCGATGATGCGGTTATGCAAAAATGCCGTATCTATGTGGACAGCTTTGATGGGGCATCCGCCGAAGGGGGCGATGTTGTTCAGGCAATTGCGTCCGGCGCGATTAGCAAAAATGACATTCATGGTGATTTGTTTGATCTGACACGCGGTCAGGTGAAAGGCCGCCAGTCGGCGGAAGAATGTACTGTTTTCAAGTCTGTCGGCCACGCGCTGGAGGATTTCGCCGCCGCTGTCAGTGTTGTCGAGGCCCTTGATAAATGATCAGCAGTACTCTTTTCGGTCCGGATATGCTGATCAGCTATCGTGGTGATGTTCTGCCTGGATGGATCGATTTTAACGGGCACGTTAATGTCGGTTATTACATCGTTGCGTTTAACTTGGGCTCTTTGGCGTTTTTGGATGCTGTTGGGTTGGGCAGGACATATCCTGCCCGGCGCGGCGGA
This sequence comes from Thalassospira sp., assembly GCA_050299455.1. Lineage (GTDB taxonomy): Bacteria > Pseudomonadota > Alphaproteobacteria > Rhodospirillales > Thalassospiraceae > Thalassospira. The sequence continues at coordinate 23,195 of JBNKVZ010000026.1, forward strand.
TCGACCTTCGCACTTGAAATGCATGCGACATATGACCGTGAAATCCATCTGGGTGACAGGTTTGAACTTCACACCCGTGTGCTTGATTGCGATGCAAAGCGCATTCACATGTATCATGAAATGCGCCACGCCGATGAAGGCTGGCTTTCGGCGACCAACGAAATCATTACCATGCATATCAATATGGAAACCCGCCGGTCGGCCCCGTTTCCCGATGATATTTTCCAAACGCTGGATGGTATTCGCAAGGCGCAGGAACATTTGCCTGTACCATCGGGGGTAGGGCGCACCATTGGTATCCGGCGCGCATAAAACGTGCCTTAAAGGCAAAGCACTTTAGGCGGCGGGTTGATGTTCCTGTGCCGGGACGTAAAGATTGCAGGCCTCGCGGTCTTCATCAATATAGACTTGGCGTTCAAAAACCATGCCCAGGCTTTCCAGCAGGCGAATGGACCGGTTATTTTCCGGCAATGTGAAACCGATAACCCGTTTTACCCCAAGGTCGTGATAGGCATGTTGCAAGGTTGCTTGCGCTGCTTCGCGGGCAAATCCCTTGCCTTGCCATTCACGTAAAAAGGCAAATCCGATGTCCGGGTCGGGCAGGTTTTGGCGTTTGACCAGGCCACACAGACCAATTGTTTCGCCGGTTTTGGCAAGGTCGACCATATAAAGGCCAAAGCCCGTGCGTTCATAGGCGCTGATCAGCCGTTCGTTAATGTAAACGGCGGCTGCGGCCAGATCACCAACATTGCGGTCGCCGATATAGTGAATCCAGTCTGGCTGATTAAGCAGCTCCAGCACGAAGGCTGCATCATCATGTGATGCGGCTCGCAGGATCAGACGGGATGTTTTGATGGGCAGCATTTCAGCACCATTCTTGTCGCGCAAAAAATATACGATGATTACTCGTTAAGCTGGTAATGTATCGTCCGTTTGTCAAAATGTATATGACCTGCAGCAACGGAGAAGAACATGGCAGTTCGCCCGATCAGGTTGGGTTTTGAAGGGGCTATGGGCGCATCGCTTGCCGCGCGCCTGGATTTGCCTGCAGGGCCGGTTTTGGCCTATGCCCTGTTTGCGCATTGTTTCACCTGCACCAAAGATTTAACAGCAACCCGTAAAATTTCCCAGGCGTTAAATGCCCAAGGCGTTGCCGTTTTACGGTTTGATTTTACCGGGCTTGGCGGTTCGAACGGTGATTTTGCCTCGACCAATTTTACCTCCAACCTCGATGATTTACGCCGTGCTGTGCAATATATGCGTGACGAGTTTGAGGCACCAAAATTACTGATCGGTCATTCATTGGGCGGGGCGGCCATGCTTGCCGTTGCCCGGGATATTCCCGAGGCACGGGCGGTTGCCACCATCGCGGCCCCCGCCGATGTGGAACATGTAACCGAAAACTTTGCTGCCAAACTCGATGAAATTCGCACGGCCGGGCAGGCCGAGGTTTCACTGAGCGGCCGGCCCTTTACCATCAAAAAACAGTTCCTTGATGATCTTGCCGGGCATGACATTGAAAAATCTGTTTCCCAGCTTCATAAGGCCTTGCTGGTGCTTCATGGCCCGCTGGACCAAACCGTCGGGATTGATAATGCAACGCGCATTTTCATCGCAGCAAAACATCCCAAAAGCTATGTCTCGCTGGATAAGGCGGATCATCTTTTGCGTTCATCCGATGATGCCGCTTATGTTGCCGGGGTGATTGCCGCCTGGGCGCGGCCCTATATTGTTGACAAAGATAGCGCAAAACCGTTGGTACCCGCCGTCGACGAGGAACCCGATGGTATTATGGCGCGCGAAACCGGGCTGGGAAAATTTCAAACCATGCTGGTGGCGGGCCGTCATCGTTTTATTGCAGACGAACCTGAGGCTGTTGGCGGACTGGATAGCGGGCCTTCCCCCTATGACTTTTTGGCCTCCGCATTGGGGGCCTGCACCTCCATGACGATCCGCATGTATGCCGATCGCAAGAAAATTCTTCTCGATGGTATTTCGGTTAAGGTCTCACACCAGAAAATACATGCCGATGATTGTGTCGATTGTCACGAGAAGGTGCGGGAAAGTGGCGCCAAAATTGACCGTTTTGAACGCATCATCACCCTGCATGGAGACTTTGATGACGATGTCCGCCAGCGTTTGATTGAAATCGCCAATAAATGCCCGGTCCACCGAACACTTCAGGAGCATTCTGTGATTGTGACACGAGATGCGCGCGATCAACAGAAAGGCTAGCGTGCCTGTACGCCGTTACATGTGACAGGCAGTTTAAAATACCGAACAAAATGCGGGGCAGAGGAAGGTTCCTGTGCCCCGCAATGATTGGCGTGTTTGATCCGTGCAGGTAGGGATTAGTCTTTGGCGGCCGTGACGATGAATTCGACCTTGTAATCCGGGGTGGCCAGCTTGGCTTCACCACAGGCGCGGGCCGGGGTATGGCCCTGCGGGACCCAGGCATCCCAAACGGCATTCATCTCGGCAAAGTCATTCATATCGGCCAGCCAGATAATGGTCTGAAGGATTTTTTCCTTGCTTGAACCACATTCGGCAAGCAGGGCATCAACCTGTTCGAGGCATTTTTTGGTTTGTGCGGTAACCGACTCACCCGGATCGCCAACCTGGCCTGCCAGATAAACCGTGTTGCCATGAACAACAGCCTGGCTCATGCGGTGGCCGGTATGGAAACGTTCAATGCTCATAATAGACTCCGTTAAGACGATTAGAATTTAAGATGTGATTTGCGAACCTGGAAGTGTCCCGCACCAGTCAGCCATAAACAGGGCCAAAACTTCCGTCACCTGCATGACAGAAGAAATAGAGACCCGTTCATCAATGCCATGAATGCGTTCTGCCTTTGGTCCGTAACATGTGGCCGGGATATTGCCATAGATTTGGAAAAAACGGGCATCTGTTGTTGCTGTCGATGCGTAATTTTTTATTGCTTCACCCGTCACTTCCTGATGCAGTCTGCCAATGGTTTGCATCATGGGGTGGTTTTCATCCATCACGCATCCCTCGGCCTGAAAACCGCGATAGGTGATGTCAAATGTCGCCCCCTTGCAAGCAGGGTGATTTTCACGGGCCGATTGCGCAACATCCTCGATAATATTGCGTACTGTTGCCAGGTCCATACCGGGATAAACGCCAATGCGAATATCGGCCTCGCACACCGGTGGCACGGTCGAGGCCCATTCCCCGCCCGATATTTTACCCAGATTGAAATTTATCGGGTGATTATGTGCCGCATAGGCATCGTGGCGGTGGGCTGGCTGGTTCCAAAGCTCTTCAACCTCTTTCAGGGTTTCAAAAAAGCCATAGGCGGCCTCGATGGCGTTGCTGCCTGCCGATGTATCGAGCACATGGGCGGGGCTGCCACTGACTTTTAGCTGAAACCACATCACGCCCAATTGCGCGGTCATCAGGGTTTGGTTAAAGGGTTCGGGGATGATGGCACAATCGGCGCGATATCCAGCATGAAGGCAGGCCAGCGCCCCATTGCCGGTGCATTCTTCCTCGACCACGGATTGGAAGATAACCGGGGCGGCGGGCATAAGGTTGGCATCGCACAGGGCTTCAAAGGCATGGCAACTGGCAATCAGCCCGGCCTTCATATCGCCTGCGCCGCGCCCGTAAAGCCAGTCACCCATGATATGCGGGGTAAAAGGTGGCTGCTGCCAAAGGTCAGCCGGGCCGGTTGGCACAACATCAATATGGCCATTCAAAATCAGGCTTTTGCCGGTTTGTTTGCGCGGTTGATACAGGCCGACGATATTTTCGCGGCCATCATAGCTTTCGATAACAGGTGGTGAAAAGCCGGGCTTGTCGCGCAGTTTTTCAATATCAATGGCGACTTTTTCGACATTCAGCCCCATCGACTGGTATTTGTGTGCCATCCAGTCTTGCGCCCCGTGTTCGGTGCCTAACAGGCTGGGATGGGTGACCAGTTCGCCAAGGTCGGCCAAAATCTGGTCGCGCCGGGCATGGACGGCATGACGCAGGGCGGATCGTGTTGATGCTGATGCTGTTACCTTGTCTGTCATGATGCCATTTCGCTTGTTTTCGCGCTCAGACTGGGCCGGGCCGGGGACAAGGCCTCTCTCGTGATGCCCAGTTTTTGCATATGTGCGGGAATATCTTCACCACAAATCATGCAGGCGGCAAATTCACCCATCGCCGGTGCGGTTTGAATGCCATATCCGCCTTGGCCCGCCAGCCAGTAAAAGCCGTCCTGTTGGGGATCAAACCCTGAAACAGGGTCGCCATCGGCAAAGAAGCTGCGCAAACCGGCCCAGCTTTCACCGGGGCGACCAACCTGAAGGCTGGTCATGGTTGATAACCGGTCGATGGCGATGGCAACGTCGAGTTCCTCGGGTTGAGCATCTTGCGGGGTGGTCGGCGTGGCGTCGGCCGGGGAGACCAGCAGACGCCCGGCATCGGGCTTGAAATACAATCCTTCTTCGATGGTGGAAACCATATGCCATTTATCGGCCTTTACATCGGCGGGCAGGTCTACCATCACCGCAGTACGGCGTTTGGGTGTGAGGCCCAGTGGTGGAACATCCGCCGCGCGGGCAATTTCGTCTGCCCAGGCCCCTGCGGCATTGACAATGACGGGGGCTGTAAACTGTTCATTGCGGCCGGTGGTTATGGTCCAGCCAGTATCGGATTTTTCAATCTTGCTGACATCGGCACGGGTAAGGATGTTGCCCTTCATTTGTTTGAACTGGCGAATGAAGCCCCAATGCAGGGCATGAACATCAATATCCATGGCTGCAGGCTCCAGCGCGCCGCCAATGAACTGTTTGGTGTCAATAATGGGGATCAGTTCGTGGATTTGCTCGGGTGTCAGGGCTTGCACATCGGCACCATTGGCCCGGCCTTCGGTCAAAAGCTCTTGTAACGCGCTTTCTTCACCGGGAAGGCCCACAATCATGATGCCGCGTGGCGACAGAATGGGGTGGTCGGTAAAACCATCGGGCGGGGTCAGGAAAAAGGACCGGCTGGCCGTGGACATTTTACGAATGATTTTCGGGCCATAGGTTTCGCTATATAGGGCAGCAGAACGCCCGGTGCTGTGATAGCCCGGCTGGTCTTCGCGTTCCAGCACGATCACTTTTTTGCCTTTCTGTGCCAGAAAATAAGCGGCAGACATCCCGGCGATACCGCCGCCAATAATGATGATGTCGGCTGAAGTCATGATCGTGCCTCCGCAAAGCTTCCAAGGAACTGAACCAGGTTGTCGCCCAGGGTCGGGCTGACATATCCACCTTCCTGAACTATCACGGTGGGCAGGCCGATCAAGCTGATTTTACGGGCGATTTTGCCAAATCCTGCCAAGGAGACATTGAGGCCACCAAAAGGATCATCACCAGACGCATCAAGGCCGCAGGCCACAACAAGGGCACCGGGCGCGTATTTTTCAATAAGGGTGATTGCCTGATCAAGGGCGTTTAAAAATACGGCATCATCGCTGCCAAGGGCCAAGGGGAAGTTGCGATTATACCCCGCGCCCTGATCCGCGCCGCGTTCATGGGCATAGCCCCAGTAAAACGGGTAAAAACCGGCCGGGTCAGCATGGATTGAAACGGTCAATACATCGTCACGGTTATAAAAAATATGTTGCGTGCCATTGCCGTGATGCAGGTCGATATCCAGGATTGCCACACGGTCAAACCGTTCGCGCAATTGCATGGCCGCAATGGCCGAATTGTTCAGATAACAAAACCCGCCGGCAATTTCGCGGCTGGCATGGTGGCCCGGCGGGCGGCACAGGGCATAGGCAATGTCGGTTGCATGGTCGCGCACATCTTGGCTGGCGGCGATGGCGCAATTGGCACTTGCCCGGGCCGATTGCCATGTGCTGGCCGATATGGGGCAGGATGTATCGCCCAGGTGAAAGCCTGCCTTGCCGGCCGCTGTGGCAGGATAGGGGCCGTTGCGATCAAAGGGGTGAATGTGCGGTATCACGATATCGGCCCCGCCTGCATCACACCATTCCTGGTGAATGGTTTCCAAAAACAGCAAATATTCGGGCGAATGGACTTTTGCCAATGCCCCAAGGCCAAAATCTTTGGGCTGCTGGGGCGTGATGGACAGTTTTGTCAGGGCTGACTTCAGGATTTCGGCCCGTTGCGGTATTTCTGGAATGGGTTTGCGTTCACCGCCAACCAGAAAGGTCTGGCCGTGATGCAACATTTGATCTGGTGAAAAATAGGCCTGCATCATGCTGCCGCCCTTTCCTTGGTCGATGGTGATGACGCATAAAGGGGCCGGATCTTAAAATCCGACTTTGTCATATCCCTTCAGGCCCAGCATGGTGCGGGCTTCGTCCGGTGTTGCGATTTCAAGGTTCAAACCGGTCAGAATGTCGCGAATTTTGGCGACTTGTTCGGCATTGCTGCGCGCCAATTCGCCTTTGCGGATATAAAGGTTATCTTCCAATCCCACGCGCACATGGCCGCCCATGCTGGCTGACATGCTGGCAAAGGGCATTTGGGCCCGGCCCACACCCAGTACTGAAAAACGGTATTGGTCGCCAAAAAGCCGGTCGGCAGTGGCTTTCATATGCATCAGGTTTTCCGGGTCAGCGCCAATGCCGCCCAAAACACCCAGCACGAATTGCAAAAAGACCGGGCCTTTCACCAGCCCGCGATCCATGAAATGGGCCAGCGTATAGAGATGGCCGACATCATAGCATTCAAACTCAAACCGGGTGCCGTTGGCATCCCCCAATTGCGACAGGATTATTTCTATATCTGAAAAAGTATTTCTGAATATGAAATCACGGCTGCTTTCTAAAAAGTCCGGTTCCCAGTCATGCTGCCAGTCGGTTTTGCGGTTCAGGGCGGGAAAAAGTCCAAAATTCATACTGCCCAGATTAAGCGATGCCATTTCCGGCGCTGTGGTTTTGGCCGCCTGAATGCGTTGTTCCACCGTCATGGTCATGCCGCCCCCGGTCGAAATATTGACCACCGCATTGCTCGCCTGGCGGATTTTGGGCAAAAACTGCATGAAAAGTTCCGGGTCCGGGGCCGGACAACCGGTTTCAGGGTGCCGGGCGTGAAGGTGCAAAATGGCTGCCCCTTCCTGTGCAGCGGCAATGGCCTGTTCGGCAATTTCGTCGGGTGTGACGGGCAAATGGGGGCTCATGGATGGGGTATGGACCGACCCCGTTATGGCACAGGTGATGATGACCTTGTTTGTCTTTGCCATATCAAATTGCTCCCGCCTGTTTGAGTTCACCTTCAAGCTGGGCCAGGGCATCGTTTAGGGGGGCAAGAATATCGTCAAACTGCTCGGTTCTGATGGTCAGGGGCGGGCAGACCATAACATGGTCACCGCGATAACCACCCCGCGTGCGCCGCCAGTAAATGATCAGCCCTTTATCATAGGCAATATCAACCAGCCTTGCCGCGGCCATATGGTGCGGGGCAATTGGTTCCATCGTGTCACGATTTGCCACCAGTTCCATTGCCAGTAACAGGCCCTTGCCGCGTACATCGCCAATGAAGGGATAAGCATCCATCAGGGTGGTAAGTTCTGCTTTCAGGGCCGCCCCCGATGAGGCCGCATTTTCCAGAAGGTTATCCTGTTCGATGACATCAAGCACGGCATTGCCAGCGGCACAGGCAATGGGGTTGCCGGCATAGGTATATCCGTGAATAAATCCGCCATGATCCAGCACCGGGCTGACGATACGGTCCGGGGCAATCATCGCCCCAAGCGGGGCATAGCCAGCTGCCAACCCCTTGGAGACGGCAATAATATCGGGCACGATATTCCAGTGTTCGGCCGCAAAATATTTGCCGGTTCGCCCGGCCCCTGTCATGACCTCGTCATAGATCAGTAAAATACCATATTGGTCGCATATCTCGCGAATACGGGGGTAATAGCTGTCTGGCGCAACAAGGGCACCGGTTGCCGCCCCGCCAACAGGCTCCATGATAAAGGCCAATACCGTTTCTGGTCCCTGGCGCAGAATTTCAGCCTCCAGCATGTTTGCATATTTAAGGCCGCGTTCATGATCGCTCAGGTTATCGTGGTCCAGATAGCAGGTCGGTGCCGGAATTTTGGGTTGATCCACCATCATTGGGGCGAAGGGCGCGTGCATGGGGGTATAGCCGGTAATAGCCAACGCGCCGAGTGTCGATCCGTGATAGCTGGGAAAGCGTGAAATGACCTTGCTGCGCTGGGCCTGGCCAATGGCGAGCGCGTATTGCCGCGCCAGTTTCAGGCAGCTTTCAACGGCCTCCGACCCGCCAGAGACAAAAAACACCCGTTCCAGGTCCCCCGGTGCGCGTTCAGCCAAACGCCATGCCAGGTTTTCCGCCGCGTCATTTTCAAAATGCAGGCGATAGGCGAAGGTCGCCTGTTTCATTTGCGCCTGCATCGCGGCAATCACACGCGGGTCGCTATGGCCGATATTGCTGACCATCGCCCCGCTGGAGGCATCGATGTAACGCTGGCCGTTGACGTCCCACATATAAACGCCTATGGCGTGGTCAATCAGCGGGCGGCGCGAACGGCTTTGATAGAACAGTTTGGAATCCCGGTTATGCCCGGGTTTTGTTGCGGTGTGGGTCATTTTGTGGGGCTTTCTAAAACCGGTCAGTCGGCATGGCCGGGTAACAACACACAGTTACGTGCAGGAATGTGCATGAAAATTTCGGCACCCTCGCCAAAGGGGCGTTGGTCAATCGGGTTAATCACCTGCCAGTCGCGGCCTTCGGCAGTGATGAAATAGCGGGCCATTTGGCCCAGATAATCCACGGTTTTAATGCGCCCGGCGATGTTGGTGCCGTTATCGGTCAGGTTGGCATCGGTGGAAACGATGATTTTTTCGGCCCGGATCACGGCCCGTACATTTTGCTGGCGTTCAACCCGCTGGACCTGATGGGCCGTTGTCAGAAGAGGCGTTCCACCATCAAGATGCAGGGCTGCCGTTTCGCCGGATGGTTCGGCCAATCGTCCGGCAAAGATGTTGGAATGCCCCAGGAAATCGGCGACAAAGGCCGATGACGGGTTGTTATAAACATCTTCTGGTGCGCCTTCCTGTTCGACGATGCCGTCTTTCATCACCACCAGCTTGTCCGACATGGCCAGGGCTTCGGATTGGTCATGGGTGACAAAAACCGTGGCAACGCCCAACTCGCGCTGAATGCGTTTTAACTCGACACGCATTTCTTCGCGCAAATTGGCATCCAGGGCCGATAGCGGTTCATCAAGCAGCAAAACATCGGGTTCGATGACAATGGCACGTGCTAGCGCAATACGTTGTTGCTGCCCGCCGGAAAGCTGGTTGGGGTAGCGGTCCGCCACATGGGGCAATTGAACCAGATCAAGGGCTGCTTTGACCTTTTGGGTAATATCCCCCTTGCTGACCTTACGATATTTGAGGCCAAAGGCGATGTTTTCAAAAATGGTTTTATGCGGGAACAGCGCGTAATTCTGAAAGACCAGCCCGAGATTGCGTTTGTGAATGGGCAGGTCATTGACCCGGCGATCCCGGATCATAAGGTCGCCTTCGGTAATGTCGGTCAGGCCTGCAATCATGCGCAGGGTCGTGGTTTTGCCGCAGCCCGACGGCCCCAAAAACGTGACAAAGCTGTTTTCAGGAACGGTCAGATCCATTTTTTTAACGGCAGTGAATTCGCCATATCGTTTTACGACATCGCGCATTTCAACGGCATTCTGGCGTTCGGCCATGTTTTCAAACCCTTGTCAGTCATTTTAAACAACCCGGCCTCGCGTAACGTTCGCGTAACGAAAGTGTTTGCGCTGCCGGGTTGTTCAAGGGCGGCATTAATAACCGCGTTGTACCCGCGAAAATTTCTTTGACCAGTCGGCCTCGTTTTTGTTCCAGTAGGCCGGATCAAAAAAGCTGAGACCATCCAGTGTGCCTGTCGGGTCAAAGGCGGGCAGGGTGGGAATGATTTTACCCAGTTTAACCTTTGTCGGGTCGAGAGCCGGCGGATAAAACTGCCCTTCGGCCACGGCAATGGCGACTTCGGGTTCGAGCATGAAATTTAACAGTTCTTCGCAGGCGGCCATCGGGCTTCCTTTCAGAACAAAAATACATTCCTGCCAGCCAAGGCCGCCTTTGGGGTCGTAATAGCCAATGTCATGTCCCTGATCCTGCAGGGCACGGATACGGCCCGACCAACCCTCAGTGACATAAATTTCCTCTTCTGCCAGCAGGCTCATCAGCTCTGCCCCTGAGGTCCAGTATTTCAGCAACAGATCGCGATTTTTGCGGACCATGTCCCAAACCGCTTCCATGTCCTGAATGTTGTTGGGGTCCTGGTCCGATTGCAGGGCACCATACCAGATGCGGGTTTTCCATTCCGCCCACGCGCCGATTTTGCCTTTATAGGCATCATCAACCATCAGCTTGGCACCCTTGGCCTTGGCTTCGTCATCGCTGATATATTTGCGGTTATAGGCAATGCCGGTGGTGCCATAATCATAAGGCACAGCCGAAAGTTTACCGTCCGAGATTTTGCGCAGGGGTTCGATCAGGTTGGGAATGACCGTTTTCAAATTGGGAATGTTGGCTTCATTGAGTTCCGAGCTAAGACCCAATCCGTAATAACGGGCGTAATCAAACACACCGGAAAGATGGGCCAGGTTGAATTCGCCCGGCTGGCTGGATTTCACCCGGGCCAGATATTCGTCCGCCCCGCCAAAGGTGCCCGAAACCACCTTGATGCCGGTTTTCTTGGTGTAGGGTTCAAAGGCGTATTTCTCGAATGCCTCGGAGACAACGCCCCCCCAGCCATCAAAACGCACCTGTTCGGGTGTTGCAGCCTTGGCCGATGAGACCAGCATGCCCATCGGGCCGCCAAAAATGCCAGCCGTGGCACCGGCAGCCCCCAGCACGGTTAAAAAGGTGCGGCGGCTGATATCGCCATTTTTATAACGGCTTAGCAGGCGTTCGTAACGTTTCGTATCATCCATTGGTTAAGCTTCCTGATAATGGGTTTGACGTTTCGTCTTTGTTTGTTTTTTTGGTCATTTTGACGGGTTTTCCCGTTTTATTATTTGGTGGCGTTTGCCCTTATGCGGGCGGCAGAAAGGCGACGGGCAATCGCGGTGGCAACAAGGGGCAGGGCGACGGTGAATATGACCATCACAGCCCCCAGCGCATTGATTTCCGGGCTGATGGAATTGCGCAGCATGGCGAAAATTTGTGTCGGGACTGTTTCAACCCCGCCGGGTTTCCAAAACAGGGTGCCGGTGATGTCATCAAATGAAATGGTGAAGGAAAACAGCATCCCGGCCATCACGGCAGGCAGCATCAGCGGCAGGGTGATTTCAAAAAAGGTTTGAATGGGCGTGGCACCCAGGCTCATGGCGGCTTCTTCGACATCGCGGCGGATGGACACCAGCCTTGCCTGAACCACCAGCAGCACAAAGGGCAGGGTGAACACCACATGTCCCATCAATAACAGACCGAAACTTTTGGGCAGCGCCAAAAATTGCAGGAACAGCAACAAGGCGACGGCCAAAACCACCTCCGGGATCAGGATGGGGGCGATGAGCAGGCTGGAAATGGCCTTTTTGCCGGGGAAGTCATATCGCACCATCGCAACGGCCGCCATTGTGCCAACGGTGGTGGAAATTGCACTGGTTAGCACGCCCAATAACATGGATGTTTTGAAGGCGCGAATAATGGCATCGTTATGCAAGAGCGAGTTAAACCAGCGCAGTGAGAAACCCTCGATGGGGAAGCTGCCAAACTGGTTGGCGTTAAACGCCAGCAAAATAACTACGGCCACCGGGGCGAACAAAAACAGATATACCAGAATTGTCGCGATGCGGATCAAGGACCAGCCTTTTGTCATGATCAATCCCCCTTACCGGAAACTTTTGGCGATTTGATCAACGCCAAGATAGCGGGTGTAAATCACGACCAACGCACCAAGCAGTGCCAGCAATACCAGCGATAGTGCTGATCCCAGCGGCCAGTTTAGCTGCGTAATGATGGCTTCAAACACCAGATTGGCGAACATGGCATCGCGCGGGCCGCCCAGAATAAGCGGGGTGATGTAAGTGCCAGATGCCAGCACAAAACATAATAACGAACCCGCAGCCAGACCGGGAAATGACAGGGGCAATGTGACCTCGCGAAAGGCCTGAAAACCATTGCAGCCCAGGCTTTCGGCCGCTTCGGTCAGGTTTTTGTCAATGCCTTCAAGGCTGACATAGACATTAAGGATCATGAAGGGCAGCAGATAATGCACCAGGCCCAGAATGACTGTTGTCTGGTTATAAAGCATGTTTAACGGGCTATCGATGATACCGGCCCATAATAACAACCCATTAATGGCCCCAGATGTGCCCAGAATATTGATCCAAGACATGGTGCGGATGATATAGCTGATCCAGAAAGGCAGCATCAGCATAAGCAATAGAAACGTTTTGGAGCGCATGCGCGTATTGGCGACAAAATAGGCCGGGATATAGCCGACAAAGGCGCAAATGACGGTGGTGAAAAACGCAATTTTCAGGGTTTGAAACAGGATGTCGCGGTAAAAGCGATCCGACAGAACTTCCTGCCAGTTATCAAGGTAAAAACCGGTTTGGTCCGCGCCGGTTGCCGTGCGCAGCCAGAAGGAATAAACCACGATAAACATCATTGGAATGATCAGCAAAAAACCGATCGTCACCAGTGATGGCGAAAGCAGTATCCACGGGGCGCGTTTTTGCGCCCTTGCGACACCAGCGGCCATGTTGGCCTCCCCGTTTATGCGGCATACATTGTGTTGTTTTGAAATTCTGTTTATGCCGGGCAATCTGTTTTGCCGGTTTTCAATGTTGGCTCTATTCCACCTTATGCTTGCCTATAGCGCAAATAGATAAGTAGAATACAACCCATAGCGAATGGCTATGAGGTGGGGATGGACGATATTTCCAAGCGCCGGTTTGACTGGAACCTTTTGCATACTTTTACGGTAATTGTGGAGGAACGCTCGATTACCGGGGCGGCAAACCGGTTGTTGTTACGCCAGCCCAGTGTCAGCAATGCCTTGAAACGGTTGGAAGACCAGATTGGCGCACGGTTGATTGACCGCGAACGCGGCCGGTTCGAGGTGACGGAACAAGGCCTGGCCCTGTATCATGAATGTCGCGAAATTTGCGGCGCCATTGGGCGTTTGTCCGATGTGATGCAGGATAGTGGCAGCCAATTAACAGGGCATTTGCATTTATGGATGGCCAGCCACGTTGTGTTTCCACCGTTAGACGAGGCATTATTTGAATTTAGCCGCCAGCATCCGCATGTGACGTATGAAATTAACGTCGCGACCTCGGCCCATGTTGTGAGCCAGGTATTATCCCAGCAGGCCAGTTTCGGGATATGTCTGGTTAATGAACAACATCCCCGGCTGGAATATCGCCGGCTTTATCGCGAGCATTTTGGCTTTTTTTGCGGGCCGACACATCATCTCTTTGGTCAGAAGGATGTCACCCTGGCGGATTTGCGTGACGAAGCCTTTGTGTCGTTTTCAACGGATCAACTTTCAGATGCGCTTGCCCCCGTTGCGGTCTTGCGGGCCCGCGAAGGCATGAAAGGCAAGGTGGTTGCCACCAGCCCGCATCTGGAGGAAGTGCGCAGATTGATTAATGCGGGTTTGGGGATTGGCCCGTTACCGATACATGTGGTGAAAAGTGCGCGGGACCGGGGTGTTTTGTGGCAATTACCACCTTATGACGTACCACCTGCGATTGATATTTATCTGGTGACAAATCCGCGTATGTCACTGGGGCGGGCCGAACGTTTTTTTATTGATAATTTAACGTCACGGCTGGCTGCCGCACCAGAAGGATATTTTATCTATTCATAATGTGTTGGCCCTTGCTTGACGCAGGGCATTGGGCCAACATGCGGGCAATCTTGGAAGAAAATTGGAATGAAGATGCAGTTTGTTTATTTTGCCTGGGTCAAGGACCGGATCGGTAAAGCCGAAGAAAAGCTGGATTTGCCAGCAGATATCCGCACTGTTGCAGACCTGTTGGCATGGATGCCGACACTGGGCGAGAATTATGCCGCCGCCTTTCAGGACCCGGAATTGGTCCGCGTGGCTTTGGATCAGGAATTTGCCCATGCGGAAGACGTGATTGGGGACACACGGGAAATTGCCCTGTTCCCACCGGTTACGGGCGGCTGATGGGCTGTTTTGCTCACTACCACTAGATACCAAAGGAAAAGGCGGCCCGGGTAAAAGCAGGCCGCCTTTTTGTAAAAGAAAGTGCTAAGGGCCTTAATCGGCAACGGAGGCCGTTTGGGTCAGGCTTGCGAAAAATTCGCGGCGGCCCAATGTGCCGGAAATGCGATTTTCCCGGGTCAGGATCACCGGGTTTTGTGTGATTTCGCGAATTTCAATCAGATGTTTGAGCAGGATATTATCCTCGGCCACAAAAATAACCGCGTTATTGGTCGGGCCCAGATGGTCCGGCATTGCTCCATCATAGGAAACAAGTTTGAGTTCCTGTTGATTGCTGTCATGCGCTGATTTCACAACACCATCTTCAATAACGAGTTTGATGTCTTCATCCGCGATGGCAAATTCGCCAGAGCCCCTGCGCATGTCGCGTGTTGCGCGTTGCATAATCGCCCGGCCACGCAAAATATTGACCGGGTTCATATGGGCGACAAAGTCGGCAACGTAATCATTGGCCGGGCGAAGGGCGATGTCCTCGGGCGTGCCATGCTGCACGACATAACCACCTTCCATGATGGCAATGGTATTGCCCAGCTTCATGGCTTCATCCAGATCGTGGCTGACGAACAGGATGGTTTTGTTCAGCTTTTCCTGCAGGTCCAGCAGCTCATCTTGCAGGCGGTTGCGAATAAGCGGGTCCAGCGCTGAAAACGGTTCATCCATCAGCAAAATTGGCGCATCGGTGGCAAAGGCGCGGGCCAGGCCCACGCGTTGCTGCATACCACCCGAAAGTTCATGGGCGTATTTGGAGGCCCATTCATCCAAGCCTACCAAAGCCAGTTTTTCATGCACGATTTCGTTGCGTTGTTTGGCATTCATGCCACGCAGTTCCAGTCCGAAACCAACATTTTCGGCAACGGTCCGCCAGGGCAGAAGGGCGAATTGCTGAAAGACCATTGCCACATGTTCGCGGCGCAGGGTGCGCAGAGCCTGGGCATCGCAGCTGGTGACGTCTGTAAACTGGTCGCCATCACCATGATGCACCCGCAAAGAACCGCGTGATACCGCGTTTAGGCCATTTACGCAGCGCAAAAGCGACGATTTCCCCGACCCGGAAAGCCCCATCAGCACGCAAATATCGCCTTGGGCCACGTTAAAGTTAACACCGGCAACACCGAGGATGTTGTTGGTGGCTTCCTGGATTTGTGAGCGGTTCTTGCCCTGATCCAGCAGGGCAAGTGCTTCTTGCTGACGGTCGCCAAAAATGACGTCGATATTGTCGAATTCAATGGCATTGCTCA
>JBNKVZ010000027.1:0-38631 GCA_050299455.1 Thalassospira sp.
GCCTTTGAGGCTGGCGGCAAAATCCTTGGCCCCCTCAACACGGCTATCGATCACAACCAATACCCGTCCTGTGCCGGTTTCCGGGGTCAGGTTGGCAATTACGGCATCAAATTGTGACGCTGCATCCGCAGAAGAACCGGAATTTTTCTGCGCATCTGACTGATGTTTCGTTTCCGCCTGGTCATGATGATTGACCTCGGATGCGACGGTTGCGACCGCCGCCGCATCGAGAAGTACGCGCGGTTCCAATGCCGAAAAATACAGCTTTGTCATGATTTATTACCCTGATGCCCCGTATATACGGACGGATATGTGTTTCGCTATAGTTAGGTCTAGTTTCCTAGCTAGGTATATTCAGAAACACACATGGACTGGCAAGGTAATTCTCGAATGACTAAAAGTTGAAAACAGTCAATACCTAAAAGTTAATAAAAATTAATCCTATTCTTAAGGGTAATTAACGGATTTATTAGTATACGGTCATTAGACAATTATTTTTGTAATTTCAATGACATCAACCGGAATAGAGTACACCTTCTCAAGAAGGTGATATTTAAAAAGAAGACACTGTAATATTCTAATATTCAGAATCTGACATTTTCTGACTTCAAGAAAACAGGCACGTTTTGTGTACCCAAAAAGAGCTTATGCCGCCTAATGATTTACGCGATTCTCAATATATGCTGGATATTTGTAAACCCCATTTGGTCATAAGCTAATAGTTGTAGCCTCGGCCAAAATACCCCTTCTCAAACTCTACCTTTAATGGAAACCTTCTCGATATAAGAGAAATATTCTCTTGTTTTTCACTTCATAAAATTCCCGAACCTACATTTATCTATGGTTACCAATTTTATGATAAATAAACCCCAGGTTAAATCAGAAAACTCTGAAACCAGCGCGATATCATGCAAGAAAATGCGGGATATAATTTTATATAAAACATATAAACCTATACGTCATACATATTTCGTTGGTGTCATGCCAATAAGCGCTGTCTCTCCCCCACCTTCCGATCACTTTTCTGTTCAAGACTTGACCCTGCCGGGGAAACAGGCGTAAGACAGTTACGCAATCGCAAGTCAGTTGCAATTGCGCCTTTCTTCTCGCTGCCCCGCCCGTCTTGCATCCTTCTTTCGCAAGTATCATCAGGCGCAAGTATCATCAGGTCTCGCCATGCTCAAATTCCCTGCCCTCGTTTCTGCTTTGTTAATTGGTGGCACCATGTTCACCGTGGCGCATGCCGAAACGCAAACCATCGATATGGTGATCAAGGATCACAAATTTTCGCCTGCCGAAATTACCATTCCGGCCAACACACCGGTCATTTTGCAGGTCAAAAATGCCGATCACGCCGTCGAGGAATTTGACAGCCACGACCTGCGTCGCGAGAAAATCATCGCGCCCGGCATGACGGCCAAAATCAAGCTCGATGGCCTTGCTCCGGGCGAATACAGCTTTATGGGGGAATTTCACTCCAGCACGGCACAAGGCAAAGTCCACGTTAAATAACACGACAATGCCCGTGCCTGTTCACCGTCACCTGTTCTGATATGCCGCCCTTGGTCCGATATCCTGCCTGCAAACACCGCCTGATCCCTTGCCGCCTCTTTTATCGCGGCTAAACGGCTGAAATCACCCCGTCTGCCCGCTGCCTTTTTCGTCCTTTCTGATGCCATAACCGGGATTGATCCCATGACTGCCGCCCTGATCATTGTTTTTCGTGAAGTTCTGGAAGCCGCCCTGATTGTCGGCATTGTGCTGGCTGCCGTTAACGGCGTGCGTGGTGCCAAGGCCTGGATTGCGGCCGGTATTGCCGGTGGGGTCGCCGGTGCGGCGATTGTTGCCTATTTCGCCGGCGCCATTGCCGGGGCATTGGCCGGATACGGACAGGAAATTTTTAATGCGTCCATTCTGCTGATCGCCGTCCTGATGCTGGGCTGGCACAATGCCTGGATGTCGGTGCATGGCCGGGAAATGGCAATGGAAATGCGCAATGCCGGCAATGCCGTGCGCGATGGCACCAAATCCCTTTCTGCCCTCGCGATTGTCGTCGGGGTTGCCGTTCTGCGCGAAGGGTCGGAAATTGTCCTGTTTCTTTATGGCCTGGCAACGGCTGATGGTGGCCTTTCCGGGACCTTAATGGGCGGTGCCATTGGCCTTGGCGCCGGCGTGATTGTCGGGGCGGGGCTTTATCTGGGTCTGTTGCGCATTCCCACCCGTTACCTGTTTTCCGTTACCAGTGTCATGATCACGCTTTTAGCTGCAGGCATGGCCGCCCAGGCGATGAATTTCCTCTCCGCGGCCGATATCGTCAATCTTGGTCCCGTGCTGTGGGATAGCTCTTGGTTGTTAAGCCAGGACAGCCTGGCCGGCAAAGCCCTGCATACGCTGGTTGGCTATATGGACAGGCCCACTTTGCTACAGGTCGTGGTTTATATCGCCGCTGTCCTTGCCATTACGCTCGCCAGCAAAACCACACGGCGTATGGCAAACCGCCGTTCGGCACTGGGCCAAAATCAGCCCAGCGCGGCCGAATAACCGGCATCGAACAGAAAAGGCGGGGCTTTGTGCCACCGCCTTTTTTAAAACCTGTCTATTCCCGGCACCGCCAGCCTGAGCTAAAGCATATGTCCATTAATAAGACCCGCGCTTTAAGGCGTTAATGCAGCAAAACGCCCCCCTCCTGGGCCAATTCACCCTCCACGGCAAGTCCTGCAGCATCAGGCAGGCTATCGATCACACCTTCTGGCGTGACCTTTGCCTGT
The DNA here is from genome assembly GCA_050299455.1 of Thalassospira sp. Lineage (GTDB taxonomy): Bacteria > Pseudomonadota > Alphaproteobacteria > Rhodospirillales > Thalassospiraceae > Thalassospira. Next base: position 2,769 of record JBNKVZ010000027.1, read on the forward strand.
GCAACAACAATGCGCCCCATCACCGAGGCCCCTTGTTCCTGGCGCAAAACACCTTGCTGGTTTGACACCACCACCAACCCGGCCTTGTCCAACCAGTCAAAGATAATATCGGGATGATGGCGAAACCGCTGCCCCGGCCCCAAATCGAACGGGTAAATATCGCCTTCTTCCAACGACATCACCAAAATACCCCCGGCAACCAGCCGGCTGCGAATCATTGCCAGTACGGCTTCAAGGTCGCCCAGATAGTTCAAAACATCCGCCGCAAGCACCATGCCATACTGCGCCGTTGCCATATCGGGCATCGCGGTAATATCGGCTTCACGTAACTCACGATAAAGCCCTTTGGCGCGCGCCCGGTTCAACATGCGCGGCGACAGGTCCACACCATCAAGGATATCAACCTGGCTGGCAAAAATATCAGCCACCAGCCCGGTACCACATCCCAGGTCAAGCACCTCAATCGGGCGGGGCAGGTCCGCCATCAGGCTGCGAACCGCCTCATACATCAGTTCCGGTGCGCGATAGATCAGTTTATCGCGCAGGGAAAGTTCAAATCGCGGGGCATAATCATCAAACAACGCCCGGACATATTCCGGCGGCAAACGATCACGCATGGCAATCGCCCCCAACAGCATCAACCGGACTTCCGCCCCCATACGGTCCGTTGCATCACGCAGCAGATATTGCCGATAGGCCGCAATCGCCTGATCACTTTGGCCGGCTTTTTCGTGCAACTCACCCAAGACAAAATAGGCTTCATCCCAATTGGAATCCGCCTCGATTGCCGCCGTCGCCACCTCGATGGCCGCTTCACCATCGCCACGCGCCGCCATCGCCAGCGCAATATCCAGACGCCGACTTGCAAAAAGCCGATCATTGCTCATCTATGTGAAATCCCGGAAAATCATCCCGCAGGATGTCGTAAATACCTGACGCTATATCTGCCTGTTTTCCAATTTTGGCAAGCCAGATTAAATCTTTTATAAACAAATGGTTAGGCATAGTTGATTGGGTGGCGGCGGCAAATGTCCCTCCTCATTGGTACAAAACCGGCATTTGGCCAAAAATCTCGCGATACCCTCACGCACTGCAAAACAGGCCTGCAATTTTGCAGTGGAATTCCTTGAAACAAATTATTACATCATAATATAAGATTGAACGTATTTCACAAGGAAACCAGAATGGAAAATTTCACACCATTCACCGCCCTGGCCGGCGGCGCCCTGATCGGCCTCGCCGCCGGGCTTTATATGCTGCTCAATGGCCGCATTGCCGGCATTAGCGGTATCATCGGCGGCATCATCGGTGCTTCATCCACACAAAGGGCTGAAAGAATCGCCTTCACCGTCGGGCTGGTTCTGGGGCCGGTCATTCTCGCAGGGGTGGCGGGGTATCACACCACCATCGTGATTAATGCAAGTTTACCAGTTCTGCTGCTGGCCGGTCTGCTGGTTGGTTACGGCACCAGCATGGGCAGCGGATGCACCAGCGGGCATGGCATTTGCGGGCTGGCGCGGTTTTCCCCCCGATCACTGGCCGCGACCCTGGCCTTTATGGCCACCGGCTTCTTAACCACCTTTGTCATGCGTCATCTGATCGGATTTTGACATGCGTATTTTAGGCGCTCTTTTATGCGGCTGTCTGTTCGGGGCCGGTTTGGCCCTTTCGGGCATGATCAACCCGGAAAAAGTTCTGGGATTTCTCGATATTGCCGCCATCTCCACCAATGCCTGGGACCCCAGCCTGATTTTCGTCATGGTCGGGGGACTGATCGTGGCATTGCCATTTTTCTGGTGGGCAAAATCCCATGATAAAGCCCTTCTGGGAGGTCCCGTATCCTTGCCCGGCAAAAAAACCATCGACCGCCCCCTGATCATTGGCAGCCTTATTTTTGGTGTGGGCTGGGGGTTGGCTGGCCTGTGCCCGGGACCGGCAATTTCCGCCCTGTCCTATTTGCAGCTTGAACCGTTCCTGTTTGTTGCGGCAATGCTGGCTGGCATGGTGATACAACGCCTGTCTGCCCGCCCGTGACAATGTTCGGTGTGCTTTACCTGTCAATTTTCAGGCCAGTCAGAAACATGGCAGGTATTCCGGCGCAAGTCAGGCATAAATCTTGTTTTTGGAATCCGTCTAGCCTACCTGTAAAGGCTATTCTCGCAGCCTTACAAGGTGGATAATGAAGATCGGCATTCTTGAAACAGGTTTCGTCCCCGAAGAAATGCAGGACGAATTCAAAAGCTATCCCGTGATGTTTGAACAGATGCTCGGTTCACTCGATCCGTCGCTTGAATTTCAGTCCTGGTCTGTTCTGATTGATCAGTTCCCTGACAGCATCCACGATGCCGATGCCTGGATCATTACCGGATCAAAACACGGCGTTTATGAAAACCTGCCCTGGATGATCAAACTCCAGGCCGTGTTGCGCGACATTGTTGCGGCCGACATTCCGGTTTTTGGTGTCTGCTTTGGTCATCAAATTCTGGCAGAAGCACTGGGCGGAAAGGTTATCAAATCCGACAAGGGCTGGGGGATTGGCGTTCATGAATATCAGTTGGCCGACAACGCCCCGCAATGGGTTGAAGATGCCCCGGCAACCATGAAGCTCAATGCCTTCCATCAGGATCAGGTTGTCACATTACCTGAAACGGCATCAGTTTGGGCCAGTTCGGAATTCTGCCCCTATGCCGGGCTGCTTTACGGTGACAAGGCCGCTTCGATCCAGCCGCATCCCGAATTTTCATTCGATTATGAAGATGCCCTGCTGCAATCACGCCGCGGCAGCGTAATCCCAGAAGATGTCGCACAGATTGCCGAAAAATCGATGCAAAACCCGGTTGATGGCAAAAGCTTTGCCCACTGGCTTCTTGCCTTCCTGAAGGGCGAACGCCAGATCAAGGCCGCCTGACAGGTACATCAAGCATCGACGGATCACGTGTAGAATTTGCAAAACTTGCGAAATACGCAGCACTTGCAAGCATCCCAAACGGCGACCGAAACAAAGCGGTCGCCGTAAATTTTATCTGCGCCTTATCATTCATATCTTTGGGTCCATCCCAAGCCCCGATAGAATAGGGCTTTCATATCGTAAAAACAGGCCGTCCGATGCCCTCAGCCCGACCTGCGCCCTCCCCGATCATTGCCAAACTGGCAAATGCTGTTCCGTCTTTGCGTCTCTATGCCGGGCTGGTCCTGTTTGCTTATGTTCTGACGCATTTCATCAATCATGCTTTCGGGCTGATTTCGCCGGAAGCCATGGAACGGGCGAACGATTTTTTAACATCGGTCTGGAAATTCCTGCCGCTGGAAATTCTGCTGGTCGCGGCCCTGATCACCCACTTCCTGCTGGCAACCGGGCGGCTGGTAAGGCGGCGCAGCCTACGCCTGAAACCCAAGGAATGGCTGCAAATTACGCTGGGTCTTTCGATCCCGGTTTTGATGTTTCAGCATATTTTGGGCACACGAATTGCCGAAATCGCCTTTCATGTCGAACCCTTTTACGAACGGGTGCTGGTGGATCTTGCGGTATTTCGCCCCGATATCGGCCTGCTGCAGGCGGTTGCACTGCTTGTCGTCTGGATACATGGCTGCATCGGCATTCATTACTGGCTGTCGGTTAAACCGTTTTATGAGCGCATCTGCCCCGTGCTGGGTTTCTTTGCCATCGTCATCCCCACCCTGGCACTGGCAGGCTATATGTCGGCGGCAAGCACCGTTATCGAACGTGCAGCCTTGGGCGGCACGCCTTATCTGGCGCACATCATCAAGGAAGCCGGGCGCACCGCGCAATCCTTTGCCTTTTATAGCCGCATGGCCAATATCCTGCTGTTTGTCAGCATTGCCCTGGCACTTTCCCCCTTTATCATACGCCAGCTGCGCAAAATGATGGATCAGGTGCGCACTCATCCGGCCCTGAAGCTTCCCGGCGGTCGGACTGTGCGTATCATTCAGGGGGCCACCGCACTTGAAGCCCTGCGCGATGCCAAGGTCCCGATTGCGTCGGTATGCGGCGGACGCGGGCGCTGCACCACATGCCGTTTATATTGCCGGTCCGGCCTGGCCGACCTGCCCGCCCCCAACACAATCGAAAGGGCCGCCCTGCGCAGTATTAACGCCCCGGAAGACTGGCGCCTGGCCTGTCAGATCCGCCCAACGGCAGACCTGGAAATTACCCCGCTATTGCCGGCCAATGCCACCGCCAGCGAAGGCCGTCGTCCCGGCGGGCTAAGTGGTAGCGAAAGACAGGTGGTGACGATTTTTACCGATTTGCGCGATTCGACTAAACTGGGCGAAACCAAAATGCCCTATGACGTGCTGTTCATTCTTAATCAGTTTTTCGCCGAAATGACCGAAGCCCTGCAAAATACCGGCGGTCATTATGCCCAATTTACCGGCGATGGTCTGATGGCACTCTATGGCCTGAATGATCGCAATATTCGACACGCCATCGAGAATGCCATTCGCGGGGCCGGTGACATGCTGGCGCGAATCGAAAAATTAAATCACCAGCTTGAATCCGAATTGCCCTTTAAATTGCGCATTGGCCTGGGCATTCATGTTGGCGAAGCCATTGTCGGCGAAATGGGCCCGCCGCGCCGCGAACAGATCAGCGCCATTGGCGACAGCATCAATACAACGGCGCGACTGGAATCCAAATGCAAGGAACACAGCGTCCCGCTGATCATTTCGCAAGATGTGATTACACGGGGGCACTTACAGATCCCGGACGGAACAAAACTGTATCGTGAATCGTTACGGGGAAAGGAGCACGAGATTGCCTATTACGCATTGGAAACGCTCCCCGCCATTCCACCGCAGACTGAAAAACGAATGGCGAAAGCGGCAATATGATGGTGTCGTCAGTATAGGGACACAGGGTTGATCTGATACATCTTCGTTGCGCTTCCATTGCAAAGCTTAGGCATAACAGGATCATGTTCAAGGCAGAGATGATTTGCTGCATTGCGGTTGGGGCTTGACTATCACGCCCAAAATAACATGTAATCATAAGGAAAGTGCGTCTTTGGTGCCGGTCTTCCGGGCCAGGACAGAGCAGATGCCGAAAGGATCTGATCCGTTGCACGCTCGCTCAGTCAGAGGAGGTGAAAGTTACCGCCATGTCGCGTATTTCTATGTTTAACAGCCCTCTCCTTCTTGGTTTTGATCAAATCGAACGCGTTCTTGATCAGGTCTCCAAGACCAAAGCAGAAGGGTATCCGCCCTATAATATCGAACAGATTGGCGACAACCATATTCGCATCACGGTTGCCGTTGCCGGATTCTCGGATGATGACCTTTCGGTAACGACCGAAGATAACCAGTTGATCATTCGTGGCAAACATCAGGAAGATGAAAGCAACCGCGTCTATATTCACCGCGGGATCGCTTCGCGCCAATTCCAGCGCTCCTTCGTTCTTGCCGAAGGCATTGAAGTGGTCGGCGCCCATCTTGATAACGGTTTGCTGCATATCGATTTGAACCGCCCGGTGCCTGAACCTGTTGTGCGTGAAATCGCCATCAATTCGAACCGTAAAAAGAATATCCCGTCGCGTACCATTGAAATGCAGATGGATGACGACAGTTCCAAGACGAATAATTCATGAGCCGTGAGGCCAGTAGTGAGGAGTGGGTCAAATGAGCAATCGCATCACAGACCATGAAGACGCAGAAAACGTCATCGCGGCCGATCAGGACCTGCACATGCTGTCGTCAGGCGATTTTGCCATGCTGGGCATTCAGGATTTTGCCTATGTTCGCAAAATCGACAACCCGGAAGAAAGTGACGCAGCGGGCGTGTATGCGGTCTTTACCGCCGATGGCACCCATATCGCATCGTTTGAAAGCTATGCAGTGGCCTATGCCGCCATTCGCCAGCACGATATGGAACCGCGCTCGGTCCATTAATGTGCCTCGGCCTTTGTCACCTGTTAGGTCCTAACAGGCAAACAGGTGACAACGCCCGGCAAAATTGGTAATTCCCAGCAAAAAGGCAGCCCAATCAGGAGCTGCCTTTTTTGTTACCTGCCCAAAGCAAGGCCTTTGCCACGCTTTGGACCATGTCAATTTGTCTTACCGGGCAAGAACTTCCGCAGCGTCACGCGTCCGGCTTACAGCATTCGCCACCGACCCAGCCGAGTGCTGAATATCGCCAATATTGCGTGAAACCGCCTCGACCGAGTCCCGCATCGACTGAATATTTGCCGAGACCCCGTCGGTTACGGCACTTTGCTCTTCAACGGCCGAGGAAATATTGGCAACGCTGTCGCGCACCATTTCAACCGAGCCACGGATCGTACCCAGAGCATCCACCACCTCGGTCGTGATCGACTGAATGCCTGAAATTTCATCGGCAATCTGATCGGTCGCCCGGGCTGCCTGATTGGCAAGGTTTTTAACCTCGTTGGCAACCACGGCAAAGCCTTTGCCCGCATCCCCGGCACGGGCCGATTCGATGGTGGCATTCAAGGCCAGAAGGTTAATCTGCCCGGCGATATCCTGAATAACCTCAACAATATTGCCCATTGCCGCGACAACCTCGGACATGCGCTGGGTCGAGGAATCGGCGGCCACCGTTTGGTCAAACACCTGTTCGGTTGCACTGCGCGACTGCGCCATGCTGCGCGAAATTTCCGCAATCGAGGCGGCAAGCTGTTCGGCACTGGCCGCAACGGTATGAACCGTTTCAGACGTGTTGGTCGCCGCATTCACCGCATCTGTCGCTGTATTGCCCAGAACTGCGATATTGGTATCAATTTCCGAAAAATTGTTATCAATCATCGCCTTAAGTTCAATCAACAGGTTAACCTGTTCCGACACATCGGTGGCAAATTTGATCACCTTGAAAGGTTTGCCCGTCGGGTCCAGGATCGGGTTATAAGATGCCTCGATCCAGACGACTTTGCCGCGTTTGCCAATCCGCTTATATTGGCCCTGCTGGAAGGTTCCCTGCTTCAAGGCGCGCCAGAACTCGGCATATTCACGGGTCTCTTTAACCCCGGCATCAACAAACATGCTGTGATGTTTGCCTTTGATATCGTCAAGGCGATAGTCAAACACCTGAAGAAAGTTCTGGTTTGCCGTCAGAATTTTACCATCGAGGTCAAATTCGATAAGGGCCTGGGCCTTGCTGATGGCATTATAAACACCTTGCAAAACAGCACGTTCCTGGCGGCGCTCGGTGATGTCGGTGGCGAATTTAACAACCTTTACCGGCACGCCCTGGCGGTTAAATACCGGGTTATAGCTGGCCTCGAGCCAGACATCCTCGCCCTGCTTGTTCACCCGCCGAAAGGCCCTGCGCTGAAACTCGCCATTACGCAGCTTTTTCCAGAAATCCTTGTATTCGGCTGAGTCGCGCTCATCGCGATGCACGAAAATGCTGTGTGGTTTGCCAACGATTTCGGCCAGCGTATAACCCATAACCGCCAGAAAGTTCTCATTGGCCGTCAATATGTGTCCATCCATCGAAAATTCGATCGACGCCATAGACCGGGTTAATGCCTCCAGAATCTGTACCGAATCCTGGGACTTGCTTGATCGAAAAATCTGCGACAACACCATGACCATTCCACCTTTAAGATAATAAGACCCACTGTACAATCAGGTGGGACTAAACCTTTTTAGCAAATTTACTATATAAACGTATAGTACACAAAAGCAAAAAGGTATCAATAGTTGTTTTTGTGCCGGCACACACAAACTTTTTAAGAAGGCCAATCGACGATATATTTTTCGAGATCAGGATGCGCCTCAAGCTCGGAAATCACGCGACCCGATACAGACATTCCCGCCTGGATCGTCGATTGCGGGTCACCTGTAACCAACGGGTGCCAATCTGGAAGGTCTTTGCCATCGCGCAGCAACCGATAGGCGCAGGTTGACGGCATCCAGTCGATATCTTCGATATTCTCGCTTGAAAGCCTTACACAGTCGGGCACATGCTGCTTGCGGTTCGGATAATCGCTGCATTGGCAGCTTTCACAATCGAGCAGACGGCAGGCAACCGAGGTATAAAAAAGAACATCCGTGTCTTCATCCTGCAATTTGTGCAAACAGCATTTGCCGCAGCCATCGCACACAGATTCCCATTCGTCCCGGGACATCTCTTCAAGACGTTTGGTTTTCCAGAAAGGCAAAGTCATATTAAAATCCAGTCTCAGGCACCGGGGTTTCAGTGCCTGCGCATCTATCACGTTGTTACGGTCTTAAGTGGGAGGCGGATCAGGTCATTAACAGATCAGATGGAAAAAAGATCCAAATACTGACCCGTTTTGCAGGCCACATGGCCCCAAATCCTGATTATCAGCGGTACGCGCCCTTAACCAGCCTGGTCCTTCGGCGCTGATCGTGCTGGCATAATGGAATTCATGGCCGCGCAATATTGTGCCCACTGCCCCAAGGGGGCAATCCTGGCTGATTTCGACCTGTCGGTAGCCAAGATGCAGGCGCCGTTGCTCAAAACTGGTTTCAAGCGGCAATAAACCCGCCATCTGATGCCGCTTTCCCGCCCCATCAACCAGGATGTTGCCCAGCACCATATAGCCACCGCACTCGCCATAAACCGGCAGGCCGCACCGGGCGACCTCGCGCAAGGAGGTTAAAAACCGGTCCGCCTTTGCCAAAGCGGCAGCATGAAGTTCGGGATATCCGCCTGGCAGATAAACCGCATCGCATTGGGGCGATGGCCCTTCGTTTGCCAGGGGTGAAAAATAGTCAATCCGCACCCCGGCCGCTTCCCATCCGGCAATTAAATGCGGATAACAAAAGGCAAAGGCATCGTCGCGCGCCACCGCAATATGCCGCCCCAAAGGCGCAATCGTCACCGGGGCCTTAACAGCTTTATCATCATACGGGCCAGCCTGCGGCGCGGGACGATGCACGGATAAGGGCGCCGGCGCGGACGGCGGCAGGGAGGACGGCGGCAGGGAAGATGGTGGCAGAGAAGACGGCAAAGGCCTCAGGTCGTTTTTATCCTGTGAAGGCAGATTTGACGGCTCTTGCGCCACAGGCGTAACCCCGGCAAGCTGCAAAAGCCGGTCCAGGTCAATATCGCGTTCGATAATCCTGCTGGCACGATCCAGAAACGCTTCTAGCGCCGGATGTTCGCCCGCCTGCACCAGGCCCAAATGCCGCTCGGGCAGGGACAAATCATCATGGCGCATCACCGCCCCGATCACGGGAATGTCGGGAATCGCCTGGGCACAGGCCGCCATAATCAAATCGCGATGGCGGGTACTTCCCACCCGGTTCAAAATCACCCCGGCAATCCGTATATCGGCACGAAACCGGGCAAAACCCTGAATAACAGCCGCCGCCGATGCCGCCTGCCCGCGCACATCAACCACCAGCACCACCGGCCAGTTCATCAGCGACGCCAGGTCAGCCGACGATCCCCCACCGCCCGCCGCCCCATCAAACAGGCCCATCACCCCTTCGCACAGCAAAAACCTGCCATCCCTGGAAACGGGATCAACTCTGGGCGAGGGGGTGGACGTGGGAGTGGGAGTCGGCGTGAGCGTGGGATTGAAATCAGAATCGGCATGGGAATCGGACGATCCAACATGCCAGCGGGCCAGCGCGCCAATCGCCTCTGGTGTCATCGCCCAGGGGTCAAGGTTAAGACAGCGCCGCCCGCTCGCCGCACCTTGAAAGGCCGGATCAATATAATCCGGCCCAGCCTTGGCCGCGGCAACCGGCTGACCACGGCGGCGCAACGCCCGCAATATGCCCAGGGTGATAACGGTTTTGCCGCTATTGGATGCCGGGGCGGCGATCAACAGGCCCGGAACAGGTTTATTCCTGGTTTTCGACAACTTTTGCCAGGCCTTCGGCAATTTTTTCAGGCGATTCACCCTGATTGAAATGGCGGATATACGAACCGTCTTTCCCCATCAGATAAATAAAGGCCGTGTGATCCACAAGGTAGGTATCCGAATCCTTCGGTTCACCCTCTTCAAAGGCCTTGGCATAATAAACCCGATACGCTTTGGCCGCGGCACTGGTTTGTTCCAGCGTGCCCGTCAGGCCAATCAGGCGCGGATGAAAATGCGAAACATAATCGGCCATTGCCCCCACCGTGTCGCGTTCCGGATCAACCGTAATGAAAATCGGCTGGATCTGTTTGGCAACATCCTTGGGCAGCAAATCCATGGCATTAGAAATCGCCTGCAATTCGGTCGGGCACACATCGGGGCAATAGGTATAGCCAAAATAAACCAGCATATATTCCCCGCGAAAATCCTTTTCGGTGCGGGTTTTGCCGGTCTGATCCACCAGGGTGAACGGCCCGCCGATGCGAGAAACGCCGGCACTGTTGGTTTGCCCACCATTTTCGGCGGTAATGTTGCGGCCCATTTCATACAACCGAAAGCCAAAACCAAATGACAGCACCAAAATAATGGCGATGATGATTATCCAGACTCTTCTATCCACGTCTCGCCGTCCTTGTTTGTAAAGCGTACCGCCCGTCCCCAAAAACCTGCTTCACATAACAGATTCCCTTCACGTACGCACAGTTAACAGTTGTTCTAATTATCAACCAGTCCGCCCCAACCGGAATATCGTGTTATGGGGCAAATTGCCACCTTTGATAAACCGGGTGTCTTGCCAAACGGTCAGGCCACCTGATGCCAGGCCAATACGGCCAGCACCACAGCATTGGCCACCATCAAACCACGGCCCACCGGGGTCATAACATTGCGAAACTTACGGGTTGCATATTGCCCGATCCAGCCGGTGGCAAACAGCATGGGAATGGTTCCCAGCCCAAAGGCCGCCATGACCATCCCGCCGCTTAAGGCTGACCCCCCGGCTGCGGCCAATACCAGCGCGCCAAATATCAGCCCACAGGGAATAAACCCCAGCAACACCCCCAGCACATATCCCCGCATTCCGAAAGGCGCACTAAAAAACGGCCCCAAACGGGCTGTCACCTTGCGGTTCCACCAGTGCATCACCCCGGATGACGTGCCTGTTGCCCGCGCACGCGCCGGAAGCACCCCGGCCAAATGCGGCACCAGCCCGGAAATACCATAAACCAGAAAAAACAGTGCAGCGATGCCCAGCAAACCCGGGCCAATCCACCATACCCTGGCAAGGGCGGAAATGCTGTCGGTAAAAAATCCGGCCAAAACGCCCAGGAAAATATAGGTTGTTACCCGACCGAAATGATAAGGAAAAAGGGCAGCCCCCGTCAGACGGCGAAATTCCGACATTTTATCGAGCGGCATTTTTTCCATGCGCGCTGTCACCTGGCTGACAACAAAGGGCCCGCACATCCCGACACAATGCGTCGCACTGCCCACCAGGCCCGCCAGCAATGCCGTCATCATCACGCCACCATCCTGGCGCACTGCTGTACTGCATTGTGCCCAGCCGCTTTCGACAATGCGGATCAGAATTTGCTGTTCGTCCATTGCTCTACCTGTTCAAGGGGCCACGCCCGACTTTGGCGCGATTGTGCCGGGCGCCAAGGCAAAGAACAACGATATAGATCAATTTCACACCAACAAGGCCACAACCGCCTTATGAGGCACCAGAACCGCCATTGGCCGGGACGATCAGATCCAAAATCTGATCAAGGGCAACATGGCGCACAGCGGCCACATCATCCTGCGGCGAAAGCCAGTTCAAGCGGTCGCGCAAGTCAACAACTTTGCCAACAATGCAAATGGCGGGGGGTTCCAACTGCGAATTGGCAATGTCACTGGCGGCGTTTTTCAGGGTCGTGATCAATAATTGCTGCTGGGGTGTTGTGGCCCGGCTGATCACGGCAACCGGTTCATCCCCCGGGCGACCATGCTCCATCAGTCGGTTGGCAATGCGTTCAATATGCTTCATCGCCATATACATCACCAGAACCTGCGACCCTTCGGCCAGTGATGCCCAATGGATATTATCGGGCACATCACCACTGGCCCCGTGGCCGGTCACAAAGGTAACGGCGGAATTACAATCCCGGTGGGTTGCGGGAATCCCGGCATAGGCGGCCCCGGCAATCCCGGCGGTGATGCCCGGCACCACACGAAACGGAATACCATGCTCCACCAGGGTCAGCCCCTCTTCACCGCCCCGGCCAAACACAAAAGGGTCCCCGCCCTTCAGGCGCAGAACGCGCAATCCCTGTCGGGCCAAATCCACCAGTTCCAGGGAAATATCCGTCTGTTTGGCCGAGGGGCGACCACCGCGTTTACCCGCATAAATCTGTTTTGTATCAGGACGCAGCAGGTTTAAAATCCGGTCATCGACCAGGGCATCATATACCACTACATCGGCCTGTTGCATCGCATTCACCGCATGCAGCGTCAATAATCCGGGGTCGCCCGGCCCGGCCCCAACCAGCCAGACCCAGCCTGCTTCAAATACCGGAAAATCAATACCAAGTGCTGTCATACGTCCAACGAACCCGAATTTCAGAAAAACCCTATCTGCCACATCCGGTTGCGAAACCAAAACGTGACGGACATCTTACACAGGAATAGTCATCGTAAGGCAACAGATAAATCCAATTTTTTCAGGTATTATTTTAATATATACAATAATTAAGTGTTTTTATTGACATCATCAGGCGATGGCCTGTTATTGGCAAACCCGCTAGGATGCTGCCGATAAAATGGCAACACCCCGGATAACAGGAATTCAGCCCGCCCCATGACCCGCAAACCTGACGGCCCGTTACGCAAAGGATGGACAACCGGGGCCTGTGCCACCGCTGCCACCCGCGCAGCCTGGCAGGCATTGCTGTCTGGCACGTTTCCCGATCCGGTCGGCATTACCCTGCCGCGCGGCGAAACCCCGCAATTTGCCCTGGTCAAACAGGAAACCGGGCCCGACTGGGCGCGGGCCAGTGTCATCAAGGATGCCGGCGATGACCCCGATGTCACTCATCAGGCCGAAATCATTGCCACCCTGCGCCGCGCAAAACCGGGCACGGGTATTTCATTTCATGCCGGGGCGGGTGTTGGCACCGTAACAAAGCCTGGCCTGCCGCTGCCCGTCGGGGAACCCGCCATTAACCCCAAACCGCGCGAAATGATGGTTGCCCAAATTATGGAACTGGCGGCCAGCTTTGGCGTGCAGCCTGATGTGGAAATTGAAATTTCCATCCCCGGGGGCGACGAAATCGCACAAAAAACCTGGAATCCCCGTTTGGGCATTGTCGGCGGGCTGTCGGTCCTGGGGACAACAGGCATTGTCATCCCGTTTAGCTGTTCGGCCTGGATCCATTCCATTCATCGCGGCATTGATGTGGCCCGTGCTACCCAACGCCCCCATATTGCCGGGGCAACAGGCAAAACATCGGAAAGTGCCATCAAGGCCCTGTATGACCTGCCCGACGAGGCCCTGATCGATATGGGCGATTTTGTGGGTGGCATGCTGAAATATCTGCGCCGCAACCCGGTTGCCAATGTCACCATTGCCGGCGGATTTGCCAAACTGGTCAAACTGGCACAGGGCCATCTGGACCTGCACAGCAGCCGGTCGCAAGTTGATATGGTAAAACTGGCACAAACAGCCAATAATGCCGGGGCGGATGAAACATTGTGCAAAGCCATTCGCAGCGCCAATACCGCCCGCCATGTGCTGGAACTTTGCGCCGGCCAAAACGTTAACATTGCCAGGATCATCGCCCGGCAGGCACGCGAAACGGCAATGGCAACCATTGATGGCGCCTGCATGATCGAGGTTGTCATTTTTGACCGACAGGGCAAAATGATCGGACGCGCCGGGCAGCTCACGCTGCCGTCCTGATGCCAGCACACCGGCCCAAGCCAGGGGCTGTAATGCCACGCCATACGGCCTTGCAGGGTCATTCCTGTTTAAACGGCGCACAATACCAATACCGACCACAAACATGGGGCTGTTTGTGGCAAACAGAACCAAAACAAAGGAAACCGATTGCCGATGTCCGATCCCGACCTAAGACTAAAACATCATCTTTCCCCGCTTAATGTAATGGTTTTTGGTGGCACAGGGGATGCCAACCAAATCACCAGCGAGCTTTTGGTCAGGTTTGGATCACATATTCGTTTGCAGCTTTCCATTGCCGGGCGCACCAGTGCGCCCAATTTGCCCGATGGCGTCCCGGTGCGCATTGGCGGCTTTGGCGGGCCGGACGGCATTGTCAAAAACCTCAAAAAAGAAGGCATTGATCTGGTAATTGATGCCACCCACCCCTTTGCCACGCAAATTTCGGCCCATATTGCCAAGGCGTGCCAACAGGCCGGCACCCCGTGCATTCAATATCATCGCCCGCCCTGGACCCCGACCGAGGGTGATCACTGGATCATGGTGCCCAACCTTAAGGCCGCCGCGCAAAAGCTGCCGACGGTCGGCCATCGGGCCCTGATTGCGATTGGTCGCAAGAACCTGCATTATTTTAATAACCTGCAGGATTGCTGGTTGCTGGTTCGCACCATCGAAGCCCCCAAACAGCCCTTTGACCTGGCCGAGGGCGAATGGTTATCGGCACGCGGCCCGTTTTCGCCAGACCGTGAACGCGAATTGCTCGAACGGTACGAAATTGATGTTGTTGTCACCAAAAACAGTGGTGGTGCCGCCAGCGAAGGCAAATTGATCGCCGCACGCGAGCTTGGCATTCCCGTCATCATGATCGAACGGCCCGCCCTGCAAGATGTCGATTATGCTGACTCAGTCGAGGATATCGTCCTCAAAGTTGCCCAATATCATACCGAACAATAAATAATTTGCCCCTTGGCTGTCCCCATATCCGATTGCCCGCAATCAAGGCCCCGTTCCTCAAAATCGAAGAACGGGGCCTTTTGCCTGTCACCGGCAGGTTTTCATAAAATCATTTCTTTTCAATTTCTTGATAGAGCCCCTGCCCATAACACCCTGCTTCTCCGCCAGTCTTTTCGCTGTGTTCTCGAACAGCACCGACCGTCAAATGGCCGAGATTGCCGGGACATGACATTGCAGGGTCAGGGCTGAAAACTCCTTGCCATACCGTTTTCAAGGCGGAATATTTCTAAAATAAAAATGGTTTGGCAGGCATTGCCCGGCTCTGGGGAAGCAAACGCACAAGAAACTGGCACTCATGCTGGTCGGACGTACAAACAGAACAATTGGTATGTGGATAAGAAGGGTCACAAAAACCACACAAGAATACCAATGAGGATGTGGGGAAAGTGGAATGAAGGGTCGTCTTGGTCTGCGCGAGCGCCTGATGCTTGCGATTGTGCCGATAGCATTGCTCTCGGCCAGTGCGCCAGCCATCGGTATTTTTACATTTAACGCGACACGACAGCAACAAAGCACAGTTTCAGATGAAGCCATACCAGCACTGGTCACGGGCCAGCAGCTCTATGCCAAAACCGATGCTTTGACATCGATTGGTCGTATGGTTGCCGCAGCGAAAAATGAAAACACCGTCAATGATGCAACCGGCAAACTCGAAACGGTTCAAGACAAGATCAGTGACGATATTGCCCATTTGGCGCAATTGGGCGTTGATGCCGAAATTTTAAACAGTTTTTCCGGGAAAACCGGGCAACTTGGCAACAATATCCGTCTTTTAAGCGATACGCGCATGTCGTTATTCCAGACCAGCCAAAAACTGACCGACCTGGTCGATCAGAACCGAAAGGCTGCGGCTGAAATCGAAAAAATCGCGCGCGCCCAGGGCAACCAGGCCTCGATGAGCCTGACCAATAATGCCAGTGCCATTTATGCCCTGATCGGCAAACCCGAAGAAAGTCAGGCGGCTTATGATGCCCTTGATAAAATGCTTGATGTCGATGCCGTCAATGTCCAAAACATGGGGGATGTTCGGGCCAATGCCTTTCAAATCCCGGCAATTGGCGATCAGGTTCTGGGGGCCACATCGACTGATGCGCTGGATCGGGCCAAATTTCAGGCAGACCCGCTTTTGACCCAGTTACAGCAAGGTGTCGAAAACATTCCCGATGATGCCGAAAAAGCAAAAGCCCAAAAGCAGGTTGACATTATTCACACCAATCTGAGCCCCAAAACACCGCAAAACCTGTTTGAACTGCAACGCAAGCGCCTTGAAACCATCGCGTCCGTTAACAAAATTCTGGCCGAAAACAACAATATTTCCAGCGACATCGCCCAAAGCGCGCAGGACGTTCTCACCCGCATGCAGGCCAAAATCGATCGTGCCAATGCCGGTGTTGAAACAACCATTGATGTTTCGAAACAAATTATGATCGCGGTGATTATTGCCGTCATTGTCATATCGGCACTGATCTTGTGGTTATATGTGCAGCGCAACCTGCTGCGCCGCCTGATCGGCCTTAACCATGCCATGGCGCGCTTGGCCGGGGGCGACCTGGAAAGCCCGGTGCGCGACAAAGGCCGCGATGAAATTGCCGATATGGCCGTTGCGGTCGAAACCTTTCGGGAAAACGGGCTGGAGGCCCAACGCCTGCGCGCCGAAAACAAGGCCGCCGAAGAACGGGCCGAACAATTGCGCCGCCAAACCCTGCTGGAAATGGCCGACGGCTTTGAAGCCACCATTAACGCCCTGGTGTCCGAACTGGTTCACGCCGCCAACGAAATGGGCGATACGATGGGCAAAATGGCCGACAATGCCGGTAACAACGTGACCCTTGCCATTGAAGTCACCAATGCCTCGCAGGAGGCCTCGCGCAATGTCAGTTCGGTTTCCTCCGCGACCGAGGAACTGTCAACATCGGTCCGCGAAATTGAACGCCAGATCACCAAGTCCGAGGAAATCTCGCATGCGGCGGTTGATCAGGCCAAAAAATCCGATGAAACAGTCCGCCAAATGTCGGAAACCGCCTCGCGCATTGGCGAGGTCATCAATCTGATCACCACCATCGCCGACCAGACCAACCTGTTGGCCTTGAACGCCACCATCGAGGCTGCCCGCGCCGGAGATGCCGGAAAAGGCTTTGCCGTGGTTGCCAATGAGGTGAAAAATCTTGCCACCCAAACCCAGCGCGCCACCGACGATATCGGCCGCCAGATCGATGAAATGCGCACCGTCAGCAACGATGCCGTTGAAATGATCTCTGCAATCGCGCATACCATTGGCGAAATGGATGTGATTTCGGCCTCAATCGCGGCGGCAATGCGCCAGCAAGGGGCCGCAACCAGCGAAATTGCAACGGGTTCCGAAGAAGCGGCAAATGGTGTCAGCCATATGTCGGCCAATATGGAAAGCGTTTCGCAAACCGCCGGTGCGGTGCAAAACCTTGCCAGTCAGGCCCGCAATATTGCCAGCGAGTTGCTGCAAAAAACGCAGAACCTGCAACTTGAGGCCAACAATTTTGTCAGCCGTGTTCGCGCCGACTGACACCCGGAAGGTAAGAAGCCGGACTGGTTTGCATTTAATGCCTGGTTTGCCCCAGCCCGGTTCGGCTTTGCCCTTTGGAGCCATCCAAAGGGCACCTATAAAAAACCCCCGCCGGTCAAAAACCGGCGGGGGTTTATTTTAACATTCATACGGCCCAGGCAGGCCGGGAAAACCGGGCAAACCGGGCCGTTCCGACAGCCTGCCGGAACGTCCTGTTCGAATTAACCGGCATAGCCAAACATGCGCGGCAGCCACAAAACAATCGACGGGAAAAGCGTCATGGCCAGCAGGGCAAGCAGCAGCACAAAAATAAACGGCCAGATCTCGCGGATAATATCACGCAGCGGAATCCCCGTGACCCCGTTCAGAACAAACAGCACCACCCCATAAGGCGGCGTTACCAGCCCGATCATGATATTGACCGTTACCACAACACCAAAATGAACAAGGTCAATCCCCAGCATTTTGGCCGCTGGCAGGAACAGAGGCACCACAATCAGCAACAGAGTTGTCGCATCAAACAGGCAGCCCAAAAGCAGGATCAGGACGTTCACACCCAGCAGGAACACGATGGGTGACATTTCCAGCCCGGACAGCGCCCCTGCCACCATCGAGGGTACATTTTCGCTGGCAACCAGGTAATTCAGCACCAAAGCCGAGGCAATGATCAAGCCCACCACCGATGTCGAACGGGCCCCGTCCAGCACCAGCTTGTAGAATTCCTTCCAGCTGAGCGAACGATAGAAGATCACCGACAGGATCAGGGCATAAACCGCCGCAACAGCCGCCGCCTCGGTCGGGGTGGTGACACCGCCATAAATACCATAAAGCAAAATCATCGGCAGCATCAGGGCCGGGAAAGCCCGCATCGTCAATCTGGGGATTTCGCGAATTGGCACGGCTTCATCACGCGGGAAATTACGCCGACGCGCCGTAATGGCATTCAAAATCATCAAAACCAGCGCCAGCAAAAGCCCCGGCACAATACCGCCCAAAAACAGATACCCGATCGAGGTATCGGAAATCAGCGCATACAGGATCATGGGGATTGATGGCGGGATGATCGGGCCAATAACGCTCGATGCCGCGGTTAAGGCCGCCGCGTATCCCGGCGGGTAACGATTGTTGCGGCACATCAGGTCAATGATCACGCGACCAATACCTGCCGCATCGGCAATGGCCGAGCCGGACATGCCCGAAAAAATCAGGCTGGCCAGAACATTCACATGGGCAAGACCGCCCCGCAGGCGGCCCACAATCGCAACACAGAAATTCAGCAACCGGTCACTGATGGTGCCGGCATTCATGAAATTGGCTGCCAGAATAAACAACGGCACGGCCAGCAGGACATAGCTGTTAAACAGGCCATTAAGCGCCTGTTCCGCCACCAGCCCCACATCCTGCCCGGTCATGAAAAGATAGGCAATTGAACTGGCCAGGGCAGCAAGTGCAATGGGCATACCAATGGCGCCCAGCAGCAAAAAGCCACCCAGGCTAAGCGTAAAGGCCAGGCTCATGGCTGTTCCCTTTGTTCTTCTTCGTCCCCGGCAATGGCGGCAACTTCATCCTGCCAGCGGCTGGTAAACAGCCGATACAGCGAGATGGCAGAGCGAATGACCACCGCAATGATGAAAACCGGGAAAATCGCATAGATATAGTTCAGCGGAATGCGCGTGACCGGGGCTTTTTCGATGTGCATGAACTGCACATAATCAATAATCACCGGCAGACCGGCGGCAAAGGCAACGCCGATACACAAGATGCCAAAAATGGCCATCACCCGTTTCTGACGCGGATTCGCAACCAGAAACAGCATGTTGAACGAGACATGTTCGCTATCGCGCAACAGAAAGGCCGCTGTCCAGAACACCAGCCAGATATACAGAATAACGCAGACTTCCACCGTCCAGCCCAAAGGGGCATTCAGGACATAGCGCGAGAAAATCTGCAAAAGAAAGGTCGCGAACATCACGATGAACAATGTCACCGCGATGCCCTCGCAACCTTTTTTCATTATGGATCCAAATGATCGCACAACTTGGCTCACTTAACTGCGTTGATGCGCTCGACAATGCCTTTCGGCCAGTCTTTGGCGAAATCGGAATTCAGGTAGTCCTGCTGTACTTTCTTGCGGAATGCCTCAACATTCGGCGTATACACTTTCAGGCCCTGTTGCTTGAAGAACTCAACCAGCTTTGCTTCGTCCTGGATGCGGTGAACATTGTTGTAAAGTGTTGCCACTTCAGCCGCATTATGAACGATTTTCTGCTGTTCTTCGCTCAGCTTGTCGTAGGTTTTCTTGGCCATCGACAGGAACACGGCATCCACCAGATGGCCGGTCAGAACGATCTGATTGGTCACTTCATAGAATTTCGCAGCCTTCACGGTCGGCAGCGGGTTGTCCTGCCCGTCAATCGTTCCGGTCTGAAGGCCGGTATAAACTTCGCCAAATGCCAGCGGGGTGGCGTTTGCGCCCAGGGCATTGCCCAGGAACAGCCAGGCATCCGAACCAGGCATACGCAGCTTCACACCCGCAAGGTCGGCCGGGGTTTCAATTTTCTTGTCGCCGCGCAAATCAAGCTCGCGGGTCCCCAGATAGCCAACATCGAGAATTTCGATATTCATGTCATCGGCGACCATCTTGTAAAATTCTTTACCGATGTCGCTGTGGAAAACGTGGCGCTGATGGTCCGGGTCGCGAATCAGATAGCCTGCCGTAAAGACCGACCATGCCGGAATCTGCTTGGCAATATCCTGGGCCGAAATCATCGCCATATCCAGGTTACCGCGCTGCATGGCAGCAGGTTCGGTTCCCTGTTTGAACAGGCTGGCATTCAGATGAATTTCAACATCGAACTGGCCCGGGGCATTTTTTTCCAGCTCGTCTTTGAAAACGGTCAGCATTTTGGCATGCCAGTCGCTTTCAACCGCCGGGGTCGAAATGCGCAATTTGATCGGGTCGGCCATCGCCGAGGTCGCAAAACCGGACAAGGCCAGCATCGCCGCTGCCGCAATACCGGCTGTGTATTTGGGTAGATGTTTAAACATTTAGGGTCCTCCCGTGGACTAATTATCTGAACTGTTTCGTTTATTATTCTTTTTGGATGGCTAAGGGCGGAAAATCAACCAGGTTTATAGCGCCAACAAACATATTGTATAACTAACATGTTAGTGATACACAACGTTTAATCCTCCCATAAGCAACACTATTTCAGGCCGTCGCCTGACTGGAACACGAAATGACTTTTGACGCCACCCGCCCCTTTGGTATTTCTGCGGCTCTGACCACGCCCTTTACATCTGCAGGCAATGTCGACAATGCCCTGCTGGTTGATCACGTAAAGAACGTCCTGGCAAAGGGTTGCACCTCTGTCACCCTGGGCGGCACCACCGGTGAAGGCCCCTCTCTTTCGCAAGAAGAAAAGGTATCCGCACATAATGCCATCACCGCGGCGGGTGTTCCGGCGGAAAAAATTGTCTTCGCCATTCTCGAACCCTCCCTGCCCAATGCCGTGGCGTTTGCCCGTCAGGCAGCCGAACTTGGCAGCACGCATATTTTGCTCGCCCCGCCCTTCTATTTCAAAGGCGTTGCCGATTCCGGCCAGATTGCCTGGTTCCGCAAGTTGCTGGTTGAAATCGCACCAACCGGCCTGAACGTGATTTTGTATCACATTCCGCAGGTCACAGGCGTGCCCGTCACCCCCGATATGGTTGCCGAACTGAAAAACGACTTCCCGGCAATGATTTGCGGTGTGAAAGACTCGGCAGGCCAGTGGGAAAACACCGAAGAACTTTTGAAACGCTTCCCTGATCTTGATATTCTGATTGGCGATGAACGCTTGCTTGCACGCGGTGTTGCCCTGGGGGCGGCAGGTGCAATTAGCGGTGTTGCCAATTTCCGGCCGGACCTTTTGACCGATATTCTGGCAAAAAAGCCCGTTGATCCGCGTGTGAGCGAACTGGTCGAAGCCATTTTGCAATATCCGGTCACACCGGCGGTCAAGGCCCTGGTCGGTCATCTGGATCAGGAACAATCCTGGCTCGCCGCACGCGCACCCCTTGCCGGTTTGACGCCAGAGCAGTATCAAGCCCTGACAAAAAGTTACAACGACCTGTTCGCATCGCCTGTGAGGTAAAAAATGACAGAAGCCGCCCGGCCCCGAGGAGAACGCAGCCTTCGCAGCCGCGCCTATGACAGCTTTACCGAGCGGCTTCTGGCCCGCGACATATTGCCCGGGCAATTCCTGTCGCAACGCGAATTGGTCGAAATTACCGGCATGCCGCTGGGCGCGATCCGTGAACTGGTCCCGCGCCTGGAGGCAGACGGCCTGATCACCACCGTGCCCCAGCGCGGCATGCAGGTCGCCCATATTGACCTTGACCTGGTGCGCAACGCCTTTCAGCTGCGTATGTTTCTGGAGCTGGAGGCCGCCGCCCTTTTCGCCATCAGCGCGACCGATGCCACCATTGCCAAAGCACGCGAAGCCCACGAAGCCGTGCTGCGCGATGCCGAAAAAGGCATTACCCCGGAACTGCTAGAACGCGCCCAAAATGTCGATTGGTCCTTGCATGATTGCATCATCGACTCGCTGAATAACGCCATCATCTCGAACGTTTATCGGGTCAATTCGGTCAAAATCCGGCTGATCAGGCAGGAACGGTTCCGTTTGAACGAAAAACTTCTGACCACCGTGATGAATGACCATCTGGAAATCATATCCGGCTTTGAAGCCCGCGACCCCGACCGCGCCGTCACCGCCCTGCGCAACCATCTGGAAAATGCCCGCGGCCGCGCCCTGGGGTTTGGCGAAATGTAATCGGCTTTGGCCCGCTACCATTCAAAACAAAACACCCCGCTACCTTTCAGGAGCGGGGTGTTTTATTTTCATATCACTTCACCAGGGGATGCTGGCCCAAATCGCGCCAACACCCTGCCCGGTGATCATGTCATTAGGTGAAACGGCGGAATTCACCGCTTTTGCGCGGCGGACGGAAGCGTGTCAAATAGGCCGGTGCCGCTGCTTCCACGCAGTTCGGAACAATGTCCAGATCGGCAAAGGTCTTGGCATCGTCCGACACAACGTTATCGGTCTTGAGCAAACGGACCTGATCCGGGGTCAGCGGCGGTTTGGGCAGAAACTGCATGAAAAACGCCATGATCGATGCCATCCAGAACGGTACTGGCAGCAGGCAAACGCGCTGACGGGTCAGTTCGCGGATATCTTCCAGAATTTGCAGGAAGCTGTATTTTTCCGGCCCACCCAGTTCAAAGGTTTCGCCGGCCAGGGATTTATCCTCGACCGCCTTAAAGAAGGCATCAGCAACGTCACCAACATAAACCGGCTGGAATTTCGGCCCACCTTCACCATAGAAATCGACCGAGCCTTTGCCCAGATCAACCTGTGGCAGGGCCGGGGTGCCCACAACCGGAATAACCGGCAGCACCCGCGCCATTGCGGCAAACTTGTTTAAGAAGTTGTCTTCCGGGCCGAAAATGACCGACGGACGGAAAATAACGGCCTCGGGGAATGCGGAACGCACCGCCTTTTCGCCTGCCAGTTTCGAGGTGGCATATTGCGAATGCGGGTTTTTGTTCGCGCCAAGGGCCGACATATGAACCAGCGTTTTGACACCAGCGGCCTTTGCCGCCTCGGCAATGTTTTTCGCGGCCAGAACATGCATGTTCATGAAGCTGCGCGCGCCGCGTTCATACAAAACACCGACCAGGTTGATCACCGCATCAGCACCGTCAACAGCACGACGAATCGCTTCCGGGTCTTTCACATCGCAATGAACCGGAACCATCTGGCCCAGATAGCCCATCGGCTTGAGTTTTTTCGTCCGCTCAAAAAAGCGAGTCGGTACACGTACGGTATAACCGGCTTCCAGCAGGCGCTTGACGATATAGCGCCCGACAAAGCCGCTACCGCCAAATACAGTGATGATACGACGATCCATTTTAAATTCTCTCCTCGTCGGCCTCTCTCGGGTCCGCACTGATGGCGCGCCAGGGGATGGCTGCCCGATCCGGGATTGGGAACCGTCATGATTGCGCGGTTCCCTTTGATACATCTGTTAAAGGGTTATATACGACGCAAAAGCCCCGTCAACAATGTGGTTTTATCAATTTTCACCGGGAATGCCTTTGTTCTTGCGCAAAATACCATCCAAAAGCGCCTGCAACCCGGCCTGATAATCGCGATAACACAGTTCGACACCCAGTTCACGCTTGATCCGGCTGTTATCCACCCGTTTATTATCGGCATAGAAACTCGCCGCCATCGCGCTCAGGCTTGCGGTTTCAAAGGGTTCTTCGGCAGGCGGGTCCACGCCCAGCAGGCCGCAGGCATAGGCAATCAAATCCTGGGGCGGGGCCGCATCATCGTCACACACATTATAGGCCGCCCCGGCATGGGGCCGCGCGATGGAGGCCAACACGGTGCGGGCAATATCCTCGACATGGATGCGGGAAAAAACCTGGCCTTCCTTGACAATCCGCCGCGCCCGGCCCGACCGCACGGTTTCCAGCGCATTGCGCCCCGGCCCGTAAATGCCGGCCAAGCGAAAGGATTGCACACATAAATCATGGCGCTGCCCCAAATCAAACCATGCCTTTTCGGCGGCCACCCGGCGGCGTCCGCGCTTGCCAGAGGGCAGAAGGTCGTCGTCTTCATCCACAACACCGCCATCCCGGTCGCCGTAAACACCGGTCGTCGATAAATAACCGATCCAGGTTTGCGCTGGTAATGCCGCCAGATCCGCCCTGTGATGGGCCAGAACCGGGTCACCATCGCCGCCGGGCGGGGTCGATACCAGCACATGTGTCACCCCCTGCAGGGCCTTGGCAATATCTGCCACCGGCACGCCATCATCAAACTGCCAGGGGGTAATGCCTGCAGCCTTCAGGGCATCGAATTTATCCGTGCTGCGTGTGGTGCCGGCAATGTCCCAGCCTTCGGCCCTTAATTTTTGCGCCACCAGACGGGCACTAAAGCCGGTACCAAAACAGAAAAGCTTGTTGGGCATATGAAATGGGCCTTGTTGCTTGCGGCGGGGTCAAATTTGATGTCGCACAGTAGGGTTTTTCCGCCCAAATTTGAAGGAAACTCTTTTTAACCGACACGCCATGCCGGCAAAGAACCCAGACCGCAACCGCCTTTAAAATCAAAATATTCGGCAAAAATCGCCTGTTTGGGGAACACAATCATCATGTTGCCGTTTTCATTCCGTGGGATGCTGGCAAATCGGCTATCATCAGCGGGTCGATTTGTGCCCTAACTGCCATGAACCATAATGAGGAATCCATGCCCGGACGTATCGTTTCATCTTTTTCTGGCCTGCGCCGACTGTCCATGCTTACAGCGTTGAGTGCCGGAATGATCGGGGCAGTGACCGGAAGCCTTGTTGTGGCACCCGCGACAGCACAGGCCCAAACCGCATCAAATGCCACCGCACAAACCCAAGCCGCCCACGAATATGAGGCCTGCCTGAAGCTGGCCCGCCTCAAACCGCAAGATGGCTTTGACAGTGCCACCCAATGGGCCAAGAAAGGCGGCGGTGAGCCGGCCGAACATTGTGTCGCCGTCGCCCTGATCGGACTTGGCGATTACACCCAGGCGGCCACCAAACTTGATAACATGGCCAATAACAGCGCGTCTGGCCCCGATATTGTCGCCGGTTTTCTGGGCCAGGCGGCACAGGCCTGGACCATGGTCAATAACCTGCAATTTGCCTGGCGCGACCAGACCCGTGCCCTGAAACTGATCGATACCGACCCCAGCCTGTGGGTGGACCGCGCCGTTACCCTGGGCATGGCCGGGCAATATTGGGAAGCGATTGATGATTTGAACAAGGCGCTGGACCTTGACCCCAAAAATGTCGATGCGCTGGTCTATCGTGGCAGTGCGTGGCGGGCGCTTAAAACCTATGACCTGGCGCGGGCCGATATTGACCGGGCGCTGGAATTGCAGCCCAACCATTTGCAGGCCCATCTTGAAAGCGGCAATCTGTACCGCATTGCCGGTGACAAAAAAGCCGCCCGCAAGGATTGGCTGGCCGTGATTGAACTGGGCGACGGCACACCGGCAGCAAAGGCCGCGCGCGACAATATCGAAAAAATGGATGTGGATTCAGAAAACGGTAACGACAAGAAGATGGAAGAAAGCACCAAGAAGAACTAAGGTGCCTTCCGGTTGAGAGGTCCGCCCCGCGCATCGCGCTTTTGGGCGCGGGCCTGCACAACCCGCCCGACGATATTCGGGTTTGATCATTTTGTGCCTTTTTATGACTGCATCGGGGGATATGATGCGCCGTTCTGTCTGTTCTGCTGTAATTGCCCTGGCCGTCGGGGTGGCGTTGGGAAGCGGTGCCGCCCAGGCCCGTGACCAGATTCGCATTGTCGGATCATCCACACTCTTTCCCTTGACCGCCAAGGTGGCCGAATATTACGGCAAAACCACCGGCAAACCGGCCCCGGTTGTTGAAAGCACCGGCTCGGGCGGCGGCTTCAAACTGTTTTGTGGCGGCATTGGCGAAGCATATCCCGATATTGTCGATGCCTCCCGCCCGATCACCGGCAGCGAACGCGCCGTATGTGCCGCCAATTCGGTGCGCAATATTTCCGAAATCCGTATTGGTTATGACGGCATCGTGCTGATCGGCTCGCGCAAGGCACCGGCAATGAAACTCAGCCCGCGCCAGCTTTATCTGGCCTTGGCCCGCACCGTGCCGGTGCAGGGCGCCAGTGTGCCCAACCCCTATAAAAAATGGTCGGATATCGACCCCAGCCTACCCGACCTTGCCATTCGGGTTTATGGCCCGCCGCCCACATCGGGCACCCGCGACCTGTTGGGGCAGTTATTAATGGATCGTGGCTGCCGTACCTTTGCCGATATTGCGGCAATGGAAAGTACGGAACCCGACAGCTTCCGCCTGTTATGCCGCACCATGCGCGAAGACGGGGCCTATATAGAGGCCGGTGAAAATGACCGCCTTTTGATCAGCAAGCTTGAAAAAGACCCGACATCCTATGCCGTGATGGGTTTTAACAACCTGGAACGCAATGCCAATTCCCTGCAGGGCATTCCGATTGGCGGTGTGACACCAAACTATGACACCATTCTTGATGGCAGCTATCCGGGGTCGCGCCCGCTCTTCCTGTATGTCAAGGATGACCACCGCCAGCTTGTGCCCGAGCTGTCCTCCTTTATTGCCACCTATGTTTCCGATGCCATTATCGGCCCGGAAGGGCTTTTGGTGGATAACGGCCTGGTGCCGCTCCCCGAAAGCGAACGCAAAGACGCCCTGGCCGAAGCACAGAAATTTATCTCTGCCAAACCCTGATCCGCCGGTATTTAGCCAATCCTTGGCAAGCACGAAAAGATACAGGCCTGGCTCAACGGCGGGCCTGTTTTGCATTGGGGAACAGCATATCGTCAGGCAGAGCAGAAATTAAGCCGGGCGACGGGCCACCCATACCTGATTGGCGGCATAACGCGGTGCTTCCTGAGAAAACCCCGAATATTCCGAAATCGAAACAAAACCGCAAAGTTCCAGCATCAGGGCCATTTCCGCCCGATGCACCCAGCGCATATAATGCCAATTATCCTCGCAACGGCGCACGCTTCCGCTTGGGGAAATTTCCTCGAACCGCCAATGTTCGCTAAATTGCTGGGTAAGGGGATTATTGGTGCGTTCCATCGCCGTGATCCGCAACCGGCTATCGGCCGCACCGATCCCCTCGGGCATGGGAAACAGGGGCAATTGCACAATTTCCGGGTCGCCTTCGGGCAGGCAATAGCGCAAATCAGGGTCGATCAAATCAAACACCAGGTGGCCGCCGGGTTTTAAATGGGCAAAGGCCCGTGCCAAGGCCGCCCGCTGCCCCGCAGCCGTAGTCACTTCCTGCAAACCCCGAAAGGGTATGATCACCAGGGAAAACGAACGGCCCAGGTTAAAGTCACACATATCGGCGTGATGCCAGGTTAAATCGGGGTAATTCTGCCGGGCGCGGGCCAACATCGCCCCGGAAAGATCCAATCCCTCAACCGCAATGCCCTGCCGGGCAATTTCACCGGCAATCCGCCCGGTCCCGCAGCCCATTTCCAGCACGGGCCCGCCAGTTTTAACCGCCCAGTCGCGGTAAAACGGCATGGGATCGTCAAATAATTTGCGGTCCAGTTCGGCCCGCAAATCATAACTGGCGACATTCAGCCCGCCTTCGGGGTAAAACCCCGTATCGTCAGGCAAGGCGGCGGAGGTCATTCAAAATCCAGGTCGGCATAATGCGATGCCGGGGGGAACACCGCCTGTTTATCGGCCAGAATATCGCGCATCGACGGGCGGCTTTTGATGCGCATATACCATTCCTTGGCCGCTTCATGGCGCGACCATTTAATATCGCCCATATAATCGATCACGGAAATTTGGGCGGCAGCGGCAATATCGGCCATCGTCAATTGGTCGCCTGCCAGCCATTTCCGCCGTTCAAACAACCAACCCAGATAATCCAGATGATGGCTGACATTCACCCGTCCGGCCCGAAGGCAGCCGGTATCGGGGGTTGATCCCGGGGCAAAAAACCGCTTCAGGAATTTTTCCCCCAGCAGATTTTCCGTGACTTCCTGATTGAACTTGCCATCAAACCACGCGACCAGACGCCGGATCTCGGCGCGTTCAACCGGGGTTTTCCCCATCAACGGGTCATCGGGATACACTTCATCAAGATATTCACAGATCACGGTCGAGTCTGAAATGATGGTGCCGTCTTCTTCTTGCAAAACAGGAACCGTCCCGGCCGGATTCATGCGCAGAAACTCTTCACGCCGGTCCCATACCGGTTCTGCAACCAGTTGAAAATCCAGTTTCTTTTCCGCAAGAATCAACCGAACCTTGCGCGAAAACGGGGACAGCCAGAAATGATATAATTGACGCATGGCCAGAAAGTTACCGATCAGGACTAAATAGGTGACAATTTCACGGTGTTTGACCCGGTTTGGGACCGTTTTGCAATAGTTTTAAAAAACATGTCTCGGGGGCGGATGTAAAGCCATCGCTGCCCATCAATGATATGCCGTTTAAACATGGCTCCATTATGCCGCCAAAACGTTAACAAAACGAATTAAATCATCACATTATTGCGTGTTTTGGCCAGCGCCCAAAGGGCATCGAGGTCCAGACATGTTTCAAGATGGTCTGCCAACCCGTCCAGTGTCACCTCAATCCCAGCCTCAAAGGCTATATTCTGATCCCACCCGTCCTGCCTGCCAATGGCAGAAAGATAAGCGCGGCGAAAATCATCGCTGGTAAACAGGCCATGCAAATAACAGCCCATCACCCGCCCCTGCCCGCCAATGGCGCCATCAGCGGCAGCGGCAGCTGAATCAGCATCTACATCAGCATTGTCGGCATTCTCGGCCTTATGTCCGTCATCAGTGCCCGCAGGAGCAACCCAGCCCGCCTTGCGGTCCGGCCCGGTTGTGTGGCCCATATGAATTTCATACCCGCCAAGGGCGATGCCATTGGCCACCGGGCACAGGGCACTGCCCACCACCCGCGCCTGGCTTTGGCGCAGGGTTTTACGCCCTTCCATCACGGTTTGCACATCGAGCAGGCCCAGGCCGGCCTCTTCGCCCGGTTCGCCTTCCACCCCGTTCGGGTCGCATATGCGGGTTCCCAGCATTTGATAGCCGCCGCAAATGCCCATCACATGGCCGCCATTGCGCCAATGGGCGATAATGTCGGTATCCCAGCCCTGCGCCTTTAAAAACCGCAAATCCGCCAATGTCGATTTGCTGCCGGGCAACACCACCAAATCACACCCCGCCGGAATGACCTCGCCCGGTTTAACCAAGGTCAGGTCAATGCCCGGTTCCGCCAGCAGGGGGTCCAAATCGTCAAAATTGGCAATTTGCGGATAATGCGGTACCGCCACCCGCAGCAAAGGCCCCTGTGATGGGACATCGGGCGTAACGCCTGGCCCATCTGCTTTGTCCATCCGCACGGATTTACGATAGCGTTCCGCCTGTCCCAGGGCCACGCCGTCTTCCGGGGGTAATTTTGCCGCATCGGGCCAAAACGTTGCGATACCAAAACTTTTAAGGCCGGTATGGCTTTCAATAATCTCGAGTGCGGATTCAAACAGCGAGACATCACCGCGAAATTTGTTGATCACATAGCCCTTTAGCCACTGCCGGTCACTTTCGGACAACAAACGATGCGTGCCAACGATGGAGGCAATCACCCCACCCCGGTCAATATCGCCGACCAGCACAACCGGCATTTGGGTCGCCTCGGCAAAGCCCATATTGGCAATATCGGCCGCCCGCAAATTCACCTCGGCTGGCGACCCCGCGCCTTCCACAATCACCAGGTCGGCATCCTCGGCGATGATATTGAAACTTTCAATCACGCGCGGCAGCAGGTCACGTTTCAGGCGATAATAATCGCGCGCCTTGGCAGTGGTCAAAACTTGGCCCTGCACCACCACCTGCGCACCTATTTCGCTTTGCGGCTTTAACAAAACCGGGTTCATATGCACAGTAGTTTCAACACCAGCAGCGCGGGCCTGCAGGGCCTGGGCCCGGCCAATTTCGCCACCATCAGCCGTAACAGCGGCATTGTTGGACATATTTTGTGGTTTGAACGGGCGCACCCGCAGGCCACGGCGGGCAAAGGCGCGGCACAGGCCTGCCACCAAAAGCGACTTTCCCACATCCGACCCGGTGCCCTGCAACATCAGGGCCGGGGTCATATTGCCCGCCGGATTATTCATTGCTAAACCGAAACCTTCAGTGTCTGCCGGGCATTATCGCCAAAAAATCAAAACTCAACACCAATCTGCGCCTTGATGCCCTGTTCACGGAAGGGATGCTTGACCAACGTCATTTCCGTAACCAGATCGGCGGCCTCGATCAGTTTATCGGGCGCGTTGCGGCCCGTAATCACCACATGCTGGTCAGGCAGCTTGTCGACCAGGGCAGCCAAAACATCGTCCAGCGGCAAAAAATCATAGCGTAAAACGATATTCAACTCGTCGAGAATAACCATCGAATAGGACGGGTCGCGCATCATTTCACACGCCTTTTCCCAGGCCTGCCGCGCCAGGGCAATATCCTGGGCACGGTTTTGCGTTTCCCAGGTAAAACCAGCCCCCATCGCATGAAATTCACACAGCTCGGGAAATTTCGCCAACAGCTTGGCTTCCCCGGTTTCCCAGCCGCCCTTGATAAACTGCACCACGCCGACCTTCATATCGTGCCCGACACAACGCATCGCCATGCCAAAAGCCGAGGAAGATTTGCCCTTACCCTTGCCGGTATGCACAATCACCAGGCCCTTTTTATCGATCTTGGCCGCCATCATCTTGTCGCGGGCCGCCTTGATTTTTTTCATCTTTTCATCATGGCGGGCATTTTGGGCCTCAAGGTCGCTTGTCGCGGCCGGGTTTGCGGTTTGATCGGTCATTGGTTTCCCCATCATGGCTATGCTTTGGGCGGTGCTGCCGCATTGAATGCTGTCAAACTCGGCCAAAGCCCGGTGACAATCAAGAAGGATTGTCAATTTGCCGCTTGCAGGGTGAATAAAGTAACGCTCGGGATGGGGCCTGTTCCCGCCTTGTGCCACGATGAACCACGCCAACAAAAATGGTGCGCCACACAAGATGGCACACCATTTATTTCAGGTATTTTTCAACGCAGTCACAAGCAAGGCCGGCTTAATGGCAGCGCTGCAATAGCCGCTATCATGTACCGTCAAAGGCATGGGGGCAAACGCAGCCCGCATAAAAACCGTTATGGCCGGTTATTGACCCTTACGGCGCGTGCTTACTTACGCAGCCTTGTACCCCTTCGCAAATCGCAAATTCGCCCTTTTGGCACTGGCACGCCCGCACACCAAACCCTGTTATTGCGACGTTATTACGAGGCAACACCAAGATCAGACACCACCAAATCAGCCCATTTGGCTGGTTCGCGCATGTCGGTATTGGCCAGTTCGGGGCGGCGCATGCGGGCCTTGTTAAACAGTTGCAAACGGTCCCCCGGCGACATTTGCCGCAGGCGGATCAATGCCTTTTTCATCACCGCATTGGGCGTATTCGCCGGCAGGGTAAAGCTGTGCTCAACCCGTTCAAGGCGCTGTTCGGCCCAATTGCGGCTGGCAACCACATCATTGATCAACGCCCGCAGGTCCCGCACCACGGGGAATGTCGTTTGCCGGATATGGGCCAACGATACGGTTGCCTGCCAAACGGGTGTTTCCACCCCTTGTAAATAGCGCCAGTAAATCCGTTCGCGTGACTTGATGGTTTGCTGTTCAGGAAGGGGAAAATGGCGGCCCAGCTCGTTTAGGCCATCACGAAAAAGCTTCTGGCTTACCGGTGCGTGGCATTTGCCAAAATGATCACGCAGGGCAATAACAGCACCAATTGCCCCACGGGCCGGGCGCGTGGTGCCATTACCATGCAAATCGTTGCGCAGCCATTGGGGCACGTCCTGCCCGGTGAGAAGGAAATCGATAATTTCCGCATGTCCGCGATGCGCGGGAAGCGGCGCTTGCGCATAATGGGGCAAACGAACCTGTTTTAAAGTCTCCATTGCGGCCTCCTGCCTTGGGCCTGGCGCATTTTTACTGGCTTTTTTCGCCGCTGCGTCCCGGCCCCTAATGGGGTGACTCTTCGCCCAACCAAGGGTTAATAACTTATTAACGCACAAATCACCCATTTTCGAAACGTTAAAATTCACCCAAAGGTTCCGAAAAACCACTTTTTGTGCGTCAGGCCCCCACAGCCACAATATAAGACACCTCAGGATTGTTTCTAAAACGATTTGATTTTGGGCAGACCTTACCCATTGTCGCGCACGGGTTGACATATTCGCCACAGAGGCCACAGAGGCTACAGTCGCCGCAGTCGCCGCAGTCGCACGGCATTACCGCGCCGCCGCCGCCTCGCAAACAAACCGGCACAGACTTTAGCGGCTTACCGGCCAAACAACATATGCCGTACATCCTGGAAATGCCGGTCTGCATACCGGCCCTGGCATCGTGGCGCTATTAACGGCAGCTTTCGATATGGCCTGACAGGTCATAATCGGCGACCATGCCAACAAAACCCAATTGTTTGATATCGCCACATATCTTGCCAAGGGTCGCGCCGTCTTCACGATATTCCACGGCAAAGACAGGTTTGTTTTGATTTCGATATGGAATAAAATCTTCCAGAAAATCATCCCGCCGGGCGGATTCCAGCAGGGCAAAATCCATATCATCGACCAAATCCCCCACCAGATCAGGGGTATTTTTCTGGCCGATGGCAAGCCCGCGCTGATGGGCCTGCCGGATTAACCAGTGCAAATAGGCAATCTGGTCATCGCGTGAAAAATCAAAACCGGTTTCATTGTCATAGCCATCAATATTATCCGGCTCCACGGCCAAAAAGCCCTTGCTGGCGCATAAATCCAACCGCGCCTCGATGATAGGGGAAAAGGCCCGATACTGACCAATATCAAGCCAGCGTTCCCCTTCCCAGCCATCATAGCCCGCCCCGATCACGTCTTCGGGAAAATCGGGGGCGTCATCGCGCCAGTCTTCAAAGGCCCCAACATTGACATAACAAACCGGATACAGCCCCTGTTCGCGCCATGTGGCAACCTGACGTGCCGGAGTATCAAACAGGTCGCTATCAACAACCTTGGTTCCCGTGGCCGGGGTTACTTTACCCTGTAGCTGCCAGTAAAAGGGCCCCTCGGGAACAGGCTGCCATTTGCTGGTCGCTACCGCCGTTTCAGTCGTAACCGCCGTTTCACCGGCATGGGCCGCTGCGACATTCAGGCTTGCTGCCAGCACCGAAAGTATCAACAACCTTCCCGCCCCCATCCTTGCCCGGCGGCGATGACGATCCAAATTGAAACACTTAGGACCGCGCATCGATATTCTCCATCAAATCGGCCGTCACGCTATTGCGCCTGGGTTGCCACAGGCCTCGCTCTATGGCTTCTGCCAAACGATCGCGAATGTCTTTAAGGGCATCGGGGTTATGCTCGGCGATAAAATCGCGCACTGTGTCGTCGCCCAAATAGGCTTCATAAACCAGGTCAAAATGATGGTCGGCAACGCAGCGCGCGGTTGCGGCAAAGGCAAACAGGTAATCCACCGTCGCCGCCATCTCAAACGCCCCCTTATAACCATGCCGCATCACCCCCGCGATCCATTTCGGGTTCACCACACGGGCACGCACCACACGGGCGATTTCTTCGTTCAGGGTGCGGATTTTCGGGCTTTCGGGACGGGAATGGTCATTATGATAAATCACCGGCTGCTGCCCGGAAAGATGGCGCACCGCCGATGTCATTCCGCCCTCGAACTGATAATAGTCATCGGAATCGAGCACATCATGCTCGCGATTATCCTGGTTATGGACAATCGCATCCACCGCCCCCAACCGCGTTTCAAAAACCCGGCGCGCCTGTGTGCCACTGGCCCCATTCCCATAGGCATAACTGCCCCAGGCCAGGTACGCATTGGCAAGGTCGGTTTCGTCTTCCCATAATTTTTCATCAATCATGGCCTGCAAACCGGCCCCATAGGCCCCGGGTTTGGAGCCAAACACCCGAAAGGCCGCCATTTGCCCGGCCTGTTCACTTTCCATGCCATCCGCACTTAAGCGCGCGGTTTCATCGCGCACGCGGGTGGCTATCGGGTTCATATCGGCGGGTTCATCTTCCAGTGCGGCCACCGCACGCACGGCACTGTCAAACAAATCGATCAGGCCGGGAAAGGCATCGCGGAAAAAACCGGAAATACGCAGGGTAATATCAATGCGCGGGCGACCCAGTAATGACAGGGGCAAAACCTCGAACCCGGTCACGCGGCGCGAGGCGGAATCCCAGGTAGGTTTCACCCCCATCATGGCCATGGCCTGGGCAATATCATCGCCGCCGGTACGCATATTGCTGGTTCCCCAAACCGAAAGGCCAAGGGCAGAGGGCCATTCGCCATGTTCCTGCACATGACGTTCGAGCAGCAATTCCGCCGATTTCCAGCCCAGTTGCCATGCTGCCGGTGTCGGCACAGTGCGGGTATCAACCGAATAAAAATTACGCCCGGTGGGCAATACATCGGGACGTCCGCGTGTCGGCGCACCGGATGGCCCCGGCTCAACAAACTGCCCGGCAAGGCCGCGCAAAATGCCGGTAATCTCGGCTGCACCACATTGGGTAATTGCCGGCCGCAAGGATGTTTCGACATCGCAAAGAACATCGCATGTCTGCTGCCAGCTTGCGTCAGCCTGCTTTTCGCCCGCCACCAGATCATGTGCCAGCAATTCCAGGCGTTCGACCGTATCGCCCAAAGTGCGCCAGGGGCCACATTGCCCGTCATAGGCACAAAGGACGGCCGGCTTTGGTCCATGCCAGGCATCGCCCATGATGCAATCTAACGGGTCAAAGGCGCTATCGCCCGTCAATTCCGGCATCAAATCACGCACCAGGGCACGATGCAGGGAGGCGGTTTTGCCGCCATCCTTGCCACGGGGCAAGCGCGCCAATGCCACCAACAGGTCGGTCAACAGGCGGCCTTCCGGGGCCTCACCAAAGATATGCAGGCCATCGCGGATCTGCAGTTCCTTAAGCTCGCACAGGTAATTATCCAGTTTCGCCAGCGCGCTTTCTTCATCTTCGCCGCTTTCAATACCGCAGTCGCGGTCCAGACCAATGCGCACCGCCAGTTCCAGAATATCGCGCTTCAGCAGGGCCAAGCGGCGCGGGTCAACGGCGGCGGCATCGTAATATTCATCGACCAGGGCCTCCATATCCTTAAGCGGGCCATAGCTTTCGGCACGGGTTAAGGGCGGGGTGAGATGGTCGATAATCACGGCCTGGGCCCGGCGTTTAGCCTGGGTGCCTTCGCCGGGGTCGTTAACGATAAAGGGGTAAAGATGCGGGGTTGGGCCAAATACCGCCTCGGGAAAACAGGCATCGGACAAAGCCAGCGATTTGCCCGGCAACCATTCCATATTGCCATGCTTGCCAAAATGAATAATGGCATGGGCATCAAAGCTGTGACGCAGCCAGATATAAAAGGCGAAATAATTGTGCGGTGGCACCAGATCAGGGGAATGATAGCTTTCCAGCGGATCAATATTATAGCCGCGCGCAGGCTGCAAACCGACCACCACATTGCCCATCGGCACAATCGACAGGGCAAAACCGCCTTTATCGGCGCGATAAAACGGGTCGCTTTCCGGCATGCCCCAGCGATCCATCACCTGATCACAAATTGCAGCGGGCAGGGCGTTAAAGGCGGCTTTATACTCCGCCAGTGGCAGGGTCACGCGAATATCGCGCGCATCAAGGGCCTTAAAATCATTGGTCGGGCCGGATTTGACAAGATCAATCAGGGCATCGCCCGATGCGGGCAGGTTGGCAATGTCATATCCTGCCGCCTGCATGGCCTTTAGCGTCGTGATCATACCTGCCGGGGTATCCAGGCCCACGCCATTGCCCAAGCGCGCATCGCGGTTGGGATAGTTCGCCATCACCATCGCCACCCGTTTTTGCGGGGCCGGGC
>JBNKVZ010000028.1:0-38242 GCA_050299455.1 Thalassospira sp.
CAAGGTCTCGGATGGGACGGCTTATTCGACATCAGCCTATACCATGACCGTGAATGTGGATGCGGTAAATGATGTGCCAACCGCAGCCGACAACACGGTGACGACCAGCGAAGACACCGCCAAGGTTTTTGGCGCGAGCGAATTTAATTTCTCTGACAGTGATGGAGATGCGCTGTCCAAGGTTCAGATCACCACGCTCGAGACCAAAGGCACGCTGCAATACAATAACGGCACGTCCTGGGTGGATGTGACCCTGAACCAGGAAATCACCAAGGCGGATATCGATGCGGGCAAGCTTCGGTTTGTGCCGGCGGCCAATGCCAGTGGCACAAACTATGACAGCTTTGGCTTCAAGGTATCGGATGGGACGGATTATTCGACATCAGCCTACAGTATGACCGTGAATGTCACGGCGGTGAATGATGTGCCGATTGCGGCGGACAATACGGTCACGACCAGCGAAGACACCGCCAAAGTGTTTGGCGCGAGCGAATTCAATTTCTCTGACAGTGATGGAGATGCGCTGTCCAAGGTTCAGATCACCACGCTCGAGACCAAGGGCACGCTGCAATATAATGACGGCACGTCGTGGGTCGATGTGATGCTTAATCAGGAAATCACCAAGGCCGATATCGATGCGGGCAAGCTGCGGTTTGTGCCGGCGGCCAATGCCAGTGGCACAAGCTATGACAGCTTTAGCTTCAAGGTCTCGGATGGGACGGCGTATTCGACTTCTGCCTACAGTATGACCGTGAATGTGGATGCGGTAAACGATTTGCCGATGGCGGCGGACAAGACCTTGTCGATGGCATATGGCACGGCAGTAGTGATCAAGACCAGTGATCTTGGCTATAGCGATACCGAAGGTAGCACTATGAGCAAAATCAGGATCACGACACTCGAAACTGCGGGATCGCTTCAATATTTCAATGGTACGTCCTGGGTGGATGTGACGCTGAACCAGGAAATCACCAAGGCCGATATTGATGGTGGCAAGTTGCGCTTCACGCCGGCGACAGGGGAATCCGGGAATGGTTATGACAGCTTCAAGTTCCAGGTGAATGACGGCACGGATTACTCATCAACGCCAAATACCATCACCTTTAACGTCGGTGCAAATGCTGTGCCTGATATTACGTCCAATGGCGGCGGCAGCACGGCAACGATCAGCATTGCCGAGAACAAAACCGATGTCACAACCGTGGTTGCAACGGATGCAGACAATGACAGCCTGACATTCGCGATCACGGGTGGGGAAGACCGCAGCAAGTTTTCCATTGATGCCAATACGGGCAAACTGGTGTTCAAGTTCGCCCCTGATTTCGAAAACCCGACCGATGTCGGCAAGAATAACGCATATGTCGTTGAAGTAACCGTTTCGGACGGTCGGGGGGGAACGACCCTTCAGACCATCACGGTTAATGTAACCAACGTTGCGGACACGGCTTATATCCCGCCAACCACGCAGCCAGATCCGTCGCCGACACCGTCGCCGGCGCCTGCACCGACACCCGTTCCCGCCCCGCCGGCTATTGCGCCGACACCACAGGCGCCGATTACCCCGCAACCCGCGCCCGACGCCCCGGCACCGGTGACCGAGCCGGTCATCATTCCAAATGATGCAGGTACAGGTGGTGGAACTGCTGTGTTCAGTGGTTTTGGGGCAAGTCAGCAAACCGTTCAGAACATTGCGATTTCTGTCAGCAGTGTCGCGCTGAGTACTTCGACCAGCTCTTCTACGAGCACGACGACAACCACGCAGGGTGAGAATGAAGGTGTCGGTGGTGAGGGTAATGGCCAGACGACCCAGGAGGGTGCGGGCAATGCGCCGCAACAACGGAACCTTGTCGTTCAGAGCTACGTGATTTCCGCCAAGGACAATAGTGGCGCGGGCCGGGTTGATGTGTCGGTCGAAGAAGGGCTTCCGGCCTGGATGGAAATTCAGACCGATGGCGCGACCGGCACCATGACACTGCGTGGTGAACGACCGGAAGGTGATAATTCGACTTATCAGGTCAAGATCAAGCTCAAGCGCATTGATGGCGAAGAAGTCGACGCCATCATCACGATTGAGCCGGTGATCGAGGAAGGCAACGTTTCTGACGTTAATGAAGATCAGGCACCTGATGACCAAAATCAGGGTGCATCGGCCCCGGCGCCGCAAGGGGCGGAGCAGGCATCGCTTGATTGGGTTGAACAGTTGCTTGCATCCCTTGACGCCGATATCTCGCAAAACAGTGGCGATGGTTCTG
This sequence comes from Thalassospira sp., assembly GCA_050299455.1. Lineage (GTDB taxonomy): Bacteria > Pseudomonadota > Alphaproteobacteria > Rhodospirillales > Thalassospiraceae > Thalassospira. The sequence goes on from JBNKVZ010000028.1 coordinate 2,253, forward strand.
CTAATCAGCCTCCGGCACCTGAAGGCGGTTTTGTTGCACAAATGGCCGAGACACGTATGGCACGTGACTCTTGGCAAGATCGTTTGATGCAAGGTTAACCATCAGCGCAAGCTTCATTTAGTTTTCAAGTTGTGGATTACGAGAATGCCAAGTTTTTCCAACCTACCCTTGAAAAAGGCAACTTTCACGGTTCTCCTGACCATGCTGGTTTCAGGTTGCGCAGTGGTGACAGAGCCCCTGACAATCGGTGAGCGTCAGAAGCTCATGATCGATACAATGAAAGCCGTTCAGGAACAGGAACTTGAGCCGGACCGGCTTGTGACGCTTCATGAAGCGATGGCAAGGGCGCTGATCTATAACTTCGAGACGCGCCTGGACGGGCTTGAGGAAGACATCTCGCAGGACCGCATTGCATCCGGGTATTGGGATTTCTTGCCACAGGCGATCGGGTCGGCGGGTATTTCGCACCGATCCAATGTTCAGGCCTCAAACAGCTATTCCGTGTCGACGGGCAATCAATCGCTTGAAACCTCGAGCTCGTCTGACCAGACCCGCCAGACTGCGGATCTGCGCTTTACCTGGAACGTTCTTGATTTTGGTGTCAATTATTTCACCCTCAAGCAGACGGCAAACCAGGCCCTTATGGCCCAGGAACGCCACAAACGCGTCGTCCGTGAACTTATTCAGGATGTTCGGGCGGCATATTGGCGTGCGGTCGCATCCCAGCGTTTGCTTGAAGATGTGACAGGTATGCTGGAGCGGGTAAATTCGGCGATTGAAACCGCTAACCGCATCCAGAATGACCGTTTGCAAAACCCGCTTGATACGCTTGCTTACAAGCGCGATCTTTATGACAAGCTTTTGCAGCTTCGGACCATCCGCAAAGGGCTGGTGCAGTCCAAGATGGAACTGGCCAAGCTGATGAATATTGTGCCCTCGACGAACTATCGTCTTGAAGTGCCCGCAGAAACGCCCGATCCGGTGACCGATCTTGGCGCAACACCTGAAACCCTGTCGCTGATTGCCCTGCAATCCCGCCCGGAAATCATCGAAGCTGGCTATAACCAGCGTATTGCGGGGCTTGAGATCAAAAAAGCGATTGCGCGGATGTTCCCGGGGATCGAGTTTTCTCATTCAATCAACTTCGATAGTAACCAGTATCTGTTGCATCAGAACTGGAACGAGGTTGGCCTGAAAGTATCGTGGAATCTGTTGAACTTCCTGCGCGGCGGCACCGAAATCGACATTGCCGAGAAACAGGAAAAAGTCAGTCTGTTGCGTCGTCAGACCCTTGGTATGGCCGTGATGGCACAGGTCAATATCGCGTTTCTTGACTATGAAGAAGCCGTCGCAACCTATTCGACCACCAATAACCTTGCGCAGATCAACGAGGAAATCGAAACCATCCAGCGCAACCAGGGTGGGGCACGAAACCTGGGTGAATTGCAACTGATCAAGCTTGAACTTGATAGTCTTGTCGCGAAGCTTCGTCGTGACGAACAATATGCCCAGGTGCAAAACGCGATGGGTCGTCTGATGTCTTCCAGTGGCGTGAATATCTACAACGATTTGCCAAATACACGTGAAATCGAGACCCTTACCGCAGCTCTTCGGGATGTCGAGGATTCCTGGGTCCGAAATGGCATGTTCAAACGTCAGTATTTTGCGCAGTCAAATCAGGATGAAGATATCTCGGGTGATACCGCTGTTGCGCTAAAGCAGCCTGCGGAAATGGTCGTTGCCGAGGCAACCGATACTGAGGAGCAGCCGGTGAACAAGGAAGATAATAACCCGTTTGCCCGGTTCATCAGTTTTGTTCGCGGAAATTCCGATCTTTAGTAACAGCCAGATACCGGTGGGGACGTCCTGAAATGAGACATTTCTTCCTTATCTTTGCCATGATCGCGATGATTGGCATGCCGATGGTCGCAACAGCGCAGTCTGGTCCGACAGCGCATGCCATTCTTATTGCCAAAGATGAAGTCGTCCTGTCATCGCAGATGAGTGGCCGTATTGCTGACCTTCCGTTTAAAGAAGGCCAATCCTTCAAGAAGGGCGATGTGCTTGCCGCGTTCTCGTGCGAAATTTTGCAAGCCGAAGAGGCCGTGGCCGTCGCAACGGTTGAAGCCGCAAAGGCGGAACTGAAAAATGCACAGAACCTTGATCGCCTGAAGGCGGCCGGCGCACTTGACCTGATTTTGGCGGAAACAGCGGTGCGGCATGCACGTGCCGAACTTAATGTTGCGCGTAGTCGCAAAAACCTTTGCAAAATTATCGCACCGTTTGACGGTGTGGTTCTGTCCCATGAAGTGCGCCGATATGAAAGCATGGATGCAAAAACCCCGATTATCCGTATCGGTGGTAACGGGCCATTACGGGTCAGCATCATTGCACCTGCTGAATGGCTAAGCTGGCTGAACACCAAGGTTGATTTTGAATTCCAGCTGGCGGATCAAACTGTCATGGTTCCGGGGCATATTGATCGCATCGGTGCATCTGTCGATGCAGCCAGCCAGACCGTAAAGGTCGAAGGTTTCCTGGAGGGCAATGACCATAGCGGACTGTTGCCGGGCCAAGGGGGAATTGTCAGGTTTGTTCAGCCCGGCGGACAAAGCCAATGACGGCAGTGCCACCGCGTTCAGAAAAGATTGATGAACGTTTGCTGCATCTCTCCTCGGCGCTGATGATCGAACGGGAAGTGCGTCAGAAACGCGACGTCAGATCGCTTTCATATTATCTGGTCAATGAAACGGCGCGATTGCACCAGCATATGTTGGCCTTTTTGTTGCGTCCCAAAGCACGCGGCTGGGCGCTGGTTGCGGCAACTGATGTTCAAAATGTCGAAAACAATAGCGGTTTGGCCGACTGGCTCCGTCTTGTTGCAAAGCGTGATTTTGATAAAGACATCACCGGACTGCCCCTGTCGGACCTTGCGCCGCCCCCTGAAATTGCTGCTGATTTGCCAGCCCATTGCATGATCCTGAAATTAAGGCATCCCGATAATGGCATTGCCGGATTGTTGGTGTTGCTGCGCGCCACACCGTTTCTTGACAAGGATTTGTTGATTGCAGAACCAATGGCCGAGTGTTACGGGCATGCTCTGGTTGCCCTTGATGATCGTCCGTTTTTGCGGCGATTTACAGCAGGTAAGGCCAAAATCTGGATGTTCGGCGGCGCTGTTGCCCTTATTGCCGCAGGCCTGGTTCCTGTACCGATCACGGCCTTGGCACCGGTTGAAATTGTTGCGCGCAAGCCAACCGCGATAACCGCCCCGTTTGACGGTATTGTGTCCGAAATTCTGGTCAAGCCCTATGAGGCCGTGACAGCCGATCAGGTTGTTGTCCGGATGGATCAGACCGAACTTGCGATGGAACATAATGTTGCCCTGCGCGCGCTTGCTGTCACCGAGGCGGAATTGGAACGTTTCCGGCAAGAGGCCTATCAGGTCCCCGAAAGCAAGGCGAAACTGGCGATTTGGGAATTCAAGGTTGACCTTTCCAAGCAGGAACTGGCCAACGCCGAAGACAAGCTTGCGCGTCATCGCATTGTCTCGCCGATTGGGGGCGTTGCGGTTTATGACCATCGGTTTGACTGGCGCGGGCAGCCGGTAAAGGCGGGCCAGAGGCTTATGACGATTGCCCAGCCCGATGATCTCGAAGCACAGATCGAACTGCCTGCAAATGCCCTGATCCCGATGTCGGCAGGGGCAACGGTGACCATGTTCCTTGATATCGACCCAACCCGTGCGATTGTCGGCAGTCTGACCAGTATCGGCTATCAGGCCCAACCGACAGAAGCGGGAACCCTTGCATATCGATACCGTGCTGACATTGATGAAAGGCTGGATACTGAATTGCTTGGCGCGCGCGGGACCGCACGCCTCGAAGGGCAGGATGTTCCGCTGGCATATGCGTTGTTGCGTCGCCCGATTGCCGCAATTCGACAGTTTTTCGGGATCTAGGTGGACGCGATGGAGAAATTTCTTCCAATCGATGGATTACTGCCACCTATTCGCGAAAATATTCGCTTTGTCACCCGGTCGCAGGATGTCGGCGGTGAACCTGTGTGGCTGGTCTTTGATCCATTGCGCAATAGGTATCTGGAACTCCGCCCCATCGCTTATGAGATTCTCTCGCGCTGGGCACTTGGATCCAGTGATGCCCTGATCGACGCCATGAAGCGCGAAACGCGCTATCACATCAGCCGCAAGGAACTTGGTGAGTTCGTCGCTTATCTGGGCCAAAATCAGCTTTTGCGCCGAACAACATCGCCCAAGCTGCCCGCCGAAAAAGGTCTGTTGGGCAAAATCGAAAAGACCTTGTCCTCAATCGTCTTTTTCCGCGTGCGGTTGCTGCGTCCCGATCACCTTCTTGACCTGATCGCCGATAGTGTCAGGCTGGTTTTTACGCGATCATTCTGGGTGGTCATGGGGTTGCTTGCGATCACAAGTCTTGTTCTGGTTTCTCGCCAGTGGGACGACTTTCTTGCCACCTTTACCGGGTTTCTCGATTTTCAGGGCGCGTCCGTTCTGTTGCTCGCGATTGTGTTTGCCAAGATCATTCATGAACTTGGACACGCCCTTGCTGCCAAGAATCTCGGATGTCATGTGCCGGCAATGGGGGTGATGTTCATTCTTGGATTGCCAATGGCCTATACCGACGTCAGTGACAGTTGGCGGGCCGAAAAACATCGTGACCGATTGCTGATTTCGGGCGGCGGTATTCTGGCCGAAACCGCGTTGGCGGTCATTTGTACCTGGGGCTGGTTGCTGTTGCCAGACGGGCCGGCGCGCACCGCCTGTTTTGTTTTGGCCACGACAGGGTGGATTGGGACGCTTGCGATAAATCTGAACCCGTTTATGCGGTTTGACGGCTATTACATCCTGTCGGACATGCTTGGTGTGCGCAATTTGCAGACCCGAAGCTTTGCAATGGGCAAATGGCAAGTGCGGCGGTTATTGCTTGGCTGGCAAGGCCCGCAACCGGAAACCTTATCGCCACGCCTGAAACGGTTCATGATCGGTTTTGCCTGGATGACCTGGGTAATTCGCGCTGTCATTTTTGCCGGGATCGCGTGGTTTGCCTATGTGATGTTGGGCAAAACATTTGGCACGTTGATTGGCCTGTTTGAAGTTTGGTTGCTGTTAATTGCACCGGTCTGGAAGGAAGTGAAAGCCTGGATTGCCGGCCGCAGAAACTGGATAACGCAGCCCCGTGCATGGCGCGTTGGCGGGGTGATGTTAATCATTTTGCTGTTTGCATTTATCCCGCAAAGCTTCCGGGTGGGGATGCCGGCGATTCTTGCGCCGCAGGAAATGTTGCAGGTCCATGCGCGTGATCCGGGTCAGGTGGTCATCTATCCGGAAAAAGAGCGCAATGTGGTCGCCGGGGAGGTTTTGCTCGAACTTCGTGATCCGGAACTTGACCTTTATATCGCTCAGTCGCGCCGCAAATTGCAAATCATTGCACTGGCAAAGCAGCAGACCGCAATCAATCAGCTCACAGCACGCGAAAGCACGATCCTTGATCAGGAATATGCCGAGGAAAATGCCCGCCTTGACGGATTGCTTGCGCGCAAAAACAGGCTGATTGTCCGTGCCCCGTTTGACGGTTTCATAACCGACATTGATCCTGTGCTGGGCAAAGGTATCTGGGTTAATCGGGAACAGAAGCTGTTTTTGGTTGTTGCGCGTGATCGCGGTCTTTTGAGCGCCTATGTCGACGAACGTGACAGATCCCTTGTTTCGCTCGGAAGTCCGGCGCGCTTTTATCCGGAGGCCAGTGACTTTCCTGTTCTTGATGGCACCGTTGCACATGTTCAGAGCGTACCGGCAGATTTCCTGAACGAGCCATTGCTGGCATCTTTGAATGGCGGGGAGATCCCGGCGCGCAAGGACGTGAACGGACAATTGGTGCCGGAACACGGGCAATATCAGGTCACCATCGAGATGAATGTAGAAAGGGCACCTGGTGCTGTCCCGCATGTGTTGCGCGGTGTCGTTTATTCAGACAGCAAGCCCTATTCACTGGCAGGTTATGCCTATGACCGGGTGCGGGCTTTGCTGTTACGAGAAACAGGTTTTTAGAAAGACAGAAACGCAAAGAGCTGGACGGACACAAAATGTCTGAAATGCTCGGTGATCGACAAGGACAGAAGATGATGAGCTGGAATTTGACATTGAAAACCGCCGCCGTCGCGATTGTCGGCATGTTTGTGGCTGCCTCCGTCCATTCGGCTTCGGCAAATGCCGGGCAAAATGAAATTGCCATCGGGACAGGCGGGGTGACGGGCATTTATTATCCGGCCGGTGGTGCCATTTGCGAAATGGTCAATAAGACATCACGTTCAGACGGTCCGCGCTGCTTTACCGAAAGTACCCCTGGTTCGATTTATAACCTGCGCGCGCTTCGCAACGGCGAGATCGGATTTGCAATCGTCCAGTCAGACTGGGTCTATAATGCCTATCATGGCAACTCTGTTTTCCAAGCAGATGGACCGTTTGAAAATCTTCGCACTGTGTTCCTCTTGCATTCCGAGCCCGTCACGCTTGTTGCCCGTACAGGAAGCGGTATCACGCGCTTTGCCGACCTAAAAGGAAAGCGGGTCAATATTGGCCCGCCGGGATCTGGTCAGCGCAGCACGATGGATGTTGTGATGGCTGCATTTGGCATGTCTTATGACGATATGGCTGCAGCATCTGAACTGACGGAAACGCAAATGGCGAAAGCTATATGTGATGGGCAGATAGATGCCATGATTTACACGGTCGGTCATCCGGCTGCCGCAATCGGTGATGTTGCCAACAATTGTGATGTTGACCTGATTGATGTGCAGGGACCGGAAATCGACAAACTGATTGCCGAAAATGGATTTTACCAAAAGGTTACCATTCCGGGCGGACTCTATAACGGAATAAGCGGTGCCGTTGAGACGTTTGGTGTGCGCGCGGTTTTTGTGACCACAGCGGAACAGGATAACAATATTGTCAAAGGCATCGTTGAGGATGTCGTCGGCGATCTTGAAGATTTCACACGCTTGCATGATTCTTTTGCCGAACTGACGCCAAGCAGCATGATGAGCAAAGGTCTGGCACCGATGCATGACGGCGCTTTGACCGCTTTCAAGGAATTGGGCGCAACCAACGCATACCAATAAGGTGTTTGCTTCCCCAGTCCGCTTGTCCTGCCATTAAACAAACCGGTGGCTAGGCGATCAAGTAAGTCGCCGGTTTGTGCGCAAGGGTGTTAAATCAAAACACCCTCCGGGATCACTCAACCTGGCGATAAATCGCGTCGATATCGCTTGCCGTCATGTTGCATGGATTGCTTTTAGTCAGGCGATAGATTTTGGTGACGCCTTCCTCGGCCATTTCCTCAACATGTTGAACAAACGCTTCGGTCGCAACATCCTCGCTGCCGAACTCGACCCCTTCGATCTGGCAGGGGCGAGTTCGGCACAAAGCTTCTTGGCCGCTGGCAGGGCCAGGTGATCTGACAGCGTAGCCAACTGATAGATGCGCGCATTTGACAACACCTGCCGATAACAAAAGGTATCGGCCCACAAGGCTTCGTCATTGAGTCCGAGACCCGTGAAATCCGGATATTGTGTGCTTCCTCTGCGGGACGACTTTCAACGCCGAGCAAACTTTGGCATCGCTCTTTCGAAAATGCCGATCCCTGGTGATTGCCAAACTGCTTTTGTTCTTTTTTGAGTTTTAATGGGCATTTGAGTGCTGGATAATTTACAACTTTTGATGGTTGTTTTTTGCGTGCGGGTTATATCAAGTTTTTTTAATTTGCCGTAAAGGCGATAGGGCGTGGGGATGATTGTTAAGCTGCGCCAGAGATATTTGTAAGTGGCATATTAAGAGGCCCGAAAGGTGGTTTTTGGGAAAACTTGCTGTTTTCTCTTGCCGATGAGGTCCTGCTTGAAGCGTTGTTTTCGCCAATATTTGTACGAAAATTGAACAAAAGGCGTTATTTTGACGGAAGAAATAGTCTGATGATTTAAAAAATACTGTATTTCTAAAGTTGTTTAAAGATGTGGATTTTATGTTTTGGCGGGAGTTTTCTGTTCTTAAACGGTGCCAGCGCGTTGGCCTGTGAAGGGTATGATCGGCCAGTGCCTTAAAGCAGACATGTGGTTTTGCCGGGGCATTGCGCGCCCCTTCATCGCGACGGATCGAAGCCATCGCCATATTCGGGGGTTGAATAGCCATCAATAATGATGAGATATTTCAGGGCCTTGTGAGAGAGCAAAAGGGGCGTGAACAGGTGTTTTGCGCAAAATAAAACCCTCTGCCGGTAAAGCAGAGGGTTTTTGTCAAAGCCCTGTTATGAGGCCTTGAGAATTTTATTTTTCAAGTTCGGCAATATGCGTTTTGTAGTTCGGATGTTCCGGGTTCAGGTAATCCGGATCATTTTTAATCGCATCAACAGTGGTGCCTTTTTCTTCTGCCAGTTTCAGCACCCAACCGATAACACGGCCACGGCCGGTCCAGGTTTCTTCCGGGTTAATCGGGTTACGATATTTCGGCGGCGTGGATTGCTTGCTTTTTACCGGAGCAGAAGAAGATGCGGCAGTCGCTTTAAATACATCCGGATAAAGTTCGCGAATGGAAAAACCGGCATCATTCAATTTCTGGTTAAATTCTGCGCGAAGGTCTTTGATAGCCTGTTCTTTTCGGCTCTCTACTTCTTCTTCGGTCTGCTCCATCAGATCGCGAAGTTCTTTATAGCTCAGTTTTGAAATATCGATTTTGCTCATTATGTCTCTCCTGAAAATCATAAACTGACATTCTACATAATGCCTATTCTTCCGAAGGGCAAGACGTTTTAAGAAATTTAAAACCGGCTTTTGATGGCTTTTCGGTCTTAGAACAGAAGTCACTTTGGAGTGTGGCCGCCCGGGAAACGGCAATTTAAATTTGATTTCCGGTCGTATTTTTGGAAAATTGTCATGTAAAACAAAGGCTTAGATTGGTGGTCTGGGCTTTGATGTATGACGCTTCATGTCATGAAACGGGCTGTGATTTTAAATAGAAACCGGTTTGTTTCATTATTTTGGGTGCCAGAAAAGAAGGATAGGATCGAAAATATATTCCCAATATTGAATAAAATGAACATACCAGAAGGTAGTGCACCTTTATATCTATGTATGGTTTTCGGGATGTGATCGGGTGTTTTGCGCCGTGAGGGGCAGGGGCGATCTTGCTGCTTTGCGGGGCTGTGGCCGATATCGGTGCGATTGTGCATCAAAGGGCCGTGACCGGTTTGGAATATCCTGAGGATCATTGATCAGGGCTGAAAACTTCGGAACAGGTGTTTGATCAAACCGGGGCATGTGGCGTGATGTGATGGATGTCATTCAAACATAGCGATGTTGCGAAGGTCGTCAAATTTCGTAATGTCGACGTAAGTTTACGGCCCTAAAGGGCTGTAATGATATCGCTTTGCCGTCACATGTATTTTGTTCGGGATGTTTTAAGGTAACGTCATCTTTTGAACTGATTGAACTGGCACCGCCGAGCTGGCGAAACATTGCGCAAGTTTTCTGCGCCCCCGGAAATAATCGGTGCATCCATTTGTTAAATTGAACGGATTTATCCTGCATGAACCGGAAGGCTTCTTTCTTTAAAACAATCCTGAATATTGCACCTTTTGGAAGTCGCTGAATGCCGGACAATTTGAGGCCGGATAATGCCATCCGCTTGCCAAAGGGGAAGGGCGGTTTGGATCAAGGCGTCTTATAATCCGCTTTTCAAGGCAGCCGGCAAGGTTGACACGCTTGTCCCATTCGCAGCCAACATCACCGTAAAGGTCCATCGGCTGGAATGTCGCCATTGGCCGTTTTAGGACGGTATTAAAGCCATTGGCGACGCGGTTGAGCGGGTTTCGCACTTGGCGAGCGAAACAAGAACCATTGCTGACCTTATGGGAAGATAGGGGCCATGCCTTGCCAGGAGGGTGGCGGGAACACCTTACGTCTTTGTTTGTGATGGTCCTGTGTGGGCGTAAGGGGTGGGGTGTGGTGGGCCGTATTTGGTCGTGCTGTGTTTGCTACTTGGAGTACGGCAAATATCAGGCGCAAAAACGTCCAGAAAGTGACGAATCGCATGGCAAGCTGAATTTACTTAAGTATTTGTTTTATAACAAAACCTATCACGCGGGCGACAGGGTGTGTGCGCGCTACGTTTGGTGCAAGATTGTGCTGGAGGCAGCGTAGCTTTTGTATTGGCGGTTGCTGTGCCGTTGTGGGGGGGGGCTGCTTGTTTAATGGGGTACTTGATCAGGGTTCACGGGAATGAACACATGAAATGTGGCACCTTGTCCCGGTTTGCTTTCCACCCAGATGCGGCCCTGGCAATGTTCGATCACATGTTTTGAAATGGCCAGCCCCAGGCCAGAGCCGGATGGACGCGGTTTGTCGCCGGGATATTTGCCGCCGCGGGCGAATTTGTCGAAAATTAATGTGGCTTCGTCTGCGGCAATGCCGGCGCCATTGTCCGATATCGAAACAAGGTAACCATCCTTGTGTGTCGCACCGCGCACATATACTTCGGGCTGTTCCGGGTTGGCGAATTTGGCGGCATTGGATAACAAATTGATGAAAACCTGCGTCAGTCGGTCACGGTCGACAAACAGTGTGACGCTGTCGCCGCCAATATCGACCCGTAACTTGGCGTTGCGGCTGTTAAACAGTCCCTCCAGGGCATCAATGGTTTCGCGCAAGACGGCTTTGGGGTCTATTTCGGTGGGTTGCCAGTCCGAATGGCCGGCTTCAAGGCGGGCCAGGTCCAGATGGTCGTCAATCAGGCGGGTCAGGCGTTCACTTTCACGCACAATCACATTTAAAAAGCGTTCGCTACGCTCTGCTTCGAGTTCCGGGGTATCGACCAGAATTTCGGAAAAAGACCGGATCGAGGTTAATGGCGTGCGAAATTCGTGGCTGACCATGGTTAAAAATTCGTCCTTCAGGCGATCGAGTTCCTGAAGGCGGTCATTTGCGGCCCGCAATTCGGCTGCCGCACGTTCCAGCTCGCGTGATTTTTGCTCCAACCGTTGCGAATGTTCGATCACGTGCGAGGTTTCTTCGAGGATTTCCAGCACTTCATCCAGGCTGACCATTTCACCCTTGGCAACCGATGACACCATCACCCGGGCCGATGCCGCGCCAATGGAGCCCGCGAGTAACCGTTCGCTAAAGGCGATCATGTCTGCATTGGCTTCGCCCTTGCCGCGCCAGGCAGTATGCCGCGATGTGCCATAATCGCGAAAGGCATGATAGGCACGTTCCCGGCCCAAAAACCGTTCCACCAGTTCGTAAAGGTCATCAATCGTGGCAGAGGATCGCCAAATCACCGTTTCCCCGCCCTTGCGTGAAAAGGCATCGACAAACAGGGTCGCCTGAATGCGTTCCAGCCCGCCCTGATTGGTAAACAGGCTAACGACAATAAAAAATCCGGCATTTAACGCCATTGACCAGATCAATGCGTGGGTCAGTGGGGCAAAATGGTCCAGGCCAAACAGGGCTTCGGGCCGCAGCCACGGGTGGCCAAAGGCGCCATCGGTAATCAGTTTGGGGTCAATCCAGCCGGAATCGGCAAAGGACGGCATCAAAGGCGTATAGGCCCAAATGGCAAAACCGGCGGCAAGCCCGGTAAGCGCACCGGTTTTAGTGCCCCCTTTCCAAAACAGCCCGCCAATCATGATGGGGATGAATTGCGCGGTGGCGGCAAAGGAAATCAGCCCGATTTCGGCCAGCGCATCCCCCGCCCCGGCGGAGCGGTAATAGATATAGCCCATAAACACCACCAGCACGATGGAGGCCCGGCGGATGAATAATAACAGGCCAGTCAAATCGTCGCGTTCGGTCAGTCGTAACCATTTCAGGCGTAACAGGGCGGGAATGACCAGGTCGTTACAGACCATTGTCGAAAGGGCGATGGCAGCGACAATCACCATACTTGTGCTGGCCGAAAGCCCGCCAACATAGGCTACGAGGGCCAAAAACGATTGCCCCTGAGAAAGCGGTACGGACAGGACGAAAAAGTCCGGGTCTGCCCAACTGGGCAACAGGCCCATCCCGGCCAGGGCAATGGGCAGAACAAACAGGTTCATAAGCAACAGATAGGCCGGAAACGCCCAGGAGGCGGTGGCAAGATGGCGTTCATCGACATTTTCCACCACGATGACCTGAAACTGGCGCGGCAGGGTTAATATTGCCGCCATTGACAGGGTCATAAGGGTAAACCAGCGCGTGCCGCTTTCGGGCTGGAGCGTGAGCAGCCCCGCCATACGTGGCGTTTCACTGGCCTGGTGAAACAGGTCACCCAGCCCGGAAAACATGAAAAAGCAAACAAAAATACCCACGGCGAGCAGGGCAAACAGCTTGACCAGGCTTTCAAAGGCAATGGCCGCGACCATGCCTTCGTGATGTTCATCGGCATCAATGAAGCGGGTGCCAAATAAAATGCCAAACAACGCCAGGCCGGTGGCCGCCCAAAAGCCGCTATCGGCAAAAATATGCGATGTGGAGACAAACGGGCTTGAAACCGACGAACCCCAGACGGTTAAAACCGTGTAGCTGGTGGCAACCGCCTTTAATTGCAGGGCGATATAGGGGGTGGTGCCAATCACCGCGATCAGCGTGACCAGCACCGAAAGCTGGGTGCTTTTGCCATAGCGTGATGAAATGAAATCGGCGATCGAGGTAATGCGATGTGCCTTTGAAATGCGCAGCATTTTGCGCAGCAAAAACCACCAGCCGAGAAAAATGATCGTCGGCCCCAAATAGATGGTCAGATATTCCAGACCGTTGCGCGCGGCTGAGCCGACCGCGCCATAAAAGGTCCAACTGGTGCAATAAACCGCAATTGACAGGGTATAAACCGTAGGATTGCGCACCCAGGACCGCCCGGCCCGCGCGCGTTTATCTCCCCACCAGGCAATGGTGTAAAGCAGGCCGACATAAATGAGCGATACGGCAATCACCACCTGGGAGGACAGCACGGGTTACAAATCCTCCGGCTGTTGTGCGCTTTGTCGCAGTTTGCGGGTGATCCAGGCGCATAGAGCAATGAAAACCGCCCACCCGGCAAAGAAATAGACAAACAATACCGGCAAACCGAACACGAAGCCGTCCAGCGAAAACACTCCGACCAAGGGGGGAATCCAGGCCAGAAAGGCAGTGATGGCAAGAACCAGGGCACGTTCGGTCAGTTTTGCAGGTGGTCTCATGGCAGGTCCGCCTTGTGACGGGGAGGACGGAAGGAAATGGATGATCGTCAGGTTTTGTGATCAGCACTGCATGTGTCGTTGCTCAGCAGGGCTTTGACCCGGGCAACAACATCGCGGGTGGAAAAGGGTTTGGTGACAAAATCATCCACGCCAAGTTCCAGCCCCTTGCGCCGGTCAATTTCGCGGGTGCGCGCGGTCAGCATCATAATGGGAATATGTTGGGTCCGGCTGTTGGCACGCACCGTGCGGGCCACATCAAAACCATCGCGTCCCGGCATCATGACATCGAGCAGGACCATATCGGGTCTGTACTGGCTGATCATGTCAATCGCGCTTTGCCCGTTGGTGGCAATGCGCACGTTAAAGCCTTCCTTTTCCATCAGAAAGGCCAGGGATTCGACAATGGTTTCTTCGTCCTCCGCAATCAGGACCGTTGGTTTGTCGGTCACGACGTTCTCCCCGATTTTGCTTTTTTATAAAAAGGTCCGCATGGCGTTTATGCTTTTTATTTTGTTCGACTTTAAGGTGTGTCAGGCAGTTAGGCAATCGTGTTGACGTGACGGCGGTCTATTTGGCCCGTTTTGGTGGGGTTTGACCCTCGTCCTTTAACTGGCCGGTGGTGTTTGTGGTGCTGGTGTAGCCGGTTCTGCCGGGGCATGGGCCCGTTGCAGGCAATCATTTCGCGGGCATTGGCGGCAATTGATGCCAACGGGAACCGCAGCCGATATATCATCAAGCGGCAGGCCATCGGCATAGACGACATCTCGGGCAAAGGCGGTGTCGCAACCGATCATCACCGAATGCACCGATTGTGGCACACGATAACCGCCTGTGCCGGTGCGAACCGCGCGGGCGATAAACAGATATTGGGTGGTATCGGGCAATTGCACAAGTTGCGGCACCACACGTTCGGGCGTCAGATAGGCCTCGTGAATGGCCCAGCGCGGGCAGGCCCCGCCATAACGCGGCAGTTGCAGGCCCGATGCCGAAAAACGTTTGGAAATATTACCGGCAATATCGGTCCGCAAAAAATGAAAGGGGATGCCTTCCTGGCCCGGGCGGCGCAGCGTGGTCAGGCGATGACAAATCTGTTCCCAACTGCCGGCAAAACGCTGTTGCAGCATTTCAATATCATGGCGCAGTTCGCGGGCTTCGGATGCAAAGTTTTCGTAAGGGAGCAACAGGGCCGCGGCCAGATAGGAAATCAGCGCCTGGCGGGCGCGGTCGCGGGCGGCATCGGTGGTCAGGCGGGATGCGTTGATGATCGCCTCAATCGCATCCGCCCCTTCAAGGTGGCACACGGCCCGTGCGGCCAAAAACCGGGCCGATGTAATGGGCAGGGCGCGGGAAAATTGCAGGCGATGTTGTGTCTTTTCCCAGATATGGCCGCTGGCGGGCAGGTCTTCGGCGTGCAGGCGTTCCACCGTGATGTTGTGGCGCGATTTTAAATGGTTGATCAGGTCGGTCAAAAACAGCCCGCCAGAGCGATCAATGCCGGTGCGCAGGGTTTCGGCGCAATCCTCCAGTGTCGGGAAATGGTTGGCATTGTCATAGAGCAGGTCGTCCACCTCTTCGGACGGGTTGGCGGCGGGGCGCCCGGCGGCACCGCGTTCCAGAAAGCTGAAAATCTCGGTGGCGGATTCCGCCAGCCGTTCGGATTCGCGCACCAGGGTGGTGTTAAACCGGTTGCGCTGGGCCGGGGGCAGGTCGTCATAATGTTCGAAAATTTCGGCAACCGTGCGGATCGATGTGATGCGCGTCAGGATCGAATGGCTGGCCTCGGTCAGATAGGGGTCGTGGCTCAGGCGTTCGGAAAGCATATCGACATCATCAAGAGCACTGCGATAGGCGCGATAGAGCTTTAACATCGCATTGACCATGGCAGGACCGGTTGAAATGACGCCGGAAAATTCACTGCGATCTAGCGGGGTATCGCGAAAGACCGGGTCGGATGCCAACTCGCCCAGGTCGGAAAGAAGGCGGCCTTCTTCCGAGCCCGATAATGTCGAGGGATGAATTTGCAGGGCCTCGGCCAGGCGAAGCAATAACGCACCGCCAATGGCCCGGCGGTTATGTTCAATAAGGTTCAGATAAGACGGCGAAATACCGGCGGCCTCGGCAAGGGCGGTTTGTGTCATTCCCATATCCTTGCGGCGGCCGCGAAGGCGATGGCCGATGGGGGCCTGGCGGGGCATCGTGTTTCCTTATTTTTGACAAAATTTACAAATTTTCATAACGCTCATCTATATTTTTACAAAAAAAATGTTCTTTATCAACATGTTGTTGATTTATTTTCTTGTCGCCGCCATTGTCTTGTCAGGTCGCATAACAAAATAGCCACCAAAATTCCGGCCTTTGCATTTCACTGAAACGCATCCCAGCAATTGGGGAGGAACCCTATGTCCGAGAATAAAACCACCCGTCATGTCTCACGCCGCACCGTCTTGAAAGGGTCGGCCATGACGACGGGGGCGGCAATTATTGGTGCGAGCGCACCGATGCACTTTATTCGCAATGCCTATGCCGCCGATTCATTTCGCGGTGATCCCAGTAACAGCAGCAGCGTTGTTTTGGGCTTTAACGTGCCCCAGACCGGCCCCTATGCCGATGAAGGTGCCGACGAATTGCGTGCCTATAAACTGGCTGTCAGCCACCTGAATGGTGAAGGTGACGGCGGTATGCTCAATACCATGAAGCCCAATAACCTTAAGGGAAATGGCATTTTGGGCAAAAAGGTCGAGTTTGTTACCGGCGATACCCAGACCAAGTCGGATGCGGCCCGTGCTTCGGCCAAGCGGATGATTGAAAAAGACAATGTCATAATGGTTACCGGCGGTTCTTCGTCGGGTGTTGCGGTGGCGGTGCAGGGTTTGTGCCAGGAAATGGGCGTCATTTTCATGGCGGGTTTGACCCATTCCAACGATACGACCGGCAAAGACAAAAAACGGTATGGTTTCCGCCATTTCTTTAATGCCTATATGTCGGGTCAGGCGCTGGCACCGGTGCTCAAGGATGAATATGGCTCCGATCGGAAGGCGTATCATCTGACGGCGGATTATACCTGGGGCTGGACCCAGGAAGAATCGATCAAAGCAGCAACCGAAAAGATTGGCTGGACCACGGTGAACACTGTGCGGACCCCGGTGGGCGCGGGTGACTTTTCGCAATATATCACCCCGGTTCTTAATTCCGGTGCCGATGTGTTGATCCTGAACCACTATGGCAAAGACATGGTCAATTCATTGACCCAGGCGGTTCAGTTTGGCCTGAAGGACAAAATGGTGAATGGCAAAAAGTTTGCCATTGTCGTTCCGCTTTATTCGCGTCTGATGGCACAGGGTGCCGGGGATGCCGCCAAGGGCATTTTGGGCACCACCAACTGGCATTGGTCCCTGACCGATGAAGGGTCGCAGGCCTTTGTTAAATCCTTTGGCCAGGAATATGGCTTCCCGCCGTCACAGGCGGCCCATACCTGCTATGTCCAGACCCTGCTTTATGCCAATGCCTGTGAAATGGCCGGGACGTTTGCACCGTGGGAAGTGATCAAGCAGCTTGAAGGCTACGAGTTTGATGGCATGGGCAACGGCCCGACGCTGTATCGTGCCGCAGACCACCAGTGCTTTAAGGATGTGCTGGTTGTGCGTGGTAAAGAAAACCCGCAAAGCGCCTTTGACCTTTTGGAAGTGGTCAAACATGTGCCGCGTTCCCAGGTGGAATATCCGGCCGATATGTTTGGCGGGGAATTGGGGCCGTACAAGGTCTGATTTTCGCAAAAATGTGCAGGTGCCGGGGGAATTCCCGGCACCGTCTTTTTTCTTCGGGCCGGTTTCTGCGGTTCCGATCCCCAAATTGACTCTGCGGCGGATAGCTCATGGACGCGATTTTTCTGCAAATCCTGAACGGATTGGACAAGGGCGGGGCCTATGCCCTGATTGCCCTGGGTCTGACGCTGGTGTTTGGCACGCTTGGCGTGGTCAATTTTGCCCACGGTGCGATTTTTATGGTCGGTGCCTTTTGCGCCGTCACGATGGAAAAAATTCTGACCCTGTCGGTCAAGGTCAAGGATACATCGGTTACTTTCTTTGATGCCTATAAGGAAACCCCCTATCTGGAATTATGGTTTGGCAAAACCGGATCGGCCATCATTGACTGGGTGGTGCCGATTTCGATTGTCGTTTCCATTCCGGTCATGCTGGGCCTTGGCATTTTGATGGAACGCAGCCTGATCCGCTTTTTTTACAAGCGATCCCACGCCGAACAGATTTTGGTGACATTCGGTTTGGCGATTGTGTTGCAGGAACTGGTCAAAAGCTTTTTTGGTGCCAATCCCATTCCCGTCAGTGCGCCTGATATTGTTGCCGGGTCCGCCGCGATTGGCAGTTGGATCGGCCTGGGGGATGCGGTGGTGTATCCGTGGTGGCGGTTGATTTATCTGCTGTTTTCCGTGGTGATTATTTCGGCGGTGTTCTCGTTTTTGAATTTTACCACCTGGGGCATGGTGGTGCGCGCTGGCATGGCCGACCGGGCCACGGTCGAATTGCTGGGCATCGATATTGAACGCCGTTTTACCATTGTTTTTGGTCTGGCAGCGGTGGTCGCCGGGCTGGCCGGGGTCATGTATACGCCCGTTTTGCCGCCCGATTATCACCAGGGTATGGATTTTCTGGTGCTGTCCTTTGTTGTGGTGGTTGTGGGCGGCATGGGCTCGTTGCGCGGCGCTGTGGCGGCGGGGTTCCTGCTGGGAATTTTGCAGTCTTTCTCCTCGATGACCGAGGTGAAATCGATCATTCCCGGCATTGACCAGATCATCATTTATCTGGTGGCCGTCGTTATCCTGCTGACCCGTCCGCGTGGCCTGATGGGCCGCCGGGGCGTGATGGAGAGCTGACATGTCAAACACGCAAATTGCCACCCCCCGGCAGGAACTGGTCTATATGGTCGTGCTTTCGGCGGTGGTGCTGACCATGCCGCTCTGGTTGCAGCCCTTCGGCGCGGCCTATCCTGACCTGATGCAGAAATTCATGATTTTTGGCATCTTTGCCATTGGCTACAACATCCTTTTCGGCCTGACCGGTTATCTTTCCTTTGGTCACGCGGCATTTTTGGGGGTGGGGTCCTATACCGCTGTCTGGTCGTTCAAGCTGTTATCGATGAATGTGGTCCCTGCCATTATCTTTGCCATCATTCTATCGGGTTTGTTTGCCTGGTTGATCGGCTTTGTCTCGTTGCGCCGGTCGGGGATTTATTTTTCAATCCTGACGCTGGCCTTTGCCCAGATGTCCTATAACCTGGCCTATTCGGTGTTAACCCCGATCACAAATGGCGAAACAGGCCTGCAATTGGCCCAGGCCGACCCGCGTGTGTTGGATCGTATGGCCGGGATCGAGGCCACATCGGGCCTGCCAAATACCAACCTGTTCGGGTTGCAGGGCACGGGATATACCGGGTTTTATATTTGTGCGGTGATTTTGATCATCTCGTTTTTTGTCTCGCTGCGCATTTTCCATTCCCCGTTTGGCATGAAGCTCCGGGCGATTAAATCCAATCAGACGCGCATGTCCTATACCGGCTATAATACGCGCCCCTATTTGCTGACGGCCTTTATCATTTCGGGCATGTATGCCGGGTTGGCCGGCTCTCTTCTGGCAATGACCGACCCGCTGGCAGGGGCCGAACGCATGCAATGGACGGCGTCGGGCGAAGTTGTGCTGATGACGATCTTTGGCGGGGCCGGCACATTGATCGGGCCTTTGTTAGGCGCCGGTTTGATCAAGTATCTTGAAAACATTTTCTCGGCTTTCAACGATACGGTTTTGCACAATACCTTTTCGTTCCTGCCAGACTGGCTGAACAATATTTTAACCGCCATCATCAGCCCGTTTGTTGGCGATGGCTGGCATCTGTTGCTGGGTATTGTCTTTATGCTGATCGTGATCTTCCTGCCCGGTGGCTTGATGGAAGGCTATGGCAAAATCAGCCGCATGATCCGCGAACGTGGTCAGAAACCGGCCAACGGGTCGCCTTCTGATAAACAGCATTCCACCGAGGAGGCGTGATTAATGGGCAATGTCATTCTTGATGTTACCGACGTCAATAAACATTTCGGCGGTTTGCAAGCCTTAACCGACATCAACCTTCGGATCGAGGAGGGCACTGTTCATGCCATTATTGGCCCGAACGGGGCGGGGAAATCGACCTTTTTGAACGTGATTGTCGGACGGTTAACCCCCAGCCGGGGACGGGTGTTGCTAGGCGATCAGGTCCTGACTGGCAAACAGCCCTACGAGATTAATCAGTTGGGTGTGGCGCGTGTTTTTCAAACACCGGAAATTTTCCCGGATTTGAGCCTGCTGCAAAATGTCATGATCCCGGCCTTTGCCAAGCGGGACGGGCAATTTGAATGCGGGTTTTTCAAAAGCCTGTTTGGCGAACGCAAAATTCGCGAGGAAGCCGAACATATCCTGGAAGATGTCGGGCTGATTGAGGATCGTGACAAAATCGCCGGGTCGATGTCGCGCGGGGATAAACGCCGCCTCGAACTGGCCATGTGTCTGATCCAGGACCCGAAACTGTTTTTGCTTGATGAACCAACGGCGGGCATGTCGCGCCATGACACCAACCGCACCATCGAGCTTTTACAGCGCATCAAACAACGCGGCATGACCAAGATCATCATCGAACATGACATGCATGTTGTGTTCAGCCTGGCCGACCGCATCAGTGTGTTGGCCCAGGGGGCGATTATTGCCGAAGGCACGCCCGAAGAAGTGCGCAACAATCCCAAGGTCAAGGAAGCCTATCTCGGAGGAGAAACCCTATGAATGCACAGGTGCCAAAAACAAAGCCGGTTCCTGCTCGCGGGTCGTCTCCGGCGTTTTTCTCGGTTTGGGATTTGCACGCTTATTACGGCGAAAGCTATATCGTGCAAGGCGTAAGCTTTGACATTCGCGAGGGCGAAATTGTCGCCCTGTTGGGGCGCAACGGGGCGGGGAAAACCTCCACTCTGCGTACCCTGGCGCGTATGGCGGACCCGGAGCTTAAACACGGGGAAATCTGGCTGGATCATCAGCCGCTGCACGATATGAAGGCCTGGCAGGCGGCGCGTATTGGCCTGCAACTGGTCCCCGAAGACCGCAGCATCATTCCCGGCCTGACGGTGGAACAGAACCTTGAACTGGCGCAAATCGCCCCGCCACATGGCTGGAGCATCCAGCGCATTTACGATCTGTTCCCCCGCCTCGGGGAACGGCGCTTGCAGGAAGCGGTCACCCTTTCGGGCGGGGAGCAGCAAATGCTGGCGATTGGCCGTGCCCTTGCGCGCGACCTCAAGATTTTGCTGCTTGATGAACCTTATGAAGGGTTGGCCCCGGTGATTGTGCAAGAAATTGAAAAAACCCTGCAAAGCGTCAAGGAATTGGGCATTACCACCATCATTGTCGAGCAAAATGCCATCGCCGCGCTGAAACTGGCGGATCGCGCCATTATCATGGATAGCGGCCAGGTGGTGTTTGATGGCACCTCGCAGGAGGTTCTTGATGATCCTGACTTACGCGATCAATATCTGGCGATTTAAGGATTGTGAGGATTTGACCGGGGAGACGCCCGCATTTAGGGCGAAGGACCAGCATCGGGGGATGCTGGTCCTCTTTTTTCGGGTATTCCGGGTATTTCGCTGTCCGGGGTGATGCCCGGCGGGCTTTGGCGTACGTGCAGCCCTTTAAACAGGGGGGCAATCCCCCGTTTTGCAGGTGATGTCGATATGTTCGCGCCTCAGGCCAATATCATCAAGCAGATCGGCCGGGGCATGTTTTAAATAGGCGGTGTCCCGGGCAATTTTCCGTTTCTGGCGCCAGTGATGCCCCAAAAAAGGGAACCACGCCAGAATGCCGCTTATCCGCTCCAGCACCGGGCTGGATTGCGGACGGGCATGACGGGTTACATGATCAATATGGGTTGGCATATATCCTGACATGGCAGATGGCTCCCAGTTTGCTAATGAAGGATCGGACGATCTCCGAACCTGCTGCAGACTAGAATTTTGCCCGCTTGAACAGGGCGCAAAGTTTGATAAATCTTGCGGCGTTTTCGCAAAAATTGTCGAAAAACGATTTCTTTTTGCAACAGGGTTAGGCCATTGTCTGAACGCGGATTTTAAGCCGTGTGACGATGATGTGTGGGAGTGTTTTTTGTGGCGGCACTTGATCAGTTTGATCGCAAGATATTGGCATTATTACAGGAAAATGCCCGCCTGACCGGCAGCGAACTTGCCGAAAAAGTGGGGCTGTCAGCCGCGGCCTGTTTGCGGCGTGTGCAGCGTTTGCGCGAAACCGGCGTGATTGAACGCGATATTGCGGTGGTGGACCCGCGCGTGTTTGGCAAACGCATGACCGTGATTGTCCTGTTGACGTTAAACAGTGACCGGCCGGACCGGTATAACCTGTTGCGTGCCGAACTGGAAAAAACGCCCGAAATTGTGCAATGCGACCATGTGACCGGCGCCCATGATATTGTTTTGCGGGTTCAGGTTGCCGACATGGAGGAATATGCCGCCTTTGTCGATCGGGTTTTGGTGCGCCCCTATATCAAACGTTATGAAAGCCTTGCCGTGCTGAGCCATATAAAGTGACTTGTGCCTGCCTGGCCTATGTTGCGGGGCTGGGTAAAGAAAAACCGGCGGAACATGCCGCCGGTGAAGTTTGGGGATTGGGGGAGAAGACGAAAAAGGCGATCAGCGAATATCGCTGCTGGTGCCAAAGCGTTTTTTGCCGGTAATCATGGCGCGGACCAGATTTTCGCGGTGGTGGTAACTTGCTATCGCCACCCCGGCAAGATGGGCAATCACCAGCGCAAGCAGGGTATTTGCCAGAAATTCATGGCTATCCTGCACCCAGGCAACACCCCAGAAGGCATCGGTGGTTTGCATATACCCCGTGGTCGCCAGAAGCGCCATGCAGCCCAGCAGGGCTAAAATCATGGCACCCCCGGCCGGGTTATGGCCGAGATAGCGTTCCGCCTTGCCCGAAGGAATATCGCGCAGATATTTCAGGGTTTTGTCCGGGCCATGAACAAATTGGCCAAAGCGGGCATAATGCGAGCCGACAAAGCCCCAGATCAGGCGAAAGCCGATCAGACCTGCGGCGCAATAACCGGCAATTTCATGCAGGTTTTTGATCTCGTCCGCGCTAAGCCATGCCACCGCAAAAGATGTCACCAGGCTCCAGTGAAAAATGCGTACGAGCGGGTCCCAAACCTTTACGGTGGCAGCCATGATCAGTCTCCGTCTTTTTTATTGACGGCGTCAAAGGTTGCCGGGTTAAAGAAGGTCTCAACGCGTGCGCCCTTGTCATCGAGGGCATAAACTTCATAACAACCGTCTTCGGTTTTGATGCGTTTGACCTTCCAGCCCTTGGCTTCGAGCATGGTCTGAAGGGCTTCGGGTTTTTGCCACTGATCTTTGGGGGCGTTACAGCTTACTTCTTCGGCCGAGGCCAGGCTGGGTAAAAAACCATAAGCGGAAAGGGCAACAATCGCGGCGAGAACTTTTAACATTGCGGGCTTCCTTGAAAACAATGGAGTGTGAACAAGGGCAATGTGACGTGCCTGCCTGACAGTTGGCTGAAACATGCGCGGCTTGGCCTTCAGCCTGATGTCAGCTTTGTTTTGTGCAGGTATGAAGACACAAAAAAACGGCGGAACCTGCCCGCCGTTTTTTAAAACTCAAATGGTGTGCGTGCTGTGATCAGCTTGCGAAATCAAGATCGCGGTCGCCATTGGCATCCTTGATGCGGGTCGGCAGACCCATATGGTTCAAAAGATGCAGGAACGGCTTTGCCGGCAGTTCCTCGATATTGGCCATCTTCTTGACATCCCACTCGCCCGAGGCGATCAGCATGGCCGCTGCCACCGGCGGAACGCCAGCGGTATAGGAAATGCCCTGGCTTCCGACTTCTTCATAGGCGTCTTTGTGATCGGCCACATTGTAAATCAGAACTTCGGTTTCCTTGCCGTCCTTGGTGCCTTTGACAAGGTCGCCAATGCAGGTTTTACCGGTATAATTCGGTGCCAGCGAGCTGGGGTCCGGCAGGCAGGCCTTAACAACCTTCAGCGGCACGACTTCCTGGCCTTCGGCGGTCATGACCGGCTTTTCGGACAGCAGGCCGATATTTTTAAGCACGGTAAAGACATTGATGTAATGGTCGCCAAAACCCATCCAGAAACGGACATTGGGCACATTCAGGTTCTGCGACAGGGAATGAACCTCGTCATGGCCGGTCATAAAGGTCTGGCTTTCGCCGACCACTGGCATGTCCCAGATTTTCTTGACCTCGAACATGGTGTTGGACTGCCACTGGCTGTTCTGCCAGGAATAAACCGTACCGGTAAATTCGCGGAAATTGATTTCCGGGTCAAAATTGGTGGCGAAATATTTGCCGTGGCTACCGGCATTGATATCGATGATATCGATGGAATCGATTTTGTCGAAATAGTCTTCAACAGCCAGTTTGGCATAGGCATTGACCACGCCCGGGTCAAAACCAGCACCCAGAATGGCCGTTACGCCGGCTTTTTCGCATTCTTCGCGGCGTTTCCATTCATAATTGGCATACCAAGGCGGCGTTTCGCAAATCTTGTCCTGTTCTTCGTGAATGGCAGTATCAAGATAGGCCGCGCCAGTGGCGATACAGGCCGACATCACCGGCATGTTGATAAAGGCAGACCCGACATTGATAACGATCTGGCTGCCGGTTTCGCGGATCAGCGCTGCCGTTGCATCAACATTGGTGGCATCAAGCGCATGGCCTTTAAGGACGCCATCCGCATTTTTAAGGTTTTGTTTGGCGTGGACGGAGTCAATGATCGCCTGGCATTTCGCAACAGTGCGCGATGCAATATGGATATCACCAAGCACGTCGTTGTTCTGTGCACATTTGTGGGCCACGACCTGGGCCACGCCACCGGCACCGATGATGAGAACGTTTTTCTTCATTTCAGGCCAAAAACTCCCTTTTTTCAAACAGTGAAATTGATGTGATCCGCCTTATGACAGGCTGGAAACGTAGTCATTGAAGTCAAATTCCCGAACAAGCCGTTCGGTTCCGTCAAGTTCACGAATGGCGATCGAGGGCATGCCAACCCCGTTAAACCAGTTCTTCTTGACCATCGTGTAACCGGCAGCATCCTGAATGGAGATGCGGTCGCCGACATTGATTTTGTTTTCAAAGCGAAATTCACCAAATACATCGCCTGCCAGGCAGGATTTGCCACAGATCATGTATTCATGCTCGCCCGTATTAGGGCTTACCTTCGCATTTTCCCGGTAAATCAGCAAATCGAGCATATGGGCCTCGATCGAGCTGTCGACGATGGCAAGGTTTTTGCCATTAAACAGCGTATCAAGCACGCTGACTTCCAATGTCGTGCTTTTCGTGATCGAGGCTTCACCCGGTTCCAGATAAACCTGCACGCCAAATTTTTCGGAAAATTCCTTGAGACGGGCGCAAAATTTATCCAGCGGGTAGTTTTCGCCGGTAAAATGAATGCCGCCCCCCAGGCTGACCCAGTCCACCCGTGACAGCAGGCTGCCAAATTTGGTTTCAATATCGCCCAGCATTTGGTCAAACAGGTCAAAATCGGCATTTTCACAATTATTGTGAATCATGAAGCCGGAAATTTTGTCCATGACGGCTTCGACCTTGGCGACATCCCATTCGCCCAGGCGCGAAAACGGGCGCGCCGGATCGGCCAGGTCAAAACTGGACGAACTGACCATGGGGTTTAAGCGCAGGCCACGCACAATCCCCGAGGCCTGATCGGCAAAACGGTTTAGCTGGCTGATGGAATTGAAAATGATTTTATCGGCATTTTCAATAACTTCGGCAATTTCCGCATCGCTATAGGCCACACTATAGGCATGGGTTTCCTTGCCGAATTTTTCGCGCCCCAGTTTGACTTCATAAAGCGAGGATGACGTGGTGCCATCCATGTAATCGGCCATGAAATCAAACACCGACCAGGTGGCAAAACATTTGAGTGCCAGCAACGCCTTTGCGCCGGAATGTTCGCGCACATAGGCGATCTTTTCCATGTTGCGCAGAAGTTTGGCTTTATCAATCAGGTAATAGGGCGTGGAAATCATGGCGGTGTATCCCGGTCCTTTAATGGGGCACATGGTATGTCGGTTGGCCCCAAAGTTTCAGGGTCTGTGGGCAATGATCATTTCGGTGTGATCACTGGCATCAAACCCCTTTGTTAAACTGCGACATAAGGGCGTTTGTTCCCCCACCTGCGCACAATATCGCGACCCAATAGCAGCGCAGCAAGGGGTGGTCAACTGCTCAGGGTGCTGCATTGAACCCTGATTATATGGGGTAAAGTGCCTCTTTATTCTCGCACAGAGAGGGCGGGAAGTCTAATCGACTGAATTTACATGGATATTGGCGCAAACAGGCCGTGGGTTTCGGTTTGATTAAACTTCGCATCCAGGCCGCCTGGATGGGGAATAGCAGCATGGTTTTGGACCGATGAAAGAGGCGATTGAAACGCTGTTACATCACGGATCACAGGCAGATGGGTTTTGTCAGCTTGACGGTGAAGGAACTTTATTGTACCGATTGGTAAATATTTTACCAATCGGTACAATAAGCCCCATAACCAAGGAAAATGACGATGACCGACCTTCGTTTGCCTTTGCCGCCCTTTACCCGTGAAACCGCGATTGAAAAAGTTCGTTTGGCTGAAGATGGCTGGAACAGCCGCGACCCCCAGCGTGTGTCCCTGGCTTATACCGTTGACAGTGCATGGCGAAATCGGGCCGAGTTTGCCAATGGGCGCGATGAAATCGTTTCGTTTTTAACCCGCAAATGGAACCGGGAACTGGATTATCGCCTGATCAAGGAATTATGGGCCCATGAGGACAATCGCATTGCGGTGCGCTTTGCTTATGAATATCGCGATGATGCTGGCAACTGGTATCGGGCTTATGGCAACGAAAACTGGGAATTTGCCGAAAATGGTCAGATGCAGCGGCGCTATGCCTGCATTAATGATATGCCGATAAAAGAAGAAGACCGTAAATTCTTCTGGGATCGTTCCGGGCCGCGCCCGGCCGATCATCCGGGCCTTTCTGAATTGGGATTATAATTAAAGATGCCAAAAATTGTTGCCGAACGTTCTGACGTGCTTCCTGTCCTGGCAGAGATATTTCGGGAAAACGGGTTTGAAGGTGCCAGTCTGTCGCTGATTGCGACCCGGACCGGTCTGGGCAAAGGCAGCTTGTATCATTTCTTTCCGGGCGGAAAAGAACAGATGGCAACAGAAGTGTTGCGCGAAATTGATGGCTGGTTTGAAAGCCAGGTTTACCAACCTTTGCGAGACCATAATGATCCTGCACAGGCGGTGCGCGATATGTGTGCTGCCGTGCGGGATTATTTTCAATCTGGTCAGCGGGTGTGCCTGATTGGCGCTTTCGCCCTGGATAATGTGCGAGACCGCTTTGCCAGCGCGATTACCGATTATTTTGCAGTTTGGCAGCAATCGCTAAGCACTGCATTGGGGCGTTTGGATCACACCCCACAATCTGCATCCGGGTTGGCCGAAGACGCCATTTTGTCCATTCAGGGGGCGTTGGTGCTGGCACGGGCACTTGATGACGTGTCTGTTTTTGATCGGGCCTTAACGCGTATTGAAAATCGCCTGTTATCGGCAGGGTAATTGGCGTGTGGCGGCGGGTACTTCGCGCATTTTATCCGGTGATGATGGCGGTTTCGTCATGTAAGATTTTTCACTTAAAGTGTAGTTTAATTCTTGTAAAACGACTAATGGTTGAAAATTTTCTTTTAATGTAATCATTTTGATGTACTCTTTCTCGGGATGCGTGTGGTGGAACTTCACAAGCTGACGCCATAAAAATCGGCGCACGAGAGAGATTTAAGGGGACGAAAAATGAAGACAAACGCTATGACTTTGGTGCGCCATATGATGGCCGCCGGTGCAATGATGCTGGGTGTTTCCGGCATGGCCCAGGCGGGTGATATGCTGCCAGGTCAATCGGCTAATTCCTGTTATGAAACAAACTTTCTGACTGTTCGAGGATGGTTTGCTGATGGTAAGGTTACCGCTGACGGTATGGTTTTGCCGGCAGATAGCACTGCCTTTCCAATCAAGAATAGCGATTGCGATTTTTATGCCTGGTCGGCGCAAATGTTTTTGTGGCTGACGTCGCCTGTACAACTGAAAACTGAAAACAACACCCTTGCCAGCACATTTGTTTTTGATGGTCCGGGTTTTTATGACGTGTCGTCAGCTAATTCTTCGGGGCAACGT
Organism: Thalassospira sp.; assembly: GCA_050299455.1. Taxonomy (GTDB): domain Bacteria; phylum Pseudomonadota; class Alphaproteobacteria; order Rhodospirillales; family Thalassospiraceae; genus Thalassospira. The sequence goes on from JBNKVZ010000028.1 coordinate 29,813, forward strand.
ATCCTTTTGCCCAATACGTCGGTTCTGGATAATTTTGCTATTCGGGTCAATAAAACCGACGACGACCTGCCTACTGGAGTTGGTGAAACCGGTCAGGCCGGGGGGGGCGGCGTGTTGATTTCGCAATCCGGATCACTGGTTTATTACGGTAGTCACGTTAATAATGTATATGCCGAGTTTCTGACCGGGCAAAAGGCCGGGGCGATTGCCCAGGATCAGTTTCCAACCACATCCGCTGACCTTAAGCAGATCGACGATTACGTCGGGAAAAAGCTGACGGATGGCAAGGCCCTTACGCTTGAACTTAAAACATCGTGGATTGACGCTGCGACGGTGAGCGACCCTGAAAGCTACATTAAGGTGCAGGCCGCCGTTCCGAAATATGATCGCAGTGATAAATATAAGTGGAGGTTGAAGGGGAGAGAGACAAAAACTCTGGCTCTGGTGGGGATGCATGTTGTCGGGTCGGTTCAGGGACACCCGGAAATGATCTGGGCGACATTTGAGCATAAAAATAACGCGCCTAATGATACATATTATTACGTGAATAATGGTACGACGAGGGTTAAGTTTGATCCAGCATCGACGGGATATGTGTTTTATGATCCGACGTCGACGGCGGCTTCGCACAATGTCGAAATCGCCAAAGTAGACAACACCGGTAACATTGTCTCGAGCAGTAACCTGCCGATTGGACCAACTTCTGTGGTTCGGACCAATCCGTGGGGCAATGAAGGTGGGGACCCGCTGCCAGCCAGGGACAATACTGACGTCATTTCCACCAACAATAATGTTATTAATGCTCTGGATTTCGGGGATGTTCGTGCCAATTATGTTCAGGTCGGCGCTGTATGGACACGGGGCGGGATTATTCCGAAAATGAAGGAACGAAGCACCAGTGGTGAAGAAGTCGTGACGAAGCCCGACGAAGTCGGGTCCGTTCGGCTTGCCAACAGCACGATGGAAACCTATTTCCAAGGTTCGGGGACAGGTAGTTGTTTCCTGTGCCATAATGGCAGCAATAACCCGGCCCCCGCAGCCAGCTTTGGCAAAGATAATTTAAGCCACATCTATTTCAATATCATCCCGCTGCCCGGTCAGAACTAGGCTGTAACAGGCCCGCGTGATGTGGAATGGATAGCAAAGGGATACTGCCGTTTGGGTGGTATCCCTTTTGTGGTATCCCCTGGTTTGTTCGTGTTAAAGGAAGCATGCCTTAAAGCAAAAAGTTCAAAATTGTGCCCTAATCCGGGTACAGTGTTGAATAAACGGGGCAATCCCGTTTTGATCTGATGATGGAACGATGGCAAGGAGGCGCAAATGCCACCCGCAATGTTTAACGTCGATCACCTGGCCTTTCCCGCGCGCGATCTTGCTGCGACGGACGATTTTTATTCCCGGGTTCTCAAGGCAACGCTGGTTCATGCCGAAAGCGGCTATAGCCCGTCCTGGAAAAGCGATTATTTGTTAATCACCTTTGCCTTGCCCGATGGGACGCGCCTGTCTTTTTATGACTGGCCTGCCGATACCGGCCCTTATCCCGATGATCAGGACATGCCCGATGATGTTTTTCATATCGGTTTGCGCTGCAATTCCCCCCAGGATGTGATTGCCTGGCAGAACCATTTGTTTCAGCAAAAGGTCGTGTATCACAACGAAGATGACGGCAAAATGCGGCGTTTATTCATCCGTGATCCCAATGGCATCCGGTTTGAAATTTTTGCCTCCGACCAGGCAAAATCAGCCGATGACCAGGAACGCGCTGCCCGCGCGGTTTATGATGAATGGCAAGGGAAAGCGTAACCACAGGGTGGCGTCATCCGGCTTTGTAAGGGGCGGTACTGGCGCGTAAAACCAGTTCCAGGTCAAAGGCTGGTTCGGATAATGGCGGGGCATCGGCATCGCGGATTTTATGGATCAGGGCGCGCGCCGCTGCTTCGCCGATCCGGCGGCGGGGCTGATGAATGGTCGTTAAGGCCGGGATGCTGTGGGCGGCAAAATCCACATCGTCAAAGCCGATGATCGATAAATGATCCGGCACCTTGATGCCGTTTTGATGCAATGCCGAAATCAGGCCAAATGCCATTTCATCACTGGCACAAAAGAGTGCGGTTGGCCGGTTATCTGCTGGCAGGGCAAGCCAGTGACGGGCGGCTTGTACCCCGCTTTCGATGGTGAAATCGCCGGTAATTTTCCATTCCGGCGGGCAGGGCAGGCCATTTTTTGTAATGGAACGCTCAAACCCTGTTAGGCGGTCTTTGGACAGAACATTGTTTGCCGGGCCGGTAACGTGGCCGATCCTGCGATGGCCAAGTGCTACCAGATGGTCGGTCGCCATCATGGCACCGGCCAGATTGTCGATATGAAAGGCGGAGACCAAACTGCCCGGTATCCATTCGCAGGCAAAAACCAGTTGCGGTTTTTGGCGTCTGGCGCGTGCAAAATAGGATGGTGGAATATTGCCATCCAGTATGATCGCCCCGTCGATCCGGTTGGTATTGAACAGATTGCCAAAGGTGATTTCATCAATTGGCGGCAGTTGGGAATCGGCAATCAGAATGCTGAAACCATGCTGCGATGCAACAGCCTCAATCCCCTTTAATACCCGCGAAAAAAAGCTGTTTGCCAGATTCGGCAGTAAAACCAAAATCGCCCCGGTGCCGCCTTTGCGCAGGTTCCGGGCACTTTGATTGATGGTGTATCCGGTTTTTTCAATGGCTTGAAGGACCACTTCGCGGGTTGCCTCCGACACGCGGTCGGGAAAGGACAGCGCCCGGCTGACGGTCGCGGTGGAAACATTGGCCATTTTGGCAACATCTTGAATACGTGGGATATTCCCCTTTTTATCAACCATTTTTATTCCCAAAATGTGTCCCGGCAGCAGCCCTGAGTTGAAAAGAACTTGACACTGCACCGCGATCAGGCCAACGATGATGTAATCGATTACATAAGCAGCGTAGCAGATAAGATCAATAATGTAATCGATTACATCGATCAGTGGAATCGCCAGATGCTGAAACATCGGCAATTTCGTCATCGGGAGGAAAAATGAAAACGTCAAGAATTGCACTTTTGGCCTCGGCACTCATGTGCTCGACGGCATTCGCGGCCCAGGCCGCAGATCTGGAAGTTATTCACTGGTGGACATCCGGTGGCGAACAGGCGGCTGTTTCGATATTGGCCAAGGAATTTGATGCGCGCGGCCAGGATCATTGGCGCGATTCCGCCATTGCCGGGGGCGAGCAGGCCCGTGCCGTGGTCATGCAGCGTATTTTGGGTGGTGATGCCCCGCAGGCGGCACAATTTAACAATTCCCGCCAGTATGAAGAACTTGCCGAGGCCGGGATGTTGCTGGACCTGTCTGATCTGGCGAAGAAGGAAAAATGGCGCGATGTTGTTCGGCCCAAAAGCATTTTGGACCCGTGCGAAGTTGACGGCAAACTGTATTGCATTCCCGTCAATATCCATTCCGATCAGTGGTTATGGACCAACAAAGCGATTTACAAGGAAGTTGGCCTGCCAGAGCCGAAAAACTGGCAGGACGTGATTGATCAGGCCGATAAAATCCGCGCGGCCGGATATATCCCGCTTGCCGTTGGCGGGCAGGGTTGGCAGGAAGACCTGACCTTTGATGACGTCTTTATGGGCGTTGGCGGCAAGGATCTTTGGAACCGGGTTTATGTTGACCGGGACGAAGATGCCGCCAGAAGCGACGAAGTGGCAAAGGTTTTTGAAACCTATGGCAAGCTGCGTAATCTGACCGACGAAGGATCGGCCGGTCGGAACTGGAACGATACCACAAGCCTGGTGGTTAATGGCAAGGCTGCCGCCCAGGCAATGGGCGATTGGGCACGGGGCGAGTTTGTTTTGGCGGGTAAAAAGGCCGAGGTCGATTATGGCTGTGTTCCTGGCCCCTCCAAACACCCGATCCTGACCACAGGCGGGGATGTCTTTATTTTCCCCAAACAAAGCGACCCGGAAGTCGAAGCGGCACAGCTTCGTTTGGCGTCGATGCTGTTGGACCCGGAAACCCAGGTGAAATTCAACACTGCCAAGGGTTCCTCGCCAGTGCGCGGCGATGTGGATATGACGGCGGCCGATGCCTGCATGAAAAAGGGGCTGGCGTTGCTCAACGATGACGCCAATATCGCCCTGCCCAAAAACGCCATTCTGTCGTCAGACACGGATGGGCGCATACAGGACCTTGTCAGTCAGTTCTGGAACACACCTTCCATGTCGGTTGAAGATGTTCAAGACCAGTTTGCCGACATCCTGCAGGATGGTTCCTGACCGTATGGGGTAACGGTTTGGTGGCGTGAACGCTGCCAAACCGGCCTTTTTCACCTGACATTGTCGCTTTGGAACTGAGGATTTGCCATGAAACGCAAAACCCGGATGTGGTCCAATTTGTCTGCCAAGATTGCCAGCATCCCGATGCTGATCACGGCGGTGGGCGTTTTCATTCTGTGTGTCGCCTATTCAATTGCCCTTTCCTTTACCCGGTCACGTTATTTCCCAAAATTCGATTTCATCGGTTTTGATCAATATATCCGCCTGTGGACCACCGACCGCTGGACGGTTTCGGTGACGAACCTGCTGATTTTCGGGGTGCTGTTTATCGGCTTCTGTCTGGTGCTGGGGTTTATTCTGGCTGTGTTGCTGGACCGCAATATCCGCATGGAAGGCGTTTTTCGCACCATTTTTCTCTATCCCTATGCGCTGTCCTTTGTCGTTACCGGGTTGATCTGGCAATGGATGATGGATCCGGCACTGGGCATTCAGAATGTTGTGCGTAATCTGGGCTGGGAAAGTTTCAATTTCGCCCCGCTAACCAGCACGGAATATGCCATTTACGGCGTGGTGATAGCCGCCGTCTGGCAGGGCACCGGGTTGATCATGTGCCTGATGCTGGCCGGTTTGCGCGGCATTGACCGCGAAATCTGGAAGGCAGCGCGGGTGGACGGTATCCCGCTGTGGCGGACCTATATTTTCATCATCATTCCCATGATCCGCCCGGTCATTGTGACGGCGGTGGTGCTCAAGGCCATCAGTGTGGTGCGGGTCTATGACCTGGTGGTGGCGCAAACGGGCGGCGGACCCGGCATTGCAACCGAAGTCCCGGCCAAATTCGTCATCGATCATTTCACCGAGCGCGGCAATGTCGCCATCGCGATGGCGGCGGCAACCATGATGCTGTTGCCCGTGCTGCTGCTGGTGGGCCCGTGGGTTTACAATGAATATGTACGCCGCGCGCGTGCCTAGGAGGAAACATGACACAGACACAAAATTCTGTGGCACGCGGCAGAAAACCAAAGAAAAAGTCCCCTGCACGTTATGGCCTGTATGGCTTGCTGGTGATTTCGGCTGCGTTCTTTTTAACGCCACTTTACGTCATGATCGTAACATCCCTGAAACCGCTTGATGAAATCCGGCTTGGGCATCTGTTTGCCTTGCCCAGCACCGTGACGTTTGATGCCTGGGTCAAAGCCTGGGGAACGGCCTGTACCGGTGTGACCTGCGAGGGGATCAGCCCCGGATTTGTCAATTCCGTCCAGATCACAGTGATCAGCGTGATCATCTCGGTCATGCTTGGCGCAGTGAATGGCTATGCGCTGTCCTTTTGGCGCTATCGCGGGGCGAATGTGCTGTTTGGCATTTTGGTGATGGGGGCCTTTGTGCCCTTCCAGGCGGTGATTTACCCGCTGATCGTGTTTCAACGCGAAATTGGTATTTTTGGCTCGCTCGCCGGGATCGTGATGGTCCATTGCATTTTTGGTATGCCGATTATCACGCTGATTTTCCGTAACTATTTTTCCTCGCTGCCCGAAGAATTGTTCAAGGCGGCCCGCATTGATGGTGCCGGGTTCTGGCAGATATTTGTGCGCATCATGATGCCGATGTCGGTGCCGATTACCGCTGTTGCCGTGATTTTGCAAACCACGGGCATCTGGAACGATTACCTGCTGGGTCTGGTCTTTGGCGGGCGTGATAACCAGCCGATGACCGTGCAGCTTAATAATATCGTGACGACCTCGTATGGGGTGCGTGAATACAACGTCAATATGGCAGCGACCATCCTGACAGCCGCCGTGCCGCTGGCGATTTATTTTCTTTCCGGCAGGTTCTTTGTCAAAGGCATCGCCGCAGGCGCAGTAAAGGGATAATGGCAATGACGCATGGTGTTTCGATACGCGATCTTTCGCTGAGTTTTGGCAATCTGTCGGTGATTGATACCCTGAATATTGACATTCAGGAGGGCGAGTTTCTGGTGCTGCTGGGCCCGTCGGGCTGTGGCAAATCAACCTTGCTGAATGTCATTGCCGGGTTGTTGGAGGCGTCCGATGGCGAGGTCTGGATTTCCGGGCGCAATGTGACCTGGGAGGAACCCAAGGACCGGGGCATTGGCATGGTGTTTCAATCCTATGCCCTTTATCCGCAAATGACGGTGGAAAAGAACCTGTCCTTTGGCCTGCAGGTCTCGGGCATGGCAAAGGCGGAAATTGCCAAACGGGTGGCCCATGCGGCCGAGGTTTTACAAATTGAACCATTGCTAAAACGCCGCCCGGCGGAACTTTCGGGCGGGCAGCGCCAGCGCGTGGCAATTGGCCGGGCCCTGGTGCGTGATGTTGATGTGTTTTTGTTTGATGAGCCGCTATCGAACCTCGATGCCAAATTGCGGGCCGAATTGCGCGTTGAAATCAAACGGCTGCATCAAAAATTGTCCAACACCATGATTTACGTCACCCACGACCAGATCGAGGCCATGACCCTGGCGGATCGTATCGCGATCATGAAAGGTGGGGTGTTGCAGCAGCTTGATACGCCGCAAACCATTTACAGCCGCCCGGCAAACCGTTTTGTCGCCGGTTTTATTGGCTCGCCCGGTATGAATTTCTTGAATGTCGAGCTTACGAATGGCGATGAGCCCGCCTTCAAGGTTGGGAATACCGTAATTCCGGCGGCAGGATATTCGTTCGATGCCAAGGGTTTGAAGGCAGGGCCTGTCACCTTTGGGGTGCGGCCCGAACATGTTGCAAGTGGTGAAGCGGCCGAAAAACAACCTTTTAAGACCGATGTTGTCATCGAAGTGATCGAACCAATGGGGGCCGATACCCTTGTGTGGTCCCGGTTTGAAGGACAGGAATTTACCTTCCGGATTGATTCCGAACACAGCTTTCAGGTCGGCGATCCGGTGCGCATCGGCTTTGACCCCGCACGGGCGTCCGTTTTCGACCCAAACGGCGACCGTTTGTAAGTTTTCATAAAAACATATCGTTATCAGAGGAGACGAAACGATGACTGTATCGTTCCAGCTTTTTAGTGCCCGCAATTTCCAGCCCTGGGAAGATGTCTTAAAATTGTTGGCCGAACTTGGATATAAAAATGTCGAGGGATTTGGCGGCGTTTATGAAGATCCGCAGGCCTTTCGTGCCCTGATGGATCAAAACGGGCTGTCCATGCCCAGCGGCCATTTTGCCTTTGATCTGTTGGAAAATGATTTTTCCAAGGCACGCGAGATTGCCACCATTCTGGGTGTGAAAACCATCATCTGCCCGTTTTTGCTGCCCGATGCCCGCCCGGTTGACCGGGCAGGCTGGGTGGATTTTGCCCAGCGCCTGGAGGCTGTGGGGCAAAAATGCGCCGATGCCGGTTTCAAATTTGCCTGGCATAACCACGATTTTGAATTCAAGACCCTGGCGGATGGCACCGTCCCGCAGGAAATCATTTTGGAAAATGCGCCCAATATTGGCTGGGAAATGGATGTGGCCTGGGTGGTGCGCGGCGGGGCGGACCCGTTTGCCTGGATCGAACGTTTTGGTCCGCGCATTTGGGTGGCCCATGTCAAGGACCTCGCCCCGCAAGGCGAATGTGCCGACGAAGATGGCTGGGCCGATGTTGGCGAAGGGGTGATGAAGTGGGGCGAACTTCTGGCCGGGCTGAAAAGCCACGGTCAGACCGAACTGTTTGTCATGGAGCATGACAAACCGTCGGATTTGGCCCGTTTTGCCCGCCGGGCGCTTCAGAATTTCAACCAGTTTTAAGGAGCACGCGCCATGACCCGGACTTTGGGCGTTGGTATTATTGGCTGTGGCAATATTTCACAGTCCTATTTAACGCAGGCCCCGCGTTTTCGCGGTATCGAAATGCGCGCCTGTGCCGATTTGAACCACGAGGCCGCTCGCCAGCGTGCCGATGAATTTGGCGTGCGGGCCGAAACCGTTGATGGCCTGTTGGGCAGCAGCGACATTGATATGGTTTTGAACCTGACCATCCCCGCCGCCCATTACGAGGTTGCCCGGCAATCGCTGGATGCGGGCAAACATGTTTATTCCGAAAAACCCTTTGTCCTTGATGTGACACAGGGGCAGGAACTGAACCGCATGGCATCCGCCCGGGGCCTTCGGGTTGGCTCCGCCCCGGATACCTATC
>JBNKVZ010000029.1:0-37286 GCA_050299455.1 Thalassospira sp.
GGTGATTTCATTAACGAGGTGCCATCCTGGAAAAAATACCGGAGCGCGACGGATCAGTATCGAGAGGTGCTGACGACCGCGGGGAAAAGCAGCTGCGAAATGGATTTGCCGTCCATGGGCATTCGCGGCAACAGCCATGTTCCGATGATGGATGACAATAGTGCCGACATTGCCGCGATGATTGTTGGTTGGATGGCGCAAAACCAGGTTGCGGCAAAATAGCGCGCCCTGGAAGTAGGACCAGTACATTTTGCGGGGGATATAGCATTGGCTATATCCCCCCTTTTTTTGATCACATTGCCTTTGATGGCGCGTCGAGGGGTGCTGTTTCGCATCAATCTTTCGCGATAGAAGGGGGACGTCATGAGAACGCCTGAAAATGTGATCTATACTGATAACGGTAATGCGCCGGTTTCCAAACTGGTGGGCACAGCCTGTAGCATCGGGATTCAAAGCTTCATATCACAGGCCGATTTTGAAGATGGTGTCTGTAAGCTTCAGGCAGACTGGCCTTTGCAATCGGCGATCAAGAACGACGATATTGAAAAGGCAAAGGAAGGCGGCAAGCGCAAAATTCTGGTCGCCGTGGGCGGCGCCACCTTTGATACGCCCTCCTGGAAGGCGTGTGCCGATAACCTGAATGCCTTTGTCGCGGCATTGGTCGATTTTGTTAAAGAGCATGAATTTGACGGTATCGACATTGACTGGGAAGATACCCGGAATTTGGCGACCCCTGATGGCTATGACACAGTGGCGTTTCTGGTCAATCTGACCAAAAAACTACGTGCCAGCTTGCCTGCACCGCAATATATCATCACCCATGCGCCACAACCGCCCTATTTTGATCCGGCATTTTACGGTGGCACCTATATGCAGGTGACGAAGCTGGTGGGGGATGCGATCGACTATCTGAATATCCAATATTACAACAATGAAAGCTTTGTTGGCACCACGGGCCCCGAACAGGCGGTGAAAGTGGCGGGAACGGCGGGATCACCACCATATCCGACAAGTAGTGTCGGCCTGGTCGGGAAGGGCTTGCCGGTGAAAAAGCTGTTGGTGGGGAAACCGACCTCTCCCGAAAATGCCGGGAGCGGTTTTTTGCCCGCTGGTGAATTTTGCGACGATGTCGTGGCCCCGCTGGTGCGCAAATATGGTGCGGATTTTGGCGGGGTGATGGGCTGGCAACTGGCACAGTCCCCCAATAGCACCGACCTTGAATATGACTGGATCAGCACGGTTGCCGATGCGCTGACAGGGAATGCGGGATAAACGTTCGCCGGCGCCCCAATGCCATCAGGTCATGTTGACCCAAACAAAAACGGCCGCCCCGAAAGGAGCGGCCGTTTGGCTGACAGGGTATGTCAGAAATTACATGTGGATCGCACGGTCATCGGCGGCCAAAGCGGCTTCCTTGACAGCTTCACCCAGGGCCGGGTGAGCATGGCAGGTGCGCGCGATGTCTTCGGCAGAAGCACCATATTCCATTGCCAGAACGACTTCGGCAATCAGGTCGCCAGCTTCCGGGCCGACAATGTGGCAACCGACGACGCGGTGCGTTTTCTTGTCTTCCAGGATTTTGACGAAACCTTCGGTGCTTTCCATTGCCTTGGCACGGCCATTGGCAGTGAAGGGGAATTTGCCAACCGAATAGTCCACACCGTCTTCCTTCAGCTGCTCTTCGGTTTTGCCAACCGATGCAACTTCCGGCCAAGTGTAAACAACACCCGGGACCTTGCCATAATCAACATGGCCGGCTTCGCCCGCGATCATTTCGGCCAGGGCCACGCCGTCTTCTTCGGCCTTGTGGGCCAGCATCGGACCGGCAATGGCATCACCAATGGCGAAAATGCCCTGAATGTTGGTCTGGAAATATTCATCGGTCTTAACGCGACCGCGGTCATCGAGCTCAACACCAGCATTATCCAGGCCAAGACCGGTGACATACGGGCGACGCCCGATGGCAACCAGAACCACATCGGCCTTGATTTCTTCGGCATCGCCACCCTTGGAGGGCTCGACCGACAGCTTGACACCGCCTTTTGCGGTTTTCGCACCGGTCACTTTATGACCCAGTTTGAATTCCAGGCCCTGTTTGGCAAAAATGCGCTGGGTCTGTTTGGCCAGTTCGCCATCCATGCCCGGCAGGATACGGTCCAGATATTCGATAACCGTCACTTCCGAGCCCAGACGACGCCAGACGGAACCAAGCTCAAGACCGATCACACCGGCACCGATGACAACCAGCTTTTTGGGAATCGAGGACAGTTCCAAAGCGCCGGTCGAGGAAACGATCTGCTTTTCATCGATCTCAACGCCCGGCAGCGGGGTGACTTCCGACCCGGTGGCAATGACGATGTTTTTCGCAGTCAGGGTTTCTTCGCCGCCATCAAGCAGGGCAACCTTAACTTCGGTTGCCGAGACGATTTCGCCAGCACCCTTGAGGTAGGTGACCTTGTTCTTTTTGAACAGGAAGTCGATGCCCTTGACGTTGGAATCAACCACTTTGTCCTTGCGGGCCATCATCTTTTCAAGATTGACCTTCGGGCTGTTGATTTCGATGCCGTGGGTATCGAAGTGCTTGTTGGCTTCTTCAAACAGGTGCGAAGAATGCAGCAGGGCCTTGGACGGAATGCAGCCCACATTGAGGCAGGTGCCGCCCAGGGTGCCGCGTTTTTCAACGCAGGCAACCTTGAGGCCAAGCTGTGCGGCGCGGATGGCGCAGACATAACCGCCAGGTCCGCCGCCGATCACGACAATATCATAGGTCTCGCTCATGAGTTCTTTGATCCTTTTGTCTGATCAGATATCGAGCAGGATGCGTTCCGGGTTCTCGATGCATTCCTTAACGCGGACGAGGAACGAAACAGCTTCGCGGCCGTCAATGATACGGTGATCATAAGACAGGGCCAGATACATCATCGGACGGATTTCGACCTTGCCATCAATGGCGACCGGGCGCATCTGGGTTTTGTGCATGCCCAGAATAGCCGATTGCGGCGCATTGAGGATCGGCGAAGACAGAAGCGATCCGAACACACCACCATTGGAGATGGTAAAGGAACCGCCGGTCATTTCGTCCATGCCCAGCTTGCCGTCACGGGCACGCTTGCCGAAATCGACAATGGTGCTTTCCAGATCGGCAAAGGTTTTCTTTTCAGCCGAACGGATCACCGGCACCACAAGACCCTGCGGGGTGCCAACGGCAACGCCGACATCGCAGTAGTTTTTGTAGATGAAGCTGTCACCGTCAATTTCGGCATTCACAGCCGGCCATTCATTCAGCGCGGTGGTGCAGGCCTTGATGAAGAAGGACATGAAACCAAGCTTCACGCCGTGTTTCTTTTCAAAGCCTTCTTTGTATTTGTTACGGCAGGCCAGAAGGTTGGTCATGTCGACTTCGTTATAGGTCGTCAACATGGCAGCCGTGTTCTGGGCTTCTTTCAGGCGGCGCGCGATGGTCTGGCGCAGCTTGGACATTTTGACGCGCTCTTCGCCGTCGCGCAGGTCACGCTGCGGTTTCGGGCCAGCAGGTGCTGCCGGGGCAGCGGCGCGCGGTGCCGGTTTGCCACCTTCAAGATAATCCAGAACGTCGCCCTTGGTCAGGCGGCCATCTTTGCCCGATGCCGGGATTTTCGAGGCATCAAGATTATTGTCTTCGACCAGCTTGCGCACGGCCGGGGCCAGCGGATGGTCGGTATTGGCAGCCTGGGTTGCAGGCGCGCTGGCAGCAGCCGGTTTTTCAGCTTTCGGCTCTTCTTTTGCCGGGGCAGCTTCTTCCTTGGCCGGGGCTTCTTCTTTGGCAGAAGAATCTTCTTTTGCGGTCGACCCTTCGGCACCTTCGCTGATCATGGCGATCAGGGCGCCAACTTCAACTTCGTCACCTTCGCCAACAACCAGTTCAGCGATGGCACCGGCAACCGGAGCATTAACTTCGACGGTTACTTTGTCGGTTTCCAGCTCGACAATCGGTTCGTCAGCAGCAACGGCGTCGCCGACTTTTTTGTACCACTTGGCAATCGTGGCTTCGGTAACGGATTCGCCCAGTGCGGGAACTTTTACTTCAGTCGCCATTTTTTCCTCGACCGTTTTTAAAAAGGCAATGTGGGGTTGCCGATTTCAAATAAAATTATGTTGTGACCAGACAGGCAGGGAAGGGTCCCTGCCTGTCTGTGTAATCATTTTACGCTGAGTGCGGCGTCGACCAGTTCCGCCTGCTCGCGCAGGTGAACCTTGAGAAGACCCGTTGCCGGGGACGCTGCCGTTGCGCGACCCGCATAAACCGGGCGCGACGTTTTGTGTTTGATGCCAGAAAGCACTTTTTCGATACGACGATCGACAAAGTACCAAGCCCCCATATTTTCGGGTTCTTCCTGACACCAGATCACATCGGCATTGCTGTAACGCGCGAGCTGTTCGCCCAGTTCCTTTTCCGGGAACGGGTAAAGCTGTTCGACACGCACGATGGCAACATCTTCGATACCGCGATTTTCGCGTTCGGCCAGCAGGTCGTAATAAACCTTGCCCGAGCACAGAACGACACGTTTGACCTTTTTGTCCTCAACCATCTTGCCGGTTTCGGCAAGAACAGGCTGGAAGGTCGTGCCGGATGCAAATTCGGACAGGTTCGATACGCATTGCTTGTGACGCAACAGCGATTTCGGCGTCATCAGGATCAGCGGCTTACGGAAGCTGCGGCGGATCTGGCGGCGCAGAATGTGGTAATAGTTTGCAGGGGTGGTACAGTTCGCCACCTGCATGTTGTTTTCACCACAAAGCTGCAGATACCGTTCCAGACGGGCCGAGCTGTGTTCCGGTCCCTGACCTTCAAAGCCGTGCGGCAGCAGCATGACCAGACCGGACATACGCAGCCATTTGGCTTCACCAGAGCTGATGAACTGATCGATGATCACCTGGGCCCCGTTGGCAAAATCGCCAAACTGGGCTTCCCACAGAACCAGCGAGTGCGGTTCGGCAAGGGTGATGCCATATTCAAACCCGAGAACCCCGGCTTCGGACAGCGGCGAGTTGAGAACCTCAAGCTCGGCCTGGCCGGTGCGGATATTGTTCAGCGGGGTGTATTTGGCTTCGGTGGTCTGATCAACCAGCTTGGAATGACGCTGCGAGAACGTGCCGCGCTGGCTGTCCTGACCGGACAGACGCACCGGGGTGCCTTCACACATCAAAGAGCCAAATGCCAGGGCTTCGCCCGTGGCCCAGTCGATCCCTTCACCGGTCTCGAACATTTTGGCCTTGGCTTTAAGCTGACGCAGGATTTTGCGGTTGATGTCAAAATCACTGGGCGGGGTCGAAATCGCCCGGCCAATTTCCTGCAACAGGTTTTCATCGACACCGGTTTCACCGATCCAGTCAGCATCCTCGCCGTGGCTGGATGCCAGCCCCGACCATTTGCCTTCCAGCCAGTCCGCCTTGTTCGGGCGGTAATTCTCGGACGCCTTGAATTCCTCATCCAGATGGTTGTGGAATTTCTCGATGCGTTCCTTGACCTGGTTGTCGTCGAAAACGCCTTCTTTGACCAGCTGCTGGGCGTAAATGTCCTTGGTGGTCGGATGTTTGCCGATCACGTCATACATTTTGGGCTGGGTGAAGGCCGGTTCGTCGCTTTCATTATGGCCAAAGCGGCGATAGCAGAACATGTCGATCACGACATCCTGCTTGAATTCCTGGCGGAATTCGGTCGCGATGCGCGCGGCATGAACAACAGCTTCGGGATCGTCGCCATTGACATGGATGATCGGGGCCTGAACGACCTTGGCGATATCCGAGCAATAGGGCGAAGAGCGCGAGTCAGACGGCTTGGTGGTAAAGCCGATCTGGTTGTTGACCACAAAGTGAATGGTCCCGCCGGTGCGGTAGCCCTTGAGGTGCGACAGATCGAAGGTTTCGGCAACAAGGCCCTGACCGGCAAACGCCGCGTCACCATGCATCAGAATACCCATCACCTGTTCGCGTGAGGTATCCTTGCGCTGGGCCTGTTTGGCGCGAACCTTACCCAGAACAATGGTATTCACCGCTTCAAGGTGCGACGGGTTCGCCGTCAGCGAAAGGTGAACGACATTGCCGTCAAATTCACGGTCGGCCGAGGTGCCAAGGTGATATTTAACGTCGCCCGAGCCCATGACATCGTCCGGCTTGGACGGGTTGCCCATGAATTCCGAGAAAATCGCCTGGAACGGTTTGGACATCACATTGGCCAGAACGTTCAGACGGCCACGGTGCGGCATCCCGAAGACCACTTCGCGAATGCCAAGCTGGCTGCCGCGTTTCAGGATCTGTTCAAGGGCCGGGATAAGCGCTTCGCCACCATCGATACCAAAACGTTTGGTGCCGACATATTTGGTGTGCAGGTAGTTTTCAAACCCTTCGGCTTCGATCAGACGGTCCAGAATGGCTTCTTTGCCACGCTTGGTAAATTCGGTCTGATTGCCGATGGTTTCGATCCGCTGCTGAATCCATGCTTTCTGGTCAGGTTCCTGAATGTGCATGAATTCAATACCGATTGAACCGCAATAGGTTTTGCGGGCCATCGATACGATCTGGCGGATGGTTGCCGTTTCAAGGCCAAGTACATTGGCGATGAAAATCGGCCGGTCCATATCGGCTTCGGTAAAGCCATAGGTTTTCGGATGCAGTTCCGGATGCGGATCACGCGGGGCCAGGCCCAGCGGATCAAGATTGGCTTCCAGATGACCCCGCACACGATAGGAGCGGATCAGCATCAGGGCGCGAATGGAATCATTTGCTGCCGCCCGGATGGCATCGGAATTAACGGTTGTGCCCTGGGCTGCGGGTGCATGTGCAGCCGCGACCGGGGCGTAACCGCCATTGACCGGACGTTCGCTGTATCCCTGGGATACGTCGTAACCTTCCATGCCGCCCACAACCTTGGTTTCCCGTGGCTGCCAGGTCGGACCGCGCATTTCAGCGAGGAGGTCGGATGCGTCGTCCTGCAACCCTGCAAAAAAGTCAGCCCAGCTCTGGTCTACCGACTGGGGGTTTTCCAGATACCGGGCGTAGAGTTCCGCGATATAGGTTGCATTCGACTCGGTTAGAATCGTGTCAATATCTTGAGGTTTCATTTGTGGTCGTGGAAGGCGTTTGCCCCAAAGGGACGACGCCTTCCTTTGCCTTTCCTCTGATTACCCTGATTACCCTTTCAAAGCCTTGAGCATGGTCGAGCCAAGACTTGCCGGGGAATCGGCAACAAGAACACCTGCGCTGCGCATTGCTTCCATTTTCGCTTCAGCAGTGCCCTTGCCACCGGAAATGATCGCACCGGCATGGCCCATGCGTTTACCCGGAGGGGCGGAAACACCGGCGATGAAGCCAGCTACTGGTTTCTTTACTTTGGAAGCCTGGAGGAATTCGCAAGCCTCTTCTTCGGCAGAACCGCCAATTTCACCAATCATGATGATGCCTTCGGTTTCCGGATCCTTCAGGAACAGGTCGAGGCAATCGATGAAGTTGGTGCCATTGACCGGGTCACCACCAATACCGATACAGGTGGATTGGCCAAGGCCGGCTGCCGTGGTCTGGGCAACGGCTTCGTAGGTCAGCGTACCGGAACGTGAAACGATACCGATTTTACCACGGCGGTGAATGTGACCGGGCATAATGCCGATTTTGCATTCATCCGGGGTGATGATACCCGGGCAGTTCGGGCCGATCAGGCGGGTTTTGGAACCCGACAGGGCGCGCTTGACGCGAACCATGTCAGCAACCGGAATGCCTTCGGTGATGCAGACAGCCAGTTCGATTTCGGCATCGATGGCTTCGAGAATGGCGTCAGCTGCGAAGGGCGGCGGCACATAGATGACCGACGCATTGGCTTCGGTAACGTGCTTGGCTTCGGCAACGGTGTTGAAAACCGGCAGGTCAAGGTGCTTGGTGCCACCTTTGCCCGGGGTGACGCCACCAACCATTTTGGTGCCATAGGCAATGGCCTGTTCGCTGTGGAACGTGCCCTGCGAACCGGTGAAACCCTGGCAGATAACTTTGGTGTTTTTATCGACGAGAACAGCCATGGTTACGCGGCCTCCTTCACAGCTTTGACCACCTTTTCGGCGGCGTCGGCAAGATTGTCGGCCGACACGATCGGCAGGCCGGATTCTTCAAGGATCTTCTTACCGAGATCAACATTCGTGCCTTCAAGGCGCACGACCAGCGGAACATTCAGGCTGACTTCGCGTGCCGCGGCAACAACACCTTCGGCGATAACGTCACACCGCATGATGCCACCAAAAATGTTGACCAGAATGCCTTCGACATTCGGATCAGACAGGATCAGCTTGAACGCGGTTGTAACGCGTTCTTTGGTTGCGCCGCCGCCAACGTCAAGGAAGTTGGCCGGTTCGCCGCCATAAAGCTTGATGATGTCCATGGTTGCCATGGCAAGGCCGGCACCGTTCACCATGCAGCCGATGGTACCATCGAGCTTGACATAGTTGAGGCTGTGCTTGGCTGCTTCGAGCTCGGCAGGATTTTCTTCGTCTTCGTCGCGCAGTGCCTCGAGGTCCTGATGACGGAACAGGGCATTGTCGTCGAAGTTCATTTTGCAATCGAGTGCGATGATGTCGCCTTCGCCGGTTACGACCAGCGGGTTGATTTCAACCATCGATGCATCGGTATCGAGGAAGCAGTTATACATGGCGGTCATGAATTTGACTGCCTTGGAAACCTGCTTGCCTTCGAGGCCCAGGGCGAAAGCCAGCTTGCGGCCGTGGAAGCCCGAGAAACCGGCTGCCGGATCGATGTCAACGGTGACGATCTTTTCCGGGGTTTCAGCAGCGACTTCTTCGATGTCCATGCCACCTTCGGTCGAGGCCATGAAGATGATGCGCGAGCAGCCACGATCCACGAGAACCGAGAGATACAGTTCGCGTGCGATGTCGCACCCTTCTTCGATATAGACGCGCTTGACTTCCTTGCCATCCGGCCCGGTCTGGTGGGTAACCAGGGTCGCGCCCAGCATCTGGCCTGCATTGGTGCCGACTTCTTCGACACTTTTAACGACGCGAACGCCGCCTTTGTCGCCGGCTGTTTCTTCCTTGAAGGTGCCTTTGCCGCGGCCACCAGCATGGATCTGGGACTTGACGACATAAACCGGCCCGGCCAGGGACTGGGCCGCTTCGGTGGCTTCCTGTGCAGTATAGGCAACCTTGCCGTTCGGCACGGTCACACCGTATTTGCGAAGAATTTCTTTCGCCTGGTACTCATGAATGTTCATGTTCGGTCGCTTTCTTGCCTTCCGTACGATTTCCTGTGGGTCAGAAATCGTGGTTTCAATGTCCCGATTGCAACAGGGACGTTGTTGCGATCCGCGCGGCCATTACCCGGAAAAATTCCAATCTTGGCAATGACAGAAAAACGGGCCAGTTTAAAAACCAGCCCGTTCCGCGATTCTTACAGCATGCCCTTGGCGGCGTCGACAAGGCCGCGAACGGCCGCCACGGACTTGTTGAAGTTCTCTTGTTCCTCATCATCGAGATTGATCTCGACAATGCGCTCGACGCCACCTGCGCCAAGAACAACCGGAACACCGACATAAAGGCCATCAACGCCGTACTGGCCGCTCAGGTAAGCAGCAACCGGCATTACGCGCTTCTGGTCTTTGAGGTAGCTTTCAGCCATCGAAATCGCCGATGCAGCCGGGGCATAGAATGCCGAACCGGTTTTCAGCAGGCCAACGATTTCGGCGCCGCCATCACGGGTACGCTGAACGATCTGGTCGATCTTTTCCTGCGTGGTCCAACCCATTTTGATCAGGTCGGGAACCGGGATACCGGCAACGGTCGAATAACGGATCGACGGCACCATGGTGTCGCCGTGGCCGCCCAGAACAAAGGCGGTAACGTCTTTGACCGAAACCTTGAATTCTTCGGCGAGGAAGTAACGGAAACGGGCAGAGTCGAGAACGCCGGCCATGCCGACGACTTTTTTCGGATCAAAGCCGGTTGCCTGCTGCATCACCCAGACCATCGCATCAAGCGGGTTGGTGATTACAATGACAAATGCATCCGGGGCATGTTCCTTGATGCCCTGACCCACCTGGGTCATGACCTTGGTGTTGATGCCGATCAGATCATCACGGCTCATGCCCGGCTTGCGGGCAACACCTGCGGTGACGATGACAACATCAGCACCGGCGATACCGGCATAGTCGCTGGTACCTTTAAGGTCGGCATCGAACATGTCGACGGGTGAGGATTCAGCAATATCAAGCGATTTGCCCTGCGGCATGCCATCAACGATGTCGAAAAGGACGACGTCGCCAAGCTCTTTCAGGCCAGCCAGGTGGGCCAGAGTACCACCGATATTGCCAGCGCCGACGAGCGCGATCTTGTTGCGGGCCATTCCGTTACCTTCTTCCCTATTGCGCTTCCGGAGTATTGAAAACTTAACTGGGGAGCGCGATTGAAAATGTAAACCTGCGAGCGCGAAACATTCGGTCGCAAACACCGAGTGTGGTAAACCGATTCGTCCTGTTTTACAAGGGGAAACGCCGTTGTTTTGACGCGGAAAACCGCCAGTTAGGGGTTTGCTGCAACTATTGTCTAAACGCTTAAAAAGCGATCATGTTGCGTGTGCGAAACAAGCGCAACGCGTGATAAACGCTGGTCCTCTATGTTGCAGAGCACTGCCTAACAGTTTGGCAGTGGCGTAAATTTGGGGCACTTCACCTTGTAAAATTTCCAAGGTTTGCGCGAATTAGGGATCAGCCATGCGACCAGCGGGACGTTAAATTAATCAATCTGATAAAATATTCTGCGGTTTTTTCAGCCTGAAGGTGGTCTCTGCGCAAGATTCTGATTCTGTCATGGGGTGTCTGGGTTGAATTGCACCGCAGATGGGGCGGTTATTGGTTTGGGAGTCGTTCGTTTTAAGGCGATTCCGCCTCCTGCATGGCGCAAGTGTGAGCACCAGGTTGATGAAGGGCGGTCTAGCGACGTCATCCCCGCGTGAAAAGGCAAAACCGCCCGTGCCGCCTTGGGGATGATACGAAAACCTAAGGGGCAAGCGGGCGGTTAGGGTGTGTGCCTATGGCGGCCTTTTGGGGCATCAGGAAAGCCGCCACAGCGATGGTCTGAGGTCAGGTCAGGTGGGGCTGATCAAGATATTCCTGGCTGCGCATTTCTGTAAGGCGCGAAATTGTGCGCTGAAATTCAAACGAGAAATCGCCATCGGTATAGAGGTCTTCGGGCCTGGTTTCCATTGCGCAAATCAGGTTGGTTTTGTGCTCGTACATTTCATCGATCAGCGTGTTGAAACGCTTGGCCCAGTCCCGACGGAAGGGGGGCATACACGGGATCAGGTCAATGACGATGGTATGAAAATGGGTTGCCAGGGCAATATAGTCACCCGGGCCCAGCGGGCGGGTGCACAGTTCCTCGAAACTGAAACGGGCAACACCGGCCCCGGCGGCACGAATGGCAATGTCGCGGCCTTTGATCCGCAGGCTGGTGGCTTCGACGCGCGCGCCTTCGGTGACCTGGGCAAACATTTCGTCAATCCGGGCCGGGGTGTTTTCATCGGCGGGATAGACAAAAACATCGGAAGCCGTTAAGTGGCGCATGCGATAATCGGTGCGGCTGGCAAGTTCCAGAACATCAAGCTTTTCCTTGATCACATCGATAAAGGGCAGGAAATTCTGGCGTTGCAGGCCGTCTTTATAAAGATCATCGGGCATGCGGTTGGATGTGGTCACGACAACCACCCCTTGGTCGAACAAATGTTCAAACAGCCGGCCCACAATCATCGCATCGGTAATGTCGGTGATTTGCATTTCGTCAAAGCACAATAGCCAGGCTTGTTTGGCAAGGTCCTTGGCAATTGGCGGGATCGGGTCGGAATCACTGTCGCTGCGGGTTTGGCGAAATTTGTGCAGCCGGTCATGTACATCCTGCATGAAGTCGTGGAAATGCACGCGGCGTTTATTTTCAACCGGCACGGTTTCATAAAACAGGTCCATCAGCATGGATTTGCCGCGCCCCACTTCGCCATAAATATAAAGGCCCTGGGGTGGGTCCGGGTCATTGCGGCGTTTTGTCAGACCAAAACGTTCATACCAGGTGCCTTTGCCATTATTGGGGCGATAATCGCGCAATGCGTTAAACAGGCTTTGCAGTTTTTGGGCGCAAAGTTCCTGCATGGCATCATGGGTGAGTTCACCATCGGCGATTTTTTGGCGGTATCGGGATAGTGGGCCGTCAGAAGACATTCTGTTACTTTCGCTCAGTGGGACATGCGGCATACAGGCTGCGTAAGGCTGGCACATCTTTGCCCCGGAAATAGTCCCTTATATCGGCAGGGATCTTTGACCGGGTGATGAAAAATTTAGTTTCACAAACTAAAAAGACATAGAACATCGCCTTGGTGCATTGCAATAAGTGGGATGCTGTTCTG
Organism: Thalassospira sp.; assembly: GCA_050299455.1. Lineage (GTDB taxonomy): Bacteria > Pseudomonadota > Alphaproteobacteria > Rhodospirillales > Thalassospiraceae > Thalassospira. The sequence continues at coordinate 12,424 of JBNKVZ010000029.1, forward strand.
TTTGTGCAATGTCGGGAATAGCGGGTCAGATCAGGCGCATTTTTTTAAACAGCCAGATTTCCAGCCCCACGATAAGAGCCAAAATCACCGATACCCCCCAGAATCCCCAGCTATCGTTTGCGGCGGGAATGCCCCCCACATTGACGCCCAAAAGCCCGGTGACAAAACTGATCGGCAGGAAAAGCCCGGCAATGACGGTCAGCCAATACATGGTGCGGTTCATGCGTTCGGTTTCAACGGCCATCAGGCTGTCATTGGCGATCTGGATGCGTTCGCGCAAGCTGTCGAGTTCTTCGACCAGGCGGGTAACGCGGTCGGCCTGGCTGCGGGCCTGGCGTTTGTGGGTTTTATCTTCCCAGGTTGGTTTTTGTTCGTAAAACTTGGCCAGGGCATCGCGCTGCGGGGCGATATGGCGGCGCAGGCGCGACAGACGATGGCGCATTTCGGCTGTTTGGCGGCGCAAGGGCAGGGTTTTGTTTTCAGGGACTTCCTCGATTTCGTCTTCAAGGTCATCCAGGTTTTCGCCAATGGTGCGAATTTCGCTATCGATGCGGAAATTGAGCCGGTCCGCCACGGTCAGGACAAAGGCCTCGCTGCTGGTGGGGGCGTTTCCTTCGGCGATGCGGGTGCGGATATCTTCAAAGGCCAGCATATGCTGGTTGCGTAGCGTGATGACCAGTTTGTCGCTGGACCATATGCGGACGGAAATCATGTCGGCCGGGTCGGATTCCCGGTTCAGATTGACCCCGCGCAAGTTCATCGAATAGCCATGATCGTAAAACAAAACCGTCGGTCGTGTGCCCCGGGTGGCAAGTGTGTCGACGATACTGGCATCCAGACCGGCCTTTTCGGTCAGCCAGGCGATCACGCCCTCTTCCATCCAGTCAAGGTGGACCCAAATATATTCGCCCTCCTGTGCGGAAGGAAACGATGTGGCAAAATCTTCGCTTGAAAGGGCCGTTCCCCTGCCGGTCCGGTCGATCCGAAAGGCATTGATCAGTGCTTTTGGTGTCATTGGCGTGGGTCCGTGGCGCTGTGGTGACGGTTAAGAGGTAACGGTTAAGGAGGTTGTTTAAAAATGTATCTTAAACAACCAATATTTAAAGGCATCCAGATGACAATATGTTGGTTATTGTTGCCAAATGCCATGTTTGCCGGTGTGGGGCGATAAGGTCCGTTTGGGCGATATCACATGATACGGGAACGATAAGGTTGCTGGATCGTTTGATCTCTCATGACAAACTGGGCAAAACACACATATCCTGCAGGAAGATAGAAAATTTACGATGGTTCGGGAAAAGATGAACATGTTTCGCCGCGTCTTGATGCTGGTTCTGTTTGGCCTGTTTATGGCATCGGCGAGCGTGGGTCTTGCGGATAATGCTCAGGCACAAAGCAACATCGATGGCACGTCAGATGCCAATGTTTTGGAAAATTCGCAAAAGACGCTGACGCACTGGAATACGACCTTTGACCGGGTAGAAAAGCAACTGTCCAATGCGAATATCGGCGGGCGCGAACTTGCCGATAGCCGGGCGGACCTGGAGCACGCGATTGATGCGATCCGCGACCTTGAAGGGGTGGCAAAAAGCAAGCTGGAAAGCTTGAACGCCGCCCTTGGCAAGCTGGGGCCCAAACCGGAAGGGGATGCATCCGAAGTCCCGGCGGTGACGGCGGAGCGTGACCGGTTGAACCGGGAAATCGCGCGGGTGAGTGGTGTTCAGAAACAGGGCGAGTTGGCGGCCTTCCGCGCGGGTGAATTGCTTGACCAGGTCGGTCGTTTGTCGCGGGAACGTTTTACCCGCCGTATTTTCAGCCGTGCCGATGTGCCGTTGGACCCGTCTGTCTGGCAGAAAAGCTGGGCCGAGGCGATGCGCCTGCCTGAAGTGGTGCGCAGCCGGTATTCGGATGTCAATTTGGCGGACCATATTGGTGACCGTTTGGAAGATGTGGCCCCGGAGCTGGTGTTTTTGCTGTTTGCCATCGCCGCGGCCCTGATTTCGGGCGAGGTTGTGGCGGTTCGGCTGTTGCCGGCGCGCTGGCGCCAGGCCAAGGGCGACGACAGGATGGATTTGATATCCGGCGTTCGGTTTACGCTGTCGGCGATTGTGCCGGGTGTGCTGTTGTTTGTGTTTTATCGCATCATTGCCTCGCAGGGCGATTTGATGGAGGGCAGCGGCGGTGAGCTGATCACGCAGTTCTTTTTTGCGACCCTGTTCCTGTTGTTTGTCGCGGCATCCATTCGCAGTGTGTTTTCGCCCTTTGCCCCGCAAATGCGCTCTGCCGGGACGACAACGACCGGCGCGCGGGTGGTGGGGATTTCGGCCTTGTTGGCCGCCATTGTGTTTGCCTTTGACATTGTGCTGTTGCAAGGCGCGACAACGATTGGCGCATCGCTGGATCTTGCGCTGGTGCAAAGCCTGAGCAATATCACCCTGATTTGTGCCTTGATGTTTGTTGCGGCCCTTGGGGTGTGGTGGGAACATGACGCGGTTGATGAACAGCAAAGCTGGTGGCGCAAAATTGAACGGCGCTGTCGCCGGGCTGTGCTGTTTGTGTCGGTTATTCTACCGCTTCTGTCTTTTGTCGGGTATGTGGCGCTTGCACGGTTTGTGCTGGAAAATATGATGCTGGCCCTGGCCTTCACCACCAGCTATTGGATCGTGCGCGAGTTTCTGCGGGCTGTGGTCCATATTTATCTGGTCAAGCCAGACGTGGAAAATAAGGACGAAAACGCCACCGATGCGGTGCATGGCACCTTGTATTTCTGGTTGCGTGTGACCATTGACGCGACGATGCTGACTATCGCCGTTCCAACCGCGATCATGGTGTTTACCGACATTGCCTGGGCCGACCTGATTGGGGCGGTCGAGACGGCCTTTGTCGGCATTCAAATTGGCAGCATCAATTTTTCCCTGCGGGCCATCCTGATCGGGGTGTTCCTGTTCCTGCTGCTGTTAAGCCTGATGCGCTTTGTTCAGCGCATGCTGAATACCCGTGTTTTACCTAATACCAAGCTGGACCAGGGGTTGCAGCACTCGGTGTCGGCCATTTTTGGCTATATCGGCATTGGTCTTGCGGTGTTGATTGCGGTGTCGGCCGCCGGGGTTGATCTGTCCAATCTGGCAATCATTGCCGGTGCCATTTCGGTCGGTATCGGTTTTGGTATGCAAAGTATCGTCAATAACTTTGTCTCTGGCCTGATATTGCTGATCGAACGCCCCATCAAGGTCGGGGACTGGATTGTGGTCGGGGCCGACCAGGGTTTTGTGAAGGATATTCGCGTGCGCGCAACCGAGATCGAGACTTTCGATCGGTCCTCGGTGGTGATTCCCAATTCCGAACTGATTTCCAACCGGGTTTTGAACTGGACCCTGAAGGAACGCTCGGGCCGTGGCATTATCCCCATTGGCGTGTCCTATAGTGCGGATGCCAACCAGGTGCGTGATATCTTGCTCGAAATGGCGGATAAACGCCGCGAAATTCTAAGCTATCCTGCACCCCAGGTGGTGTTTATCGGGTTTGGCGACAGTTCGCTGGATTTTGAACTGCGTTATTTCCTGCGCGATATTGGCGATGTTTTGGCGGTGGCAAGTGCGATCCGGTTTGAGGTGCTCGAGCGGTTCCGCGAAGAAGGTATTGAAATTCCGTTCCCGCAGCGCGACGTCAATTTGCGCGATATCGACCGCCTTGAAGATGCCATTCGCAGCCTTGCCCGCCAGAATGGCAGCAAATCAGGCCAGGAAAATGATCAGTCGCCTCTGGTAGAGTTGGATAAGAAAACGGGTGAGGGCGACAAGGCGCCATCGGCCGACGCTACCGATAAGGACGGCACACAGCCGGATAAATCAAAAACGGCGATACCGTCAGATTCTTCGACATCCGAAATATCGGGCAGTGCGACCGCGGCAACCCGCGAGTTACCAGACGCAGACCGTTAATCCCGGTTGGGCGTTGGCCCGTTGGTCGTCATGATTATAAAGAGTCCTGCATCGTTGCGTTATCGGCGCAAGAACGGTGCAGGACTTTTTTATGTCAAAGGGCGGGAAATACGCCTTTTCCTGCCGCGAGAAGATAATCGCTTCACATGGAGGTTTTTAATCCGTCTATCCCCGAGATGCACGCATAGGGCGATTAATGTTTAAAATTAAAACTTTTTTGCTGTAATGCGATAATGATCCTGTTTTAATATATTGATCAATAATTACTCAATCAAAGATGGAGTTTCGGGGATGGTTTATGTGCGCAAAAGCGTTTGGGCGAATGGGGGCAGTTTTTCCGATCCAATCTTGTTTTGGTATGCCAAGGGGGTCGCGGCGCTAAAACAAAAGCCGCTGTCAGACAAAACAAGCTGGCGTTTTATGGCTGCGGTGCATGGCATCGACAAGGCCTTGTGGCAGCAATATGGCTACTATACTCCGGGTGAACCTATGCCCTCCACGGCCGAGCAGAAGTTGTTCTGGAACCAATGCCAGCATTCCACATGGTATTTTCTTCCATGGCATCGCGGTTATGTTTGGTCGATTGAGGGGTTGTTACGCGAAGAAATTATCAAACAGGGTGGCCCGGCTGATTGGGCGATGCCTTATTGGGATTACAGTGATCCGCAAAACCCGCAAGCCCGCATGTTACCGCCTGCTTTTGCCTGCAAAACTTTGCCCGATAACAGTGAAAATCCGCTTTATGTGACGCAGCGTTACGGCGCAGGCACAGTGCCCATTGTGCTCCCTGCTCAAGACGTATCACTGGGAGCATTGGGAGTGCCGTTTTTTACTACGGAAGATGATACTGGACCGATCGGATTCGGTGGGGGCAAAACCATTTTCTCGCATCATGGGGGAACGACGGGACGCCTTGAAAGTGTACCTCACAACATTGTCCATGATGGTATCGGAGGGAGGTCTGATGGCGGGCCTGGTTTGATGTCGTATCCAAAGACCGCCGGGCTGGATCCTATTTTCTGGCTGCATCATGCCAATATTGATCGTTTGTGGATGGTGTGGAATGTCATGCTAGGGCATCCTAACCCGACAGATCCCGCTTGGTTGAAGGGGCCGTTGGCCGCGGAAGAAAATTTCGTAGTACCCACGGCTGAAGGAGAGGACTATTTTTTCACACCAGGCGATATGCAGGACACAACAGACGCTCCTTTGAACTATATTTATGACCAGCAACAGGAAGCCTCATTTACCAACGTGATGGTCGCGGCCAAAGCAATCCCGCAGGATGGGGTACAGGCAAAGGGTACAGAAATGGGAGACGGGAAAAAAGCCGAACTGTTGGGTGCCAACGCCGCAAAAATTTCGCTGGTTGGGGTTGGAGCGAAAACCAGTGTCAAACTTGATAGCGTGCTTGGCAGTAAAGTGGCTCAGGGATTCCAAAAAAAGTTGTCTTTTGCCACGACACGGTCGTCTGTCGGTGCCGAGGCGCCCAAGGCCGCTGATCAGGTGTTTTTAAATATTGAAAATATCCGTGCGGCCGAGGATTCAGCCATCGTGGATGTTTATGTCAATCTGCCAGACGGCGCAAAACCTGATGACCGGCCAGACTTGCGGGCTGGAACCATTGGTTTCTTTGGGGTGAGCACAGCTTCACGTCCCGATCAGCCTCACGGTGGTATGGGGATTAACGAAGTTTTTGACATTACCCGTATTGTTGAAAGCTTGGAGTCGACAGGTACCTTTTCAATCGACAATCTGAGTATTGACCTGATTCCGCGCCAGACCGTTAGTGAAAAAGAGGGCATCACGGTCGAGCGGATTAGCGTCTATCGCCGGGAACAGTAATTTGATTTCCGGGTTTGGACGGCTGCGCGCCGTTTATTCGGTTTTGGCAGATCCCCCCTGGCCGACATTAATAATTGTTACAATGGGCGGTTGGGGGGCGATGTTGCTTTTTAGTCGGGAACTGGCCTTGTCGTCGTTTTGTGTGGCGGCGACGGGGGCTTGGTATGATCAGGGCTGGCGATCCTTGCAAGCGATGCTGGCGTTTGTTTCGCCTGTGTATATCGCCCTTTCGTGGTTTTTAATGCTGATCGCGATGATGACGCCCATTCTGGCTGGGCCGTTATATCATTTGTGGATGCGCAGCTTTGCCCGTCGCCGTTGGCGGGCGATTGCTGTTTTCGTTGCCGGCTATCTTGTGATCTGGATGTCAATGGCATTGGTTCTGGTGCTTGCCGTGGCAGTTTTACGCATTGCTGCAGGCTGGTTGTCGCTGCCGGTTGGCGTGCTTGCCATTGCTATTGCCCTGTTTTGGCAGGCAGCACCGGTCAAACAATTTTGTCTGAACCGTTGTCATTGGACGCCACGTATTGGTGCGTTTGGTTGGTCTGCCGATGTCGACTGTGCCCGCTATGGGCTGGTGAATGGTCTTTGGTGTGTTGGTACGTGCTGGGCATTGATGCTGGTGCCGATTACAGCAACCGACATGTCAACCCATTTGATCCTGATGGCCGGGGTGGCGATGATAATGGTAACAGAACGTTTGCTGCCGGGGAGACCAGCCTGCTGGCATATTCCCCTGGTTTCCATGATTGGTGGTTTGGTCATCAGGGTATTTCGGGTTCGGGCCCGCAGAACCGGGTCGGTTAAGGGATAGTTTATGATCGTTCGCGTGATGGCAATGTATCGTTTTGTGTAGAAGCCAGACGGGTGGTGATTTTTTGGCCCATTGGCGCCATCAGGTGGCGTTCATCCTGGCCAAGCCAGCGCATTTCGGCAATTTCACGCGCTGGTTCCAGCGTGCCGGCATAGTCGGCGCGAAAACAGGTCATGTGGACCTGTGTATCATCCGGCAGGTTGTGGCCTTGCCCGGAAAAAACACCGATTTCGGTGATGGTTTCGGGCAAAAGATCGACACCGAGTTCTTCGCGGATTTCCCGTTTCAGGGCGATGATGGGCGTTTCGCCGGCATCGATTTTACCGCCGGGCAGGTAAAACCTGTCGCGTCCGTGGGTGCGAACGGAAAGGGTGCGTCCGTCTTTTTGCAGAACCCAGTTAACGGTTTTGATGGTTTTGGACATGATAGAAATAACCGGTTTTGTGGGGCCGCCAAGCGGACAAAACCGGCCTGGTGGCGGGGCGTGGGCGCATTTTACCCGATGCACCGCCTGTTTTACCCAAACCCTGAAGGTATGCGCAATCGTAACATCTCTGCCGGGTGTTTTTTATCCTGTTTGATCGCATTACAGCATATCTGGCGCGTTGGTGCGGGCCAGAGTGGGGTGCTGCTAAGGGATGCAAAAAGGGATGCGAAAAGGGGAAATAAAAAGCCCGGCCCGAGGGACTATGGGGAGTTGTGCGGGCCGGGAGGGCGTTCCGGATTGGGGTCAGAACGAGCAATAGGAGCCGCCTTGGGATGTTTGGGGTACGGGCGGCATCCGGCTTCGTTAATTGATTGATTATTAGTCGCCGGACAGGTTTTCGAGCGCATCGCTCAAATTTGTGGTGTTGGTTTGTGTGTTTGAATCCGCGGTTTGATCGCCGGTCGAATCCTGCCCGGTATTTACCGAGCCATTGGAATTATTCAGGATGACGCATGCGGAGTTGGCGGTTGCATTTGCCGTTCCGCCGCCGCCACCACAGACCAGTTGGGTGAGGCTGCTGGAACCTGAGGATGAGGCGCTGCCTGTTCCGGTAAACATGCCGGATTCCGCCTGTTTCATGACCACAGCCAGCGAGGCGCGGTTCTGATCGGGGGCAGACCAGGGTTTTTCAAACATTTGTGCCTGTGCCGCAAAGGACCCCGATGCCGTGATGATGGTGGCAAGTGCCAGCAATTTTGCCACCTGCCGGGAACGGGGATACCGGCATAAGGCCGATTGAGACCGGGAGACCGTAAACATCGGAATTTCCTTTTGTCGGAGATAAAGGGAAAGAGAGGGCCAGAGCCCTCTCTTTGGAAGACAGATGCGATCAGTCGTTGATCGCCGGAGCCCCAACCTTGATCGACAGGTTGTTGCCCATTGCGGTGGCAGCACCATTGATCACAGGTTGATCAAGCGTGCCCAGATTGGTGTAGTGGTTCAGATTGACATTGTAGATATTGCTGGATGCCGAAACATTGGCATAAGCAAACTGGGTTACATCGGCGATCAGGGCCGCATCCGGCTGGATGCCGTCAGCTGCGCTATCGCCGCCATTGTTACCGCCGCCATGGCCCGGGAAGAAGGCAGCAGAGATAGCCTGCGTATCACCCGTCGGGGTTTCTTCATCCGGCGTATCGGCTGCGGCAATCGGCTGAACCGAAACGTTCATGTTGTTGGCAAGTGCCAAGGCGCTGGCATCAACTGCAAAGTTGTTGATGTTGTAGGCATTGGATGATGCCGAGACCGATGCTGGTGCGACATCGCCATTCAATGCGAGCATGGTCAGACCCAAAGCACCGGAAAGGTTGGTGTTGGGGCTGGCTTGCGAGCCCATATTGTAGCTGTTCGCCCCGGCATCGCCCTGGCCACCAGAGGATTGTCCGCCGGCATCCGCCGCATCGAAGTTGAACTGGCCGGCGTGAACATTGACCGTGCCTTCACCCGAAATGGAGGTGTTGTTGGCCAGTGCCGTTGCCGTTGCATTGAGGGTGGGAAGCTCGGTGGCGGCATCATAGCTGTCGGTCGGCTGGATATTGTCGACAGTGACAGTGAAGATCACGCCATCGGTTTCGCCATTGCCAACACCGTCGTCGCCGAACGGATCATAGACCGCACCGGTGACATTGATGTCCGCCCCATCAAAGGCACCGCTGGCCGAGGAAACACCGCCTTCGGAATCCGCGCCGCTGCCGGTCGGACCATTTGCAATACCAAAGGAGGACGGGTTGGTCCCCTGGCCTGCGGCGATGCCATCCACATTGCCAGATGTGGTTTCGTTAAAGTCGGCAACATCCGGGTCCAGGCTGGTGGACGAGCTGTTTGACCAGGCTTCGCCTTCAAAGGTGAAGGTGCCCGACTGTTCGGTCATGATCGGCTGGTTGTTATTGATGTCATGAACGTTGGACGAAGCCGAAGTGCTGCCGAGTTTTTCTTGCAAAATTTCGACCATCGAAAAATTGGCAGGATCGTCAATATTGAGGTCAACATCGACATTGGTGTCGACATTGCCGTTCCAGGACCATTCGACATTGTCAAACGCATAGGCCGGCACCCCGGTTACCAGTACACCCGCAGTAATCATGGTGCCCAGCAACAGTTTTTTCTTAAGCATTTCGCTCACTCCTGTTGATTTGCTTTGTGGTCTTTGGATAAAGAAGAAAACCGCTCTAGATGCGCACTCATGTCATTTGCCTTGGACAGTGCACATTCCGGTGTTTGCGGCAGCCCCAAGAAATCTGTCATGATTTGATAGACCCCCATTTCTGCAACCGCTCTGACGCCAAGCTGTAGCGGCTCGTTCCGGATGCGCCCGGCGTCAAATTCGACAAGATTTATTCCGAAGAAACGAAAGACGCCGGCACTGACCTCGTAGCCCATGATCTGCTTTTGCAGCGAGCTGACATAGCGGACGGCGAACGTTTTTGAATCGATGACCCGCAGGTCCATTGCGACATTGATGACAACCGTTCTGCCACCCCCGCCAATGCCGCGTACATAAAGCTGGGCACCCTCGCTGAGGATGTTGTAGTTCAGTTCCGTGACCGCCCCGACAAGGATGAAATCGGATGCGGGGATTTTGCCATATTGCTCGATGCTGCGGGTGAGACGGCCCTGTTCGGACAGGCGGACTTCGGCAAGAGGAATGCGTAAGTCAAAGCGTTCCACCAGGTTTGCCCGCCCCGATTTGTAAAGGGCGCTCATCACCATTTCGCTGACACCCTGGGAAACGGCGTGACCGTTTTCGTCGTAATTGAGCTGCCCGGTTTTGTCCGCGATCTCGCCAACCGCGAAAATCGGAAGCCGGTTTGCCGGTACATCCTTAAGCTCACGCAGGCAGGCGCTATAGGGGGTTTCGTTATCGGTGACCGGAAAAGAAATCATGGGATCAATGCGGTTCTGTGAATATGAACCCGGTCCCGGCGCACAAGCTGCCAGACTTGTCGCGGCTAATGCGGTTGCTGCTAATTTGCGAAGCATCTTTCCTGTCCCTACTGAAGTCTTCCCCAAAGGCAAACGGCGGTTTTTGATCTGCGTTTGTCTTGAGTAACTATGGCACAGTGGGATTTTTGTTCTATGCTATATAAGTGATTATTTGATGGTTAAAATTGACTAGCGAAATTATATCAATTTGATCCATTTTTTATTTATGGTTACTGCGGTAATTATTTCGAGATACCCATTTTTATATAGGAATATGCTATCGGGTGTATTGCCATGCGGGCAGAAAGTGCATTGAATCAAATAGCTTAACTTTCTGTGGGAAATAGTGTCGATATGAGCATGTGCCAAGAGATTGACGATACAGATCGCCAGATACTGGCCATCGGTTTTCATGCCGCTGATATTGAATTACTGATTGGCAATAATGCGGGGTGGCGCGCGGTCGCCGACCCGGACTTTCAGTTGGCCTGGCGGGGCGAAGGGCGGTTTTGTGCCGCCTTGATTGCCCAGGGACATAATGAGTTATTAAGCCATTCGCAAATGCGCTATCTGTCGCATGTGGCGCGCAAAATTCCCCTGATCACTTTTATCCCAGACGGAAATTATATTCCCGGACGGCGATTGGATCGCGCCAGTTCAGCCCTGATGTTTTCCTCAACCGCGTCTTTATTGACGGAAATATGCGCGCTTGCGAAGGAGGATTGCTGGATTTTACCGGGAAAAATGGACAGTGTTTTTCTGTTGCTGGGCGATAGTGCGGCGGCAATGGCGGCACGATTGTCCGATCTGGACTGGTATTTGCTGCGCGCACTTCAGGACGGCAAAAGCAACGGGGAAATCGCCCGGGCTGTTGAGCGTAGCGAGGCCGAGATCAAGGCCTGGTTGGTCGATGTGTTTAGTGTGCTGGGCGTTTCGACCCGCACCCAGGCCGCGATTGTATCGTTTTTTATTGAACGGCATTTGGGCGACGCGGCTGGTGATGGTCATGGCAAAGTCTGCGGGGGTGAGGGCTGAGGCTTACTCATCCTAACGTTAGGATGAGTACAGGGCATTGGTATTATTGATAAATTTAGCACTGACTTTGAGCGTAAAACAGACCATATGCGTTTTAAGGGACGCAACCTTTTGTAAAAGGATGACGATATCATGATCGAGTTTAAGACGTTCAAAAGGGTAATGCGGCGCTATGGTTTGCCCGTATTGGTCGGTGTGCTTTGTACGGCCGGGTTTTCAGCCGACGGACAGGCCCAGTTCAATAATAAGCCCTATTCATTCAATACGCCAACCGGCGCGCCAGGCATGAGCCGGGCTGCGCGCCAGGCGATTATTAATGATCAGGTTTATAATTTGCGCCCGGACAATATGCTGCGCAGTGCGAATGGTAATTTGTTATCGATTGAAAAAAGCAAAGGCGGCTCGGCGATTGTTCGCACCGCTGATGGTGAAGTTCTGCCTGGATATAGGGGCTCGTCGATTTCGGGCGGCGGGGTGTCGGTGGGTGTTTTTAACCCCTATTTCATGGCTGCCGACAATGACCGGAACTATTTGCCACTGCAAAGCATGGCGGCGACCTATACAATTAATGGCTGGATAAATTTGTTGGGCCGTGATGGTCGGGCGTTTATTCCGCCGGTTACGGCATCGCCTGTCGATGGCTGGACCTGGATGGTTTCGGGCCTTTAACGGGGGCAGGGTGATGTGCCGGTCAGCGCCTAGCCAAAATCCTGTTGTTCCCAAAAAAAGAACGCCCCGATCATATGTGACGGGGCGTTAATTCTGGTTGAAAGACTGCTGGCGATACGAAGGAACCTGATCTTTGTATGCCGGTTTGTTTATAGGCACGGTTTGTTTTTGCAAAATAGCTGGTGGCTTTCGGTTTGGCTATTTTGTGACCGCTAAGGCCACATCTTGAGCCTTTTTAGCTTAGGGCTGGGCTGTAGTCATGAGAGCGTGGTTGGCTGCGCAATGCCCAAATTGCGGCTTGGGTTCGGTTATCAACCTTGATTTTCCGCAGAATGCTTTTGACATGCACTTTGACGGTTGCCTCGGAGATGTTGAGGCGAATGGCAATGCGTTTGTTGGAATCGCCGCTTGCGAGGCATTCGAGGATTTCCTGTTCACGGGGCGACAGATCAATGTCGAGAATGTCGAGGGAATCCAGTTCCAGCGATGACATGAATTGAAAACGTTCCATCATGATCGACGCTAGGTTCGACGGGTAAATCTTTTCGCCCTCGGTAATCAACTGGAACACCAGTTCAATGGCATTTTGAGAAACGTCGTCTAACAGCGCACCATTCACACCCAGATTAAATAATGCGAACAGGTGTTCTGCATCATATTCATGTGCCAGAGTGATGATCCTGACCCTGGGGTTTTTGGCGCGAAACGCGGCAAGAGATGTGATCTGGGCTTGAAAATCGTCGATGCTGACCAGTACGACATCGATGGTGCGATTGGGCGGTGTAACCGAAATCAGGTCGTCTAGATGAGGCGCATTAATGATCTCGGTATTTTTGGTATGAGCAAGAAGGCTGGTCAGACCCGTTCGTAACAACAGGCTGGAATGAACAACTGCAACGAGTGTTTTTGCAGTTCCATTTGTCGTCTGCATGGTTTTGTTCCCTGTTTGGCTATTCGTTGCTTTGCCGGAGTGCCAGTTTGTATGATCAATCCCTCCGGCGGGACTAACTGGTTATATTTTTTGGTTAAAAGCCGGCGCTTTGGGGTGAAAACCCTGCGCTTCTTTGTCAGGATATCTATCTGGAGCCCTTAAATCCATTCTCCTGTAGGGTTATGTTTCCCTTTTCATTATCTCTTATGGGTAATTAGACAGAATTTCGGGATGATGCTTTTAGTTGTAATTCTGTCTGCTCTTGAATATTTGTATTTCGGATAAAGGACACCTATTCCTCCGTTATGTTTAGCGGAGAAACTTTGTCGGCGCGGAAGCAATGTGCTTGATTTCCAAAGGTGCTGGAAAAATGCGGGCTTTACTGCATCAGCGTGCCAGAGTGTGACGCACTGATGCAGCAGAAGGCCTGATTCCAGGCATTTGGACCATAACCCGTGTTGTGTGATGTTCCTTGCAGGGGACGTTACGCGACGGTGATCCGAGGCGCGTCTTTCCCCCAAAGGGTTGTATTGTTATTTTTTGTGCAAACGGTGCTTTGGAACATAACAATTTGTCCATGCCCTCAAGCGGAAAGCTGATTGCTGCGATGGGGAGGTTTGTCCTGCATAATAAAAAAAGGTTGCCCTGACAGGTTCTCCCGTTGACGCAGCGACCAGATGGCAGCCTGGGTCCGGTTGGACGCACCAATTTTTCTCAGGATGCTTTTGACATGAACTTTGACGGTCGCCTCGCTAATATCAAGTTCATTTGCTATGGCCTTGTTTGACTCGCCGTTTTCCAGGCAGGACAAGATTTGCTGTTCGCGCTGCGACAGATTGACATCCTCGTCACTCATCTCTGGTGCCTGGACGGCGCAAGGTGAATGAATACGAGAAAGCAAAATTTGCGCCATATTTGACGGAAACAGCTTTTGCCCTTCTTCAAGCAAGCGGAAGGCCAGCTTGAGGGTGCGTTGTGAGACGTCGTCAAGTAATGCGCCGTCTATATTTAACTCGAACAAAGCAAACAGCTCTTCGAGTTCATAACGACGTGACAGGGCGAGAATCTTTGTTTTCGGATAGCGGGCGCGCAAGGATGCAAGTTTGATCGTATCTTGTTTGATATCATCGACATTAAACAGAATCAGATCGATCCGGTCGTTTTTGGGCACACGTTTGCAAAGCTCGTCTAACGACATTGCATCTGTGACCAAAATATCCTGAAAATCGGCAAGAACTTTTTGTAGTGCATGACGCATCAATTTGATGGGATGCACAATGGCAATATACTGAATACTGCCTTCTTCCAATAGTGTCATGGTTCCCCCAAAGTAATAGTAAGTGGCGTGTTCCTTGTTAGAGTGATCGGGTCATCTTTTTTTATTTTTGTGGTTAGTCTTGTTGAGAGCTGCCTAACCTTTTCGCCTTGATAGATTATGCGGTGTCTTTTTCTCGATCCATAACTATAGGGAGGTAAGGCGTGCCGAGTTTGCCCCATTCTAGGTAGAGGGCATGAGTCTTTTTTTTCTCTATTTCAGGCGTATACGTAAGGATATATTTTTTACATGTTCAGAAAATACATTAGTTTTTCTAAATGAATGTAGCAAATTTGCATCCGTACAGAATCGATTGATTTGATACTGCTTGTCGGATTTTATGAAATTATGTTTAATTTCATATATTTAATCGGGAGGTATGGGTGGATATTGCGACTTTAAGTCGCTGTTTTCATCTTTTTTGCGTAATATACCAAGAGGTCGGAACATCCCTATTGATATACGGATGTTATTTACTTGCTATTCTTACGGAGAATCTTGGCCTACTCTAAAGATATTTGATGTCGCCGGATTTTTTCGCGTGTTTGGCGGAGAAGGCTCCCGATTCTTCCGGCTTTGGGGGCGCAGAGACAGTTTTCTCAATACATAAGGAGTAGCCCTGCCGGAGCAGATTTTTGGAAACTCGTCCAAAAGTTTTCCGGTCCGGGAGGGCTTTGCAGGTGTTTTTGTAGGGGTGAGACCCTTTAGAGAATGGCGACGTCAAGGCCAATATCAACCGCAGGCGCACTTTGGGTAATGCGACCGACAGACACATAATCCACGCCGGTTGCAGCAATATTGGCGATGCTATCCAGGTGTACACCCCCTGATGCTTCGGTCTTGCAGCGACCATCCACAATGGCGACAGCTTCGCGCAGCATATCCGGGCCCATATTATCGAGCAGGATGATGTCAGCCCCGGCCTCTGTTGCTTCGCGGACCTGATCAAGGGTGTCACACTCTACCTCGATTTTGGGCAGATTGGCCGCCCGGGCCATTTCCACGCATTTGGTGATCGAACCGACAACCCCGATATGGTTGTCCTTGATCATCACGCCGTCATAAAGGCCCATGCGGTGGTTCTGTGCGCCGCCCATGCGGGTGGCGTATTTTTCCATTTTGCGCCAGCCAGGCAGCGTTTTGCGGGTATCAAGCAACTTTGCCGACGTTTTGCCCATTGCCTGCACATAGGCGCGCGTGGTCGTGGCAATACCGGACAAATGTTGCAGGGTGTTAAGGGCGGTGCGTTCGGCGGTCAGAATGCCACGCGCGGGGCCTTCGATAACTGCCAGGATGGATTTTGGGGTGAGCGCATCGCCATCATTGCATTTTTTGTCGATTTTGGCTTCGGGCACCATCTTGCGGAAACATTCCAGCGCAATATCAAGCCCGGCGACAACAATGCTTTCACGGGTTTCAAGGGCCACGCGCAGGCGGGCTTCCTCGGGAATCACATTATCCGATGTGATATCGCCGGTGCCGATATCTTCGGCAAAGGCGCGGTCGATAAAATCGGTAATTTCGCTTTGGGTCAGTTCGGTCATGGGGGCGCCGTATTTAAAATCACAAAAAGGGCAAGGAGGAAGGGCATCGGGCATTTTTCTGGTCCAAACAGGGCAACCTGCCAGCCAGATGGGCCGATTGTTGGAAAAACAGGCCCGGCATAAGATATGCAGGGCCTGTTGAAATCGTTATCAGGCGACGGGTTCTGCCGCAGCCTCTTTCTTGAGCGGAATGCCCTGTGACAGTTCCAGCATGCGCTCTAGCGGTTTGACGGCCTGAACGCGCAAATCTTCGGGCATGACGATTTGCGGGCCGTTATTAACCAGGCAGAGATAGAGCTTCTCAAGTGTGTTCAGTTCCATGAACGGGCAGTTATTGCAGGCACAGCTGCCATCCGCACCGGGAACCGGGATGAAGGTTTTATTCGGTGCTGCCTTTTCCATTTGATGGATGATGTGTGGTTCGGTGGCGATCAGATATTTCTGGTCGGGACCGTCAATCACATATTCCAGAATGGCGCGGGTGGAACCGATCTGGTTGGCATGGCGCAGGATGCCATCATGGCATTCCGGGTGCGCGGCAATTTTGGCATCGGGATGCTGGGTTTTCAGGCGGATCAGTTCGCGCTCCGAAAACTGTTCATGCACAATGCACGAGCCCTGCCATAAAACCATGTCACGACCGGTTTTCTTGGCAAGATAGCTGCCCAAATGGCGGTCCGGGGCCCACAAGATCGGCTGATCTTGCGGGATCTGGTCGATGATTTCGGCCGCATTTGACGAGGTGACGATAATATCGGATGCGGCCTTTACCTCGGCCGAGCAGTTGATATAGGTGATCGATACATGGTCAGGATGCTGTTCGCGGAATTTGCGGAATGCTTCGGGCTGGCAGGAATCTTCGAGCGAGCATCCCGCCTTTGAATCGGGCAGCAAAACCGTTTTTTCGGGGCTGAGGATCTTGGCGACCTCGGCCATGAAACGGACACCGCAAAAGACAATGACATCGGCATCGGTGGCCGCAGCCTTGCGCGACAGGTCCAGGGAATCGCCGACGAAATCGGCCAAATCCTGAATTTCGCCATCCTGGTAATAATGCGCAAGAATGACGGCATTCTTTTCTTTCTTAAGGCGCTTGATTTCGGCCTCAAGATCCAGGGTCGGATCGATCTGGGTTTCAGACATTGCACCGGCATTTGCCTCGGCAATGGTGGTAATCTGGTTCATGGCGTTGTCTCATCTCGCCTGTTTGCAACCCGGGGGTCATTTGCGGGACCCGATATTGCAAGTTGATGACTGTATGAAACCTCAATATCGCTATTGGCGCAGGATGGCAAGGGAATGGGGCGTTTTGGCCGACCTGTGTGCTGCCGTAACGATGGATCCCGCCCAGGTAGATGAGCTGCTAAATATGGTGGGTCAAAAGCGAATGCCTTAGCTTGCGAAGCGTGACGCTATTTTTCGGCGTATTACTTTCCAGATAATGGCAAGGGAAATTCCAGGGGAAAATTCGCATCGGACCAGAGAGGCGAATTGGTCCTGTTCAACATGCCTTAACCTTCTTACGTTTCTGTCCCAGTCAGAGGCATTATAACGTGAAATCCGTTTGTTGATCTGAAAACCCAACCAATAGTTTTTTGATAACATCTTGCGGCATGTTTTTTCATAGCGACGTAGCGGGCTGGCGCTGTTGCTTTTGATGGATCTGGAAAGTTCCTTGCCCAATAACTCCCCTAAATCCATACATATTCTGATCCCCTCACCAACGGTTGGGGTCGCAAAATTTGCAGAATCTCCAACACGGATCACATTCCCAAAGACAAGTTTGGGGTCATATTGGACCGACGGAATTATGCCTGCATTAACGCATACAGGTTCTCCCTCAACTTTAATACCAAACCTTGAAAGTTCAGGAGATTTTATAAATTTCTCCATCAATTCTCTGGGCGATATGTCTGTGTCGGGTTGTATAACCCCAATGCCGATGCGGAGCATATGGTCTGGCGTTGGAAATACCCACCCATATCCAGCAAGAGCGCAGTTTCCGACGAATAAAATACCTCTGCCAGCATCATTTTCCGATATGGGGTATTCGAGTTCTATTCCAATGCCAACCCGGGAAGGTTTTTTCGCGAGAGATAAAGATTCTAAAACAGCGCACTGTACGCCGGATGCATCTATTATATATTTCGATTTTATTTTTGTTACATCTGTTGTTCTAGATCTTATGGTCGAAATATATTCTTTTTCGTCATTGACGTAAGTTGACAAGAACTTGCTGGACAAAAACAGCTTTCTGTTCTTGTTTTTTGATCTTTCGGCAATCCATTTATACGTGCCTGTCACATCAAGTACGGCAAGTTTGTTGTTTTCTTCCAGCGGGAAGTGAGCGCGTTCATTGTCAGAATAGAAATCGACCGTGTCGACTTCTTGATACAAATGCCTGGGGATTCCCAAACGTTCCACGTCAGAGAGAAAGGTTCCCCCGCTGGAGCGGACAGGCTTCCCGATCTCTTTGTCTTGATGGAGAATTATTGTTGAAATGTCATCATCAAGGGTCGCGGCAACAGACAGGCCCGCTGGCCCACCGCCAACAATAAGAACGTCACAGGAAAGTATGGTCTCAGACATGGTTTTTATAAATACTTCTATTGTTTAATTTTTGACGTATATGTTTTTTAAATTCATTCTGAAACATATATGACGACCCGTCTGTTTCCCCAAAAACGACATAGATCGTGCTAGCGCATAGATCTCAAAACCAGATCATATATGTTGCCATAAATCTGTTCCGATTGTTTTCAAGGGCATTGACCTGATTGTCAATAATTTTCCCACGGGTTTGAGGCCGTGTTAAAAGGACCCGGTATATGTTTTTAGGTAAAACAGAAGTGCCTGTTTGGGGGGAGGCTTATCTGTTTGGTTAATTCTAAACCGTAAACCCGTAAAAATCCCATTCCGCCTGGCTGACCTCCTGGACCATTTGTTCGTATTCCGCACGTTTGATGGCAGCAAAGGCGGTATGCAGATAATCGCCCAGGGCGTTGCGGGCAAAGGCGGAATGATCAAAGCGGTCAATCGCTTCAAGCCAGCTTCGTGGTAGGTCGGAGGGGGTCTTTTGCGCATCCATTTCCTGCTGGCTCGGCGTGCCGGGGTCGGTCTTGGCTTCAATGCCATTAAGTGCGGCAGCAAGGGTGACGGTTGCGACCATATAGGGATTGGCATCCACCCCGGCGACGCGATGTTCAAAATGCCGGGTTTTGCCGGGCTGGCCGGGCACACGAATGGCAACATTGCGATTTTCAACGCCCCAGTCATCCGATGCGGGGGAATAAACCGTCGAGGCAAAGCGCCGCCAGCTATTCAGGAACGGGGCAAGGACCAGCATGGTATCGCCCACGGTTTGGCGCAATCCGCCAATGGCATTCAACATCAGGGGGCTGAGGCTGCCATCGGGTTGGTCGGCAAACAGATTGCTGCCCGTATCATCGGCAAGCGACAGGTGCAGGTGCATGCCCGACCCCGGTTCGCTGCCAAAGGGTTTGGGCATGAAGCAGGCTTCCATGCCAAAGCGCCGGGCACAGGTTCTAACCAGGCGTTTGGCAATAATCACGTCGTCTGCGGCGTGCAACAGGTCACGATAGCGGATGGTTAGCTCATACTGCCCGGTGCCATATTCGGAAATCAGGGTTTCCAGCGTCAGCCCTAAATGTTCGGCCCCTTCATAGATGGCGTCGAATAGCGGCGACATTTCATCAAGTTCATCGACCGACATGGTATTGCGCTGCTGGCTTTGGCGTTTGGTCAGCGCATAACCGGCGGGGAGGTAGCGCCCACCTGCCGTTGGGGTGGGATCAACCAGATAAAATTCCAGTTCAAACGCCCCCATCGGGGTAAAGCCCATGTCCTTGGCCCGGTTGATTTGGCCAAGCAGGGCCGGGCGGGGTTCACCTTCCTGCGGGGTGCCATCTTCGTTGAACATGGTAATCAGCAATTGCCCGCGTTTGGTGTGCGGCAGATAGCCCAGGGTGCCGGGAATGGGCCAACAGCGTTTATCGCCGCCCCCTGCGGTTAAGACCATGCCGGAGGCATCGACATCCACGCCGCGCACATCCTGCCCGAGCAGCGACATGGGCAGGGCGCGACCGGATTTATAAATGCCTTCCAGTTCGTGGCGGCGAACCGTTTTGCCCCGGCCAATGCCGTGGCAGTCCGTCAGAAACACATCGATTGCCGCAAGATCGGGATATTTTTCAAGAAATGCCTGTGCTTCGGCAAGGTCGGCCCCGTTCGGAGCAAAGGATGTGTTTTTTGACATGGTTTTTATCCCTGATAACGCCGGAAGAAATAACGGTCCTGCGGGACACCTTCGGGCAGGGGTTCTGCGATGGTGCCAGGGACGTCAATTTTTTGGTCGGATGCAACGATGGCCCCCTTCATCAGGGCAGGGGGCAGCGTTTTGCCGATAAAGGCAGCGATTTTGGCGTTCAGGTCTTCATCCCCGGTGCCAACATCGGAATGAACCAGGGCAACGCGGCCTTTAAACTGTTCAACCGCTTTGGGCAGGGTTTCAAAAATATCGCCCAGAAACAAATGGTCATCATCCGGGATACATTTGGGATGGGCATTAACCTGCCGGTCAAACACATAAATCTCGCGGTCCGGCATGATCTCGCGCAGATGGTCAAAGGTACGGCCATTGCCCAGACCGATTTCAAGCACGATACCATCATGATCCTTGATCATATCGGCCGAGGCATTCAGGCAGTCACGCTGGGCCTGCAGGCGACGAATAACACTGTTAAGGCGGGACATTCATTTCTCCGTTCGGGGCTGGGTGGCAGTACCGGGGGTGGCATCCGCATACGCATCCGCATCCGCATTGGTGCCGGGGGGCGACGGCAATTTTCCTGTGTCGTCACATAAGTCGTAAAACACCATGCCCGGCGGCGGATTTTGCCGGTAATGATTGATCCGGGAGCGCCAATTGCCTTCATGAAGTTCAAGGCGGTGGCCGTCCGGGTCCAGAAAATAGACAGACGCCCCTTCGCTGCGGTTGGTTTTCCATTCCCGGGCACCGGCATCGTGCAGTTTTTGGCGCATCGCGGCGAAGTCGGCCGCGTCAACATCAAAGGCAAGATGCGTATAGCTGGTGGCGGGCGGCGGACATTGGGGATCAAGGCTAAGACACAGCCAGATATCACCTAGCAACAGATAGGCCCCTTCATCCCAGCGTGCCAGGGGGCGTGCCCCCAGAACGCCGGTATAAAAGGCAAAGCTTGCCGCAAGGTCGCGGGTCGCAAAGGTGATATGGTTTAGCCCCCTGATCACGGTTTGCGCGATCAGGCCATTGGGTCGGTGGCATCAAATGCCGGGACAAGCGTGCGGAATTCATCCAGCCAGCTTTCCAGTGCCGGGTATTTCGCCCGCCAGGCCCCGTCAAAGCGCAGGTCAAGATAGCCCAGCGCGCAGGCGGTGGCGATGTGACCAATGGTAAGCTCGCCCGCCAGGGATGGCGGATTGGCAGCCAGCTCATCAAGGGCGCGGCGGACTTTTTCGGCCTGATAGCTTTGCCAGTCCTGATGGCGTTTTTCTTCCGGGCGCATCCGGGTTTCATAAACCTGCAGGATCGAGGCATCGACAATGCCGTCCGCCAGGGCCTGAAGGGTCAGCGCCTGCCAGCGGGCGTCGCTTTCGGTCGGATGCAGGGTTTTGCCATCGGCGATGGAATCCAGATATTCGCAGATCACGCGCGAATCATAGATTTTGCGACCATCATCGAGGATCAGAATGGGAATTTTACCCAACGGGTTTTGTTGACGCAGGCTGTCGTCAGGGTTGGTGGTATCGGCAGCTTCAACAGTAAGCTGGTCGTAAATGCCAAGATATTTTGCCGTCATCTTGACTTTGCGCCCGAAGGGAGAGGCGGCGGAAGAACGAACGATCATGAAGCAGGCCTTTCTGTGCCAAAACAGGTTGTTGGCGCAGTGTAAGGGGAAAAAGCGACCCGATGGAAACCAAATTTCCAATCCGGCCCCTGATTATCGGGCGCGGGGGAAATCGGGCAGGATTTTATCCCAGGCTGTCAATGCAGCAAGCCTTCCATGAAGCCACGCATGAAGCGACTTAATCGATCAGGACTGATAGCTGCGTTCGGCCTCGGATTTTTCGGCTTCACTGCGCGAAATGGCGGCAAGGTGCAATTCGCGGATCACGCGCACGCTGGGGCGCAGGGCAAAAAAGATACTGCCAATCAAAAACATCCAGGTGCCCGCTTCGACCAGGGATTTGTAAAAGAAAAGGATACTGCCAAGGATGAAGGCAATGGCGGCCAAAAGGTCAACCGTCGAATATATCAACTCGTAAATGCTGTAAACCTGGCGATGGCGTGCTGTTTCGTCATACCGACTGGTGCGGAATAAATTCATTAAGGATCTCCTGCAAAGAGGCACACTTTACAGGAATTCAACGCCAATGAGATGAAATTGTTTCGGAAACCGATGGATTTTATAGCCTGTTTTGCCAAATTTCAGCGCGCACGGGGATGCGCGCCGCGATAAACCGCCATCAACCGTTCGCTATCGACCGAGGTATAGCGCTGCGTTGTGGACAGCGAGACATGGCCCAACAGGTCCTGAATGGTGCGCAAATCGCCGCCGCCGGCCAAAAGATGGGTGGCAAAGCTGTGGCGCATGGCATGTGGCGTTGCCGTTTCGGGCAGGTTGAGCAAGGCACGAATGCGGCGCATTTCGCGTTGGGCCACCTGGGCAATCAGCCGTTTGCCCCGTGCGCCTAAAAACAGCGGATCATTGCCGTTTTGTGCATAGGGGCAGGCGGCGATGTAATCGTCAATCGCTTCGATGACCACCGGCAATACCGGCACCAGGCGTTGCTTGTTGCCTTTGCCGGTAATGATCAGCGATGTGCCCTGGGGACGCTGGTCATAATTAAGGCTTAGGGCCTCGGCAATACGCAGGCCGCAGCCATAAAGCAGGGTAAACAGGGCCAGGTTGCGCTTTGCCAGCCAGGGCTCATCCTGAAAGGCCCCGGCATTATCAATCACGGCCATGGCATCTTCGGGGGTTAACGGTTTGGGAACCGATTGGGCCTGGCGCGGGTTGCGAATGGTGGTGATGGCGGCATTTTGCCCCCGCCCGGTGCGGTCGAGAAAGCGGTAGAAATTACGCAATGTCGACAGGGCCCGTGCGGTCGAGGATTTTGCCATATTGTCGGCATTGCGCTGGGCAAGCCAGCTTCGGAAATCACGCGGGGTGAGCGATAGCAGGGTTTCAAGGCTGGGCGCACCGCCGCGATGCCGGTCGATAAAGGCGAAAAACGCATAGAGATCGACCAGATAGTTTTCCGTGGTGTGATGCGAGGCCCGCCTTTCACTGCGCAGCCATTGTAGCCAGACATCAATGGTCTGGCGGGTCTCGGCCGGCAGTGTCAGGGCGGTCAGGGCACTGGACGGTGCCTTGTTCAACTTGGGTTGCTCAACCATCGGCGGACACCAAATTCAATGACCGAGGATAAAAACAGGATCAGATCCGCCCCCTGGGCCGGGCTGAAATATCCCGGTTCGGCAACACCAAAGGCGACAAGCCCGACCGGATCGTCGTAAAACGGCGCAAGGCGCACAAGGGCTGCTGAATTGACGATATCGGCCTTGGGGCCAAAAATGGCTTCGTCGCCCGCATGTTCGGGCACCAGCCAGACATCGTGATCTTCGCCCAGTACCTGGTCAACCGCGCCGTGGGTAAGGCGGCGTACCCGCCCGCCACATCGTGGTACCGGGCTATCGGTATGTTCTTCAAAACAGATGGAAATGCAGTCGAGATCCAGAAGTTGCGGCACCAGATCCTGCAAGGCTTCGACAAAGGTTTCAAACCCGCGTGCATTAAGCAGGGCCAAAACCGCCCGGTGAATGCGCTGCTGGGTTTCCAGGTTGGACTTGGAAATATTGATCAGTTCGCTGGTGGCCCCGCGCAGGCGGTCGCTTTCGGCGCGCAGGCGTTCAACAATATATTGCTGCATGTCGGCCACACCGGACCCATGATGGCGCACCGGCATTTCCAGACTGTCGAGAAGTTCGTGGCGGTGTTTAAAAAAGTCAGGATTTTCCGCCAGATATTCGGCGATATCTTCGGCGCGCAAATCAGTTTTTTCCATGTGTCCCGGCAGTTTGTTGTCATATTAAAAAACCCGGCTGCCACAATGGGGGCAACCGGGTTAAATGCTGATTAAAGGGGGCATAAAAAATGCCCGCCGTTACATCCTTACAGGATCGACTGACCGGTTTTTGCCCAGTCGGCCAGGAATGCTTCCAGGCCCTTGTCGGTCAGCGGGTGTTTGAACAACTGACCCAGAACCTGCGGCGGGATGGTGACGACATCGGCGCCGAGGCGGGCCGAATCGACAACATGCTGCGGGCCGCGTGCCGATGCGACCAGCACTTCGGTTTCCCAGTTCGGGTAGTTGTTGTAAACTTCAACAATGTCGGCGATCAGCTGCATGCCATCGCTGGAAATGTCGTCCAGGCGGCCAACAAACGGGGAAACAAAGGTTGCCCCTGCTTTGGCAGCGAGAATGGCCTGACCAACCGAGAAGCACAGCGTGACGTTGGTTTTGATGCCTTCGTCGGTGAAGGTGCGGCAGGCTTTCAGCCCATCCGGGGTCAGCGGCAATTTGACGACGACATTATCGGCAATCGCGGCCAGCTTGCGGCCTTCGGCGACCATCGTGTCATAGTCGGTTGCGGCGACTTCGGCGCTGACCGGACCATCAACAACTTCGCAAATTTCCTTGATCAGGTCGATAAACGGGCGGCCCGCCTTGGCAACCAGCGACGGATTGGTGGTGACGCCGTCTACCAGGCCAGACTTGGCAAGTTCGCGGATGGCGTCGATGTCGGCGGTGTCGATGAAGAACTTCATTGTAATTCCTGCTGATGAAGACCGTTGTTCGATTAAGCAGATTACTGCTATTGGCTGTGGGACCGTTTCGTGCCGGGCAACCGGACCACAAACGGTTCGGATCACGCCAGCCTATCGTGATGGGGTTATAGTATATGTGCGCCGCAAAGGCCATAACGGGAAATCTGTTTGAACGTCGCACAGTTTCTGTGCTGCCTCCCCTGCCATTGGCGGGGCCTTATGACTATGTCGTTCCCGAGGGCCTCGATATTCAGCCCGGCGATTTTGTCGAAATTCCGCTGGGACGTCAAACCCAGCGTGGTGTTGTCTGGGGCGATGCCAAAGGCGATGTGGACCCGGGCAAGTTGCGCGAAATTTATGGCGTACTGCCCGCGATCCCGATGCCCGCTGTAACCCGCCGTTTTATTGATTGGGTATCGGCCTATACCCTGAGCCCGCAAGGGGCCGTTTTGCGCATGGCCATGAGTGT